>CAIWHP010000035.1 GCA_903912445.1 uncultured Lentisphaerota bacterium
CCGTTTGTTCTGTTGCCTTGCACAGTGGGCGCAGCAAGCCTGCGCCCCTACGGTCAGGCCGGGCCCTGTTCTTCCCCGAGCAGGGCGTTCACAAATTTCTCCGCCTCGAACGGCTGCAGGTCGTCCTCGCCTTCGCCGAGGCCGATGAAGCGGACCGGCACGCCGAGCTCCTTGGCGACGGCGAAGACAAAGCCGGCTTTCGAGGAGCCATCCACCTTGGCGATGATCGCGCCGGTCAGCGGGATGGCGGCGTGGAACTGGCGCGCCTGCGAGATGGCGTTCTGGCCGAGCGTGGCGTCGAGCACGAGCCAGACCTCGTGGGGCGCGCCGGGCATCTTCTTGGCGAGGGCGCCGGCAACCTTCTGCAATTCCTGCATCAACGGCGACTTGGTATGCATGCGGCCGGCGGTGTCGAGCAGCAGCACGTCGGAGCCGCGCGCCTGCGCGGCGGCGACGGCATCGTACGCGACCGCGGCGGCATCCGCACCGGCCGCGCCGGCGACGATGTCGCAGTGCAGGTGGTTCGCCCACCATTTGAGCTGCTCGACGCCGGCAGCGCGGAAAGTGTCGCCCGCGCCCAGCAGCACCTGCTGCCCGTGGTTCCGGGCGAGGTGCGCGAGCTTGGCGCAGGTGGTGGTCTTGCCGGAGCCGTTGACCCCGACGATGAGGATGGCGCAGGGCTTGGCGACGGCGGCCCAGGCGAAGCCGGCATGCTGGCCGAGCGCGGCCAGCAATTGGCGGCGCAGGACGGCGACGGCCGCGGGGCCCCCGTGGCGCGCCTCGCGCTTCAGATGCTCCATCAGTTCGCCGACGAGCGGAACGGGCACATCGGCGCGCAGCAGATTTTCCTCCAGCTCGTCGAGCGTCACGCCCTCCGGCGCGCCGCCGCTCCAGAGCTTGGATAATGTGGCGGCAAACAGCTTGCGCGTGCGGGAGAGGGCTGACAGCCAGTTAGCCATGGGAGGAAGCCTTGGGGGACAGAGAAGGGTGAATGGTGGATGGAAGATGGTTGAGGGTGGAGGGCCGCTGGTTGATGGTAAACGGTGGATGGAGAAAGGTGGCCCTGAGCCGATCATCTTCCTTAGCTGTGGTCTCCGCATGCATCAGCCATCATCCATTTGCCCTTAACCATTCGGCTTGTTCTTCTTGTCCGGGACGCGCGCGGGGCGCTCGATGTCCTGGCGCGCACGGTCCAGGATGCCGTTGACAAACTTGCCGGACTCGCGGCCGCTCAATTCCTTGGCGAGATCCACGGCCTCGTTGATGGAGACGACCGGGGGGATGTCCTTGCAGAACATCATCTCGTACAGCGCGACGCGCATGATGTTGCGGTCCACCGCGCCCATGCGTTCCAGGCTCCAGTGCTCGGCGTACTTGCGCAGGCGCGTATCGATCTCGGCGCGGTAAAGCTCGACACCGCGGACGAGTCCCTCGGAGAAGATCCGGGCGTTCGCGTTGGCCTTGCGTTCCGGCCAGAACTCCGCGAACGCGGCCTCCACTTCGGTGTCGTTGAAGTCGCGCTGGAACAGGAACTGGACCGCCCAGAGGCGGGCATCATGTCGGCTGCTCATAGGTGGGTCACAGGATCTTGGCGAGGTTCGCCATTTCGATGGCCGACTGCGCGGCGCTCCAGCCGCGGTTGCCGGCCTTGGTGCCGCTGCGCTCGATCGCCTGTTCGAGGGTCTCGGTGGCGATCACGCCGTCGATGACCGGGACGCCGGTCTGCAAGGCGATGCCGCCGAGGGCACGCGCCACCTGCGCGTTGATCAGCCCTGCATGCGGCGTCGCGCCCTGGATCACCGCGCCGAGCGCGACGATGGCACTGACCTTGCCGTTGCGCGCGAGCTGCTGCGTCGCGAAGGGGATTTCGTAGGAGCCCGGCACCCAGATGACGGTGACGTCCTCCTCCTTGGCGCCGTGGCGCTTGAAGCAATCCAACGCGCCGGCCAGCAGCTGGCGCGTCAGGAAGTCGTTGAAGCGTGCGACGACGATGCCGAACTTGAGGCCCTTGGCTTCCAGGGTCCCGCCGATTTCCTTGTAGCTCATGTCCTTCTCCTGTTCTTGCTTCCGCGCGGCCGGGCGCGGGGCCCGGCTGCGTTCCGGTTCTTCACAGCATGTGGCCGAGTTTGTTCTTCTTGGTTTCCAAATAGCGCTGGTTGTGCGCGGTACGCGGCAGTACCAGCGGCACGCGCTCGGCCACCTGCAGGCCGTAGCCGCTCAAGCCGATGATCTTGCGCGGATTGTTCGTCATCAGCCGGATGCGGCGCAGGCCGAGGTCGCCCAGGATCTGCGCGCCGATGCCGTAGTCGCGCAGGTCGGCATCGAAGCCGAGCTTCCGGTTGGCCTCGACGGTGTCGAGCCCGCGCTCCTGCAGCGCGTAGGCGTGGATCTTGTTCGCCAGCCCGATGCCGCGGCCTTCCTGCCGCATATACAACAGCACGCCGTGGCCTTCCTTGGCGATCGCCTGCATGGCGGCCTGCAGCTGCTTGCCGCAGTCGCAGCGCTGGGAGCCGAACACGTCGCCGGTCAGGCACTCGCTGTGGACGCGCACCAGCGCCGCCGGCTGGTCGGCCGGCGCGCCGCGCACGAGCGCGAGGTGGTGCTGGCCGCTCGGCAGGTCGCGGTAGAGGTGCAGTTCGAACGGGCCGTACTCCGTCGGCAGCTGCACGATCCGCTCGCATTCGATGAGCCGCTCGGTCTGGCGGCGGTAGGCGATCAGGTCCGCCACGGTGATCAGCGGCAGGTGGTGCCGCTTGGCAAACGCGCGCAGCTCCGGCAGGCGCGCCATGTGGCCGTCTTCGCGCATGATCTCGCAGATGACGCCGCCGGGCGTGAGGCCCGCGAGCCGCGCCAGGTCCACCGCGGCCTCGGTGTGGCCCGCGCGCCGCAGCACGCCGCCCACGACGGCCTCCAGCGGAAACACGTGGCCCGGCGAGAGGAAATCGTCCGGGGTGGATTTGTCGGAGACGAGCAGGCGGATGGTGTGGGACCGGTCATAGGCGCTGATGCCTGTGCTGACACCGTGCGCCGCGTCGACCGATTCCGTGAATGCCGTGCTGAATTTGCCGCCGCCGCGCACGCTGGCGCGCTTGATGTTCAGCCGCGCCAGCTGCTCCGCCGCCAGCGCGACGCAGATCAGCCCGCGCCCGTGGCGGGCCATGAAGTTGATCTTCTCCGGCGTGATCTTGGAGGCGGCGCACAGCAGGTCGCCCTCGTTCTCGCGCTTCGCATCGTCGGCAACTACGATCAGCCCGCCGCGCCGGTAGCACTTGATCGCCTCGGCGACCGTGCGGAAGCCTTCCGATTTCGGCCCGTGTGTGTGTGTCTGTTTTTTCACAAAAAAATACCCCGAAGAAAAATCTTCGGGGCCGCACTGCCGGAAATCCGGCGGAGAGTGCCTTCTTCCATCCAGACTTTACTGTCGGCCACGGACCCCGATTTTTCATCGGGGGCGCCGTGTCAGTCCTTCAGTGAAGGACTCGCGGGCTAAACCGCCGGTCAGGAATTGCTCCGGCGATTTCTCCCGCCGGCGCGCACCTTGCCCCGAAGACACGCTTCGTCGCCGCAAACACTAGCGTTGCGCCCCGAAAATGCAAGCGGAGAAAATCATCCCCTTGACGAACCGCCCCCTCTGATGTGTAGTTGGTCCATGAGTGCTGTTAAACCAGCCGAGGCCGCCTGTCCCGCCTGCGGGCGCATGAGCCTGCTGTTGCGGAAGCCGAAATACGACGGGTTCACGAAGGTCGGCGAGGAAACCACCTGCGCCGCCTGCGGCCATGTCTTTGGCGACGCCGAGGTGCCCGCCGCCGCGCCGCCAAAGCCCGACCTCTTCGGCGACGACCGCCCGCCGAAGATCGAAATCTTCCAGGGTGGCGAAGCCGAAAAGCTCTGCGGCCACTGCGTCAACTACACGATCAACCCCTTCCGGCAATGGTGCGCGCGGCACCGGCGTGAGGTCGAGTCCACCGATTCGTGCGCGGACTTCGCCCCGCGGCCGCTGGAGAAGCCCGTTCCGCCGCCCGCGAAGCCCAAGAACATCCTGCTCGCCGTGCTGCTGACGCTCGCGCTTTTCCAATGATTGGAAGGCGAACGCCCAGTTTTTCCAAGGCTTGGAAAGCGGTCCGACAAATGAGGAGCAGAGGCGTGAGCGGTTCGGAAGAAGGCCGCGTCCAGGCCCGCAAGCATCGCGACCGGCCGGCCTCCGGCCTGGTTCACGACGCGGCCGGTTGCAGCAGCGGCGCGAGCAGCGCGCGGAGTTCGGTCGCGAGGTCGCGCTGCTCGTAGCGGTTGAGCCGCTCGCGTTGCCGGGCGAGGACGCTGGCGCGCAGGGCGGCGTCGCGCGCGAGCCGGCCGAGCATCTCGGCCACCAGGTCGAAACGCTTTTCCTTGAACAGCACGCCGGCGCCGGCGAGCGTCTCCGGCACCGCGCCGGCGGCGTAGGCGAGGACCGGCACGTCGTGGGCCATCGCCTCGAGCAGGGGGATGCAAAAGCCCTCGTGCTCGCTCATGCAGAGGAAGACGCTGGCGCTCCGGTAGCAGGCGTTGAGCTCCGCCTGCGGGAGCGAGCCGGTCAGCTCGACATGCGCCAGCTGCAGCTCGCGGATGCGCGTGAAGATCAGCGCGCCGTAGCGCTCCAGGCCGGCGTAGGAGCCGGCGTGGATCAGCCGCGACTGCGGCTCGACGTAGCGCTGGAAATAATGAAAGGCGGCGAGCACATCCTCGAGCCGCTTGTTGGGCGCGCCGCGGCCCACGAACAGGATGTTGACGCGGCCGTCGTCGTATTTCGCCAGCGCGGCCGCATCGGCCGCGCCGCGCAGCTGGCCGAGGTCGAGCACCAGGGGCAGCACGCTGACCGCGCCATAGCCCAGCGCGCGCAGCTCGGCGGCGTTGAACTCGCTGACGGCGAGATTGACCGGCGCGGCGCCGGCGAGGGCCTGGAGCTGCTCGCGGCCCGCGCGGAGCTGCCGGGCGACCGGCGCGGAGAAGTTCTCGAAGAATTCCGGCGGGGTGATGTTGTGGTAGCGCAGCGCCTTGCGGCAGGCCAGCTGCCGGAAGAGCTCGTTGACCGGCGAGCCGATGGAGAGATGGAGCAGGACGACATCGCCGGGCCGGACCAGCTGTGCCGCGGTCGCGGCGTCGCGCGCCTCGCGGCGCAACTGGGGCAGGATGCGCTGGCGCTCGCTGAAGATCTCCGGCGCGGAGCCCCAGCTTTGAAACAGGCGGCGCAGCAGGCGGGCCTCGTTGCTGATGGCGTCGCCCAGGCTGAAGCCGGCCACAAGTTGATGAATCGCAGGCATGCGTTCAGCCCCGGGGCTCCAGCAGCGGCGCGAGGTGCGCCCGCAGCTCGGTTTCCAGATCGCGCTGCTCGTAGAGGTCGAGCCGCTCGCGCTGCCGGGCGAGCACGGCATCGCGCAGGCCGGCATCGCGGACGAGGCGGCCGAGCATCTCGGCGACGAGGTCGAAGCGTTTCTCCGTGAACAGCACGCCGGCGCCGGCGAGCGTCTCCGGCACCGCGCCGGCGGCGTAGGCGAGGACCGGCACGTCGTGGACCATGGCCTCGATCAGCGGGATGCAGAAGCCCTCGTGCTCGCTCATGCTCAGAAAAACGTGCGCGCTCCGATAGCAGGCGTTGAGCTCCGCCTGGGGCAGATTTCCCGTCAGCTCCACATTGGCCAGGCCAAATTCACCGATGCGCGTGCGGATGATGCCCTCGTAGGCTTCCAGGCCGGTATAGGCGCCGACGTGAATCAGGCGGGACTCCGGCATGACGTACCGTTGGAAGTAGTGGAACGCGGCCAGCACATCGTCGAGGCACTTGTTGGGCGCGCCGCGGCCGACGAACAGGATGTTGGTCAGCCCGTCGGCGTATTTGTTCAGGCGCGCGCGGCTGACCTCGCCGCGCAGGCGCTCGAAATCCAGCACCAGCGGGAAGATGGCGGCCTGCGGATAGCCCAGCGCCTCCAGTTCGGCGGCGTTGAAGGCGCTGTCGGCCAGGTTGACCTCCGCGACGCCGGCGAGCGCGCGGGCCTGCTCGCGGCCAAGCGCGAGCTGGTGCGCGAGCTGTTCCTGCATGCCGCGGAAAAATTCCGGCGGCGTGACGTTGTGGTAGAGCAGCGCCTTGCGGCAGCCCAGCTGGCGGAACAGCTCGTTGGCGGCCGAGCCGATGGAGAGGTGCAGCAGCGCAATATCGTCCGGCTGGAGGGCGGCGGGCAGGGTCGCCAGCTCGCACGCATCCCGGCGCAGCTCCGGCAGGATGCGCTTGGTCTCGCAGAAAATCTCCGACGCAAACCCCCAGCTGCGGAAAATCTTCCGCAGCGCGAGCGCTTCATTGCTGATCGCGTCGCCGTTGGCGAACCCGGCCTGCAGTTGGTGGATGGCCTTCATCCGGGGGTGTCCAAGGCTTGGAACAGGCGCTGCTCGACCGCGGGCCAGGCGTAGGCGCGCTGCACGTAGGCGCGGCCGTTTTGCCCGAGCGCGCGGCGCAGCGCGGGCTCGTCGAGCAGGCGCAGCAGCGCCTCCTCGAAGTCGGGATAGTGCCGGAACCAGAGGCCGCCGTTGGATTCGGCACACTGCCAGCGCAGCACGGCGCTCTGCGCGTGGACCAGGCCGGGCGTGCCGGCGAGCCAGGCCTCCAGCAGCACAATGCCGAAGCTCTCGTTGACCGAGGGGTGGACGAAGGCGACCGCGCCAGCCATCGCCTCGCGCTTTTCCTGCTCGCTGACGAAACCGAGGTCGAGGATGTGCTCCGCAAATTCGGGCGGCGCCTCGATGGGGCCGCTGCCGGTGCAGACGAGTTTAAGGTCGCGTCCGGTCCGTCCGCGGAAGGCATGGAGATAGGCGCACAGCAGTGGCGTGCCCTTGAGCATCTCGCGGCGGCCGGCATACATCACGTAGGGCTGGTGCAGCCCGTGTCGTTTGGCAAAGGCGGCCGGGTCGGCTGCGAACGCGTCGAGCCCCATGCCGACGACCGCGCTCTTCGCATCGGGAAACGCGTAGAGGCGCCGCGCCAGCTCGCGCTCCGGCACCGAGTTGAACAGGCAGCCGGCGACGCTGCCGAACATGCCGCGCATGAGGTCGAGGTAGGCGAAGACCTCATCGTGCAGGCACGGCACCAGCAGCGTCTTGGCCGGCCAGACCTGGGCGGCGTGATAGGTGACACCGAAGAGGTAGGGCCCCGCGAGGATGCGGTCGAACTCGCCGCCGTGGTCCTTCAGGAAGGCGCAAAGCGCCCGGCTGTTGACGCTGTTGCGGATCCAGATGTCTTCGTCGCGCGCGGAGACCGGCCCGCCGCGGTCGATCTGCGCCTGCACCCGCAGGAATTCGCCGACATCGCGGTCGGCATCCACCGGAAAAAAGTGCACGTCGAGGTTGCCGACCTGGCGCCGCCCCGGCGGCAGCGTGTTTTCCCACGAAAAATGGCTTTGCGCGCAGGTGGTCAGGAAGGTGACGCGCCGCCCGGCGGCGGCCGCGTGGTCGGCGAGGTTCTTCAGCAGCGTCTCGGCCCCGCCGACCGTGCCGCCCTCGGCAAAGCGCGGCGCGATGAACGCGATGCGGTCCGCGCGTGGCATCAGGCGCCTTTCCCGGCCTGGGAATCCGTGGCGAGCTGTTTTTCCAGGGTTTGGACGCGGCGTTCCAGTTCCTGGAGCTTGGCGGCGTATTTCTGGTCCACGCCCTCGACCGCGGTGACGAGCAGGCCGTTGACCTGGTTCTGCTGCGACCAGAGGCGGTAGGTGTAGAACTTGAGCAGGCCCCAGATCACCTTTTTCAGGGCGACCAGCGCCGGCCCGAGGAACCGGCGGCGCTCGCGGATCGGGAAGTCGGAGATGTCCACGAAGGCGGCGTCGCGCAGGCATTTGAGGTAGAAATTCAGGAATTCATCGGCATCGCGGAGGTTTCCGAGGTTCAGCCGTTCGGCGCGGGCGATGCGCGCGTCGGCATAGACGCCTTCGGCCATCTTTTTCTCGGCCGCGGCGCGGATCTCGGCGACCAGTTGCTCGACATCCACGCCCGGCGCATTGACCTCAAACATTGTGTCGCTCATGCAGTGCTCCGTGTGGCGGTGAAAGTAGGCGCGTGGCCTACAGCTTGTCAACCCTGCACAATCTGCTTGCGACCGGGCGGCGGCTCGACCAAACTCAGCGCGTTTTGCCATGTATCGCTTGATTTTCCAGAGCGGGCCGCAGCGCGGCCGGCG
Organism: uncultured Lentisphaerota bacterium; assembly: GCA_903912445.1. GTDB lineage: Bacteria > Verrucomicrobiota > Kiritimatiellia > CAIQIC01 > CAIQIC01 > DP16D-bin41. The sequence goes on from CAIWHP010000035.1 coordinate 8,195, forward strand.
TGTGGCCATCCGGCAGGGGCCGGTGATTCTCGGCCGCCATCCGGACGCCGCGCTGCGCCTGCCGGAGCCGGAGGTCGCCTTGCAGCATGTGCTGCTCGAAGAGCTGCCGGAGGGAGGCGTGCGCCTGCGCCGCCTGGCCGACGAGGCGGCCGTGTCCGTCAACCAGCAGGCGGTCACGACGGCGGACCTGCACGATGGTGATCTGATCGGGATCGGGCCGCACGTCCTGCAATTCAACAGTGGACATGCATCGGCGGAGCAGCGCGTCGGCCGTCGGGTCGGTGTGCTGCAGAGCCTGACCCTGCTCGCCGTGGGCCTGCTGCTGGCCGGGCAGATGATTTTCCTGTTCCTGGTTTCGATCAAGCCGCCGGCCCCGGCCGTGGTGAGCGCCCCGGTTGCGTTGACGGAAACCGCGCAGGTCGCAGCCGTTGCGACAGCGACCAATCTGGTCCAGCCGCCCCCAGCGTTCGCGCCACCTGTGCCGCCGCTGGTCGCAAGTGCACCCACCGTCACGCCCGTTCGCGTTGCGGTGGCGCCCCCGCTTCCGGCTGGCAGCGCGTTTTCCAACGAAATGAAGCAGATGCAGGCCGAACTGGCCCGTTTGCACCGCGATGTGGCGGCGCTGCCGGCGCCCGCGCCGCAGGTCATCACGAACCTGGTGGTGCCGCGCGCAGTGCCCGTGCCGCCGCCGCCGGCGCCGGTGACGAATGCCGCCAGCCCGGAGCTGTCGGCGGATGACCTGGTCCTGGCGCAGGCGCGCAAGATGTTTGCGAAGGCGATGGCGCGCGCGACGCAGCTCGATCCTGAGGAACTCGACGGCGAACTGGCGACCATCCAGAATCTGGCGCCGGAGTTTCTGCCGCCGATCATCGAGCGCGCGCAGCTGCTGGCGCGGCGTAATCTGAAGAACGAAGCCCTAACGCAATGGCAGCAGATCCGGAAGCTTGCCCAGAACGATGACCTGCGTGCGCGCGCCGCAGACGAGATCGTCAAGATCAAGGCGTTGCTCTCTGCCCCGCCGGAAAAGAAAAGCCCGCCGCCAGTGAGCAGAGAGCCGAAGTCAGAAGTCAGAGCGCAGCGGGCAGAGGTCAGCATGCCGACAGCCACGTCGGTTGCCGCTCCGGTTCCTACACCAGCCGCCAGCCACCCCGCACCAGCCACCCTGCGGCGTGCCGCACAGCCGGTCGCGCGCATCTTGGAACTCGAGCCGCAAAAGCTGCTCGGGGGCGAGAAATATGACGAGATGCGGCTGCTGCGCATCACCGTGGCGGCCCGCGGCCCTGCGCCGCTGGACCCGGCTACGACCGAGGTGGTGGTGACGTTCTTCGACCGCGGCGAAAAAACCGGGTTCGTCGCGCCGTCGCGCGCGGTGGTGCCGGGGGCGCCCCTGCGCGCGGCGCTGCCCGGCACGCCGGAGGCGCCCCTGGAGTTCAGCGCGAGCTATCTTGTCCCGCGCGATTTCCGGAAGCAGGCTGCGCGGCAAGCGGGCGAAAGCGCGCGCTTCTTTGGCTATCGCGTCGAACTTTTCTGTCACGGCGAACTGCAGGACCGGCGCGACCATCCCGCGAACCTGCTGCCGGCTGACTGATGCCGCGCCATTTCCCGGCCGGCCTGAGCCTATTGAGCATTCTGTCAGGGACTGCCCCATTCATCGTTCTCGTCCTCGATCGGTGGCGCAGGGGGCTTTCGAGGATGAGGACGAAGGACGAGGAAAAACGGTCACAGCGTATTGTTCCGGTCTCGGCTAAACGAGCGTCACGCGCGCTTCTGGCAGGAGCACCGGCCGATCGCGGTGCGGTTGACGTAGTAGAGCTCGAAGTCGGTCTGTTCCTCGGGCGTGGGCACGAACGCCTCCAGCGCGGCGAAGCGCGGGTCGGCTTGCAGCAGCGCGCGGACCTCGGCGAAGTAGGGCAGGTGGTCGGTCGCGAAGTGCAGCGCGCCGCCCGGCACGAGCGCGCGGTGGAGCGCATCCATGAAGCGCGGATTGAAGAGGCGATGCTCATGGTGCCGCGTCTTCGGCCACGGGTCGGGGAAAAAGATATAGCACGTGCGGATGGATTCCGGCGGCAGCAGGTAGGTGGTGGCGTAGTAGCCCTCCATGCGCAGGAGCCGGATGTTGACCAGGCCGAGGCGGCGCGCCCGGTTGTCCACCTTGCGGATGCGGCGCAGCATGCGGTCCACGCCGAAGAAATTCACGTCCGGATGCGCGGCGGCGCGCGCGAGGAGGAAGCGGCCCTTGCCGCAGCCCAGGTCCATTTCAATGGGCTGCGCGTTGCCGAACAGCTCCGCCAGCGGCATCGGCTGTGTCCAGTCGGGCGGAAAAATCCGGAGGCTCGGCTCGATAGGCATGAGCAGTTTCTTCTCGCAGTGTGCGGCGGCTCCGCGGTCACTTCACGTCGAGACAGGCGCCTTCCTTGGTGCTGCGGACATAGAGCCGGCCGTCGCTGAAGGCGGGGGTGGACCAGCACTTGCCGGTGACAGCCTTGATGCGGCCGAGCTCCTTGTAAGCGTCGGGCACGGCCGCGACCAACACCACTTCGCCGTTGTCGGCCAGCGCGACCACCTTGTCGCCGACCAGGATGATGTTGCCGGCGCCGAAGCCGGGCTGCTCCCACTTGATGTTGCCGGTGGCGACTTCGACGCACTTGAGCGGGCCGGTGCCGAATTTCTTGAAGCTGAACATGCCGTAGAGATAGCCGTTCTTGAACACAGGCGTGCTCCAGTGGTTGGCGACGAGCTTGTCGCCTTCGATCTTCCACAGCTCCTGCGCCGTGAACTTGTCGCCCTGCTTGGCGATGCGGCACGCGCCGCCGCCGACGCCGTAGCCGGCGGAGCAATAGACCACGTCGCCGCAGACGACCGGTGAGATGGCGGTGGAAACCTTGAACGGGAAGGGGAAGCGCCACAGTTCCTTGCCGTCCGCCGCGGCCACCGCGACCAGCCCGCTCTTCACGAAGAAGATCACCTGCCGCGTTCCGAGGAGGGTCGCGACGACGGGCGTGGAGTGCGTGATGGTTTCGCTGCCGCTCTTCCACGCCAGCGCGCCGGTCTTCTTGTTGAAGGCGACGAAGGTCTGCCCCGCGCCACCGCCCGCGGCGAAGACGAGATTGCCATCCACAACCGCCGAGGCCGCGTTGTTCCAGTGGATGTTTTTACCGCGATATTCCGCGATCAGGTCATGATGCCAGACCGACTTGCCCGTCGCCGCGTTCAGGGCGTAGAGCTTCAGGCCTTGCGTAAACACGAAGACCAGGCCGTCGTCCACCGTCGGCGTCGAGCGCGGGCCGTCGTCGCCCTTCGGTCCGCCGGCGTCGCCGCCGCCATCATACTTGGCGAGATCCGCGTCGGCGCACCACAACGCCTTGCCCGTGGCGGCATCCAAGGCCACGCAGGCTTCCTTGCCCGCGTGATTGACCAAGGTATAGGCTTTGCCGCCCGCGATGGCGAACGAGCTGAAGCCGAGTTGCGTAGGCGCCTTCCAGACGGTCTTCGGCCCGCTGGCCGGCCAGACGAGGCTGCTGCCGAGCGGCGCGATGCCATCCTGGTTGGGGCCGCGATATTGCGGCCAGTCGGCGGCATACACCGCGATGCCTTGCAGCCCCAGGGCGCTGCCCAGCAGGACGATTGCGAATTGCGTTAGCTTCATGTTTGACCTCTGCCGGATCGCTCCGGCCTTGTTGCGCGCTCCATTGCCATCATTGGCTCCGCCGGCCCTGCCGGGCGGCGAATGCGCGTGAGTGTAACGAAATCGGCCACAGAAGCACGTCGAAATTTTCACACGCTAGCCCGGTCTTATGGCGATATCCGGGCCGTTCCGGCCCCAGTCGGCGCAGGTGGCCTGGCTGCGCGTGGGCCTGCTGGTCACCCCTCCGGCCGGCCTCCCGACGCCGCCGTGTGTGTGGCTTGGCATAATTTCACACCTGTACAGGTGTGAAATTATGCCAAGCCAGTCAAGGCTTCTGAAGCTTCAACTTATGTAAAATCACGACCCGTAAGCTCCGACACAGGCCCGGCTTCGGCAGCGGGGCAAGGTCCCAGGTTGGCGGCGCATCACCGGCGACGCTCACCAAGCCGCGGCGCAATAGCTTGTCGAGATGGCGGGCCATGGCCGCCGGTGACATGCCGATGCGCTGTTCCAGCTCAGCGGCTGTGCAGGCACCGTTGAGCGCCAAGTGCCGCAGAATCAACAAGCGTCGGAGGTGGGTGTAGGTGGTGAACAGTTTCATCAGGACTTCATCCTGCTCGGCCCCGTGCGTGACCGGCTGCGCCGGCTCGGCGGCGGCTTGCTGTCGGGCCGCGAACACGCCTTGCAACAACTGCTGCACGTCGCGCAAGAAGTTATTGGAAATATGATCGGCTGCTGCAGGTCGATAGTGCACCTGGCGGCCGCTGGGGACGGCTTCAATGAACGGGAAGCTGCCCAGCAATTTGAGATGGTGCGAAGCGCTGAACGGGGGCAGTTTCACGGCTTCGGCCAAGGCGTTGACCGTGATGCCCGGCTGGGCGTAGAGCGCCCGCAAGAGGTGCAGGCGGGGCCGGCTGGCCAGCGTCCGGCAAACCGCAATGATCAGGTCCATGGGTGCACTCCCTTCCGATCATCTATTTCATACCTGTACAGGTCTGAAATTATGGCTGTAACAGCAAGCCAATTCTTGCACGGCGGTCAGGGGTTCGCGTCCAAGCCTGGGTTGCCCTGTACCATGACGTTCGTGCAGCCGGTCGCGGGGGCCATCGAGCGGACGCTGCCGCGGAAGGCGTTGTTGGTGACCAGTATGTTCTCGCCGCCGGGCGCAAACGTGATCGCATGGGTGGCCTCGGGGCCGGTGACGAAGAGGTTGTCGCGGATGACGACGTTGCCGTAGCGACCGCCGGGCTCGTAGGTGGTGAAGTACATCTCGGCATAGTGCTCGTAGTCGCCGGTCGCGAAGCTGCGCCGGCCGCGCCGTGGGTCGTGCTCGCACTTGGTCGTGTTGTTGCTGAAGACGTTGCCCTGCAGCAGCAGGTTGCGCGGCTGGTTGATCCACGAGCCCCGTCCACCGTTGCAGAAGGTGTTGCCGATGATCGCAATGTCGGTGGCGGATTTCTCCACGCTCATCACGCGCGAGCCGTTGGAGCCATCCACGGTGTTGCTGGCGGCGGTGACCCGCTGGCAGAACTCAGCAATGAAGAACGCGCCCATGCGCGAGCCGGTGATGTGGTTGTGAGAGAAGACCGCGTCCTGGCTGCGCTGGAGGTGCATCGTGTCGCCGAGCGCGCTGAGCGTACAGCCGGCGATGGAAACGTTCCGGCAGCCGACTACGTCCACCGCGCCCTTGCCCGGCCCCGCGCCGGTCGGTGCGTAGAGCGAGGGTCCGGCCGCCTGGAGATTGTACATGAGCTTCGCGCCCGCACCGCTTGTGCCCGCGAAACGGATGGGCGCGCCGCCGGACTGTCCCGACACCTTGATATGGTCAGGCGCGGCGGCAACCACGAAGTATTGCTTGCCGCGGACGATGTTTTTCGGCAGCGCAGCGCCAAAGAAGCAAAGCGCCTGGCGCGTTTCGTCGGCGGTGCTGACCTTGAGCGGCTTCACGCGGTTGTCGAACCGCACGCAGTCATCGCCGTCGGCCATCTGGACGCCGTCGCGGATCAGGTCCATGCGGAAGTAGCGCCGGGCGCGCTCGACTTCCCACGGCGCGTAGTCCTCCGGCCAGACGATTTGCTGCCAGAGATAGCCGTAGTCCCACATGAACTTGCCGCTGCGCAGGAGCGTGCAGTCGGCGATGGTCACGCCGGTGGCGTAGGTCAGTACCTCACGCTCGTTGTGCGGCGGCAGCGCGCCGGTGATGTTGATTACCGCGCCGGCGCTGTCGTGCGCCCGGACGCCGCGGAAGGTGAGGTTGCTGGTCACGCCGCCCGGCGTGGTGGCGATGACGAGCATGCGCGTGTTCGCGTTTGGCTCCCACGCATTTTCCTGCCGCGCGGGATCGAAGACGTGGCCGAAGAACTCGCCGCCGTGCCACGAGAAGTCCGTGACGTTCGTGCCTGCGAAAACCACGACGCGCGCCCTGTCGCCGAGCTTCCCCGGCAGATGGAACCGCGCACCCTGCGCGCCCACTTTCATGCCCGAGGCGAGCGGCAGCGGCTCGCCAGTGCCGACGTGGTAGTCGCCCGGCGGGATCGTCACCGCGCCACCGGCAGCCAGCAACTGGCGCAGGCGCGAGGTGTCGTCGGCCGACTGCACGGTCAGGCTCAACAGGAGCACGCTGCAATAGAGGCTCAGCTTTTTCATGGCGTGATGGCAATGATGTCGTGGATGGCGACTTGCGGAATCGTGAGTTGGAGCTTGCCGTCGCGGTAGTCGCCGGCCAGCGGCTGGCCGGCGGGTTCGAGCGTGACCTTGGCGGGCTTCTTCGCCAGCTGGATGGTCACGGAGAGCGGGCCGACCGGCTGAATACTCTCCATGATCGATTCGGTCCGGTGCGGACCGGAGGTGTTGACGAGGTTCACGAGCAGCTTGCCGTGGTTGCGCGCAACACACACATCCACATCGCTGGAGCCCGTGACGGTGACCAGCGGGGTGGGGAACAGCTGGCGTACGAGATCATTCAGGAAATTCCGCGCGGGCGCGCTGGGCGCGGCGAGATAGGCGGGGCCGAACGTGAAGAAAGTCGCGGCGATCTGGCCGCGGCCCAGCTTGGCGATGGAGGCCGCCGGCTGCGAAAGCTTGGCGGCGACATTGGTCACGCGTAGTTCGCCGAAGGGACGCGTCTGCGCTCCCAGTTGCACCGACTGAATATCGGTCTTCAGCGTCACGGCTGCTGTGCCGTGGACAAGACTTCTGGGCGCGCCCGGTTTCACTTCACCCTCCAGCTTCGCGCCGAGTTCGTCCTGGAAAAGTGCGGCCGTCTTCGGGCCGATGAGCAGCAGGTGGCCGCCGGCCTTCACATAGGCGACGAGATCTTTTTTGAACTGCGGTTCGAGGTAGTCCCACTCGGGCACGACGATCACGGGATACTCGGCGAGGCGGCCGGCGAGTTGGTGCTCGCCCACGACCTCGACCGACTGCTGGCCTTCGAGCAGCGCTTGCAGCGTGCCGCTGACGTTCTTGAAATCACGATTGAAGAGGCCGTTGATCTTCCGGTAGTGCCCCGCCGTCGAGAGCAGCAGGCCGATCTGCGGCACCGGTTCGGCGTGATGGCAGAGCGCCTGTCGCGCGCGGCAGAACTTGGCGACCTCGGCCATCACAGACATTTGTTCGTCATAGATGGAGCCGTCGCGCTTCTGCTTGAAGTAAGCCTCGAAGCCGCCGCCCAGCGCGAGCACCACCGCGGCCTCGCGCTCCAGCTGCACAGCGGATTTCTGCATCCGGCCGGCCTTGCTTTTGCCGGCGAAGCTCCACGCCATCAGGTCCCAAGGCTTACCCTGCCGCGCGAGATAGCGCGCCGAGAGCCGCGCGGAGTTGACGCTGTTCTCCGGCGAGTAATCGCCCGAGAGGAAAGCCACCGGCACGCTGACCGGCTCCGGCATGTGATCGGTGTAGGCCCAGTTGCTGCAGAGCTGGAATTCGGGATTGGTTTTCTTCACCTCGGCAACGTAGTGGCGCAGATACTGGCGGAACTGCTCGCGGTGGAACTGCAGGAAGTCGAACCAGTGCGGCTGGCCCGGCTTGCGCGGCACCTCGGCGATACCGGTCGCATCGCGGAAGGCCTTGAGGGCGGCCGCGCCATAGTCGGGCACCGCAGCCCAACATTCGCCATCCACCCATGCGCCATCCACACCATAGACACCGGCGAGTTCGCGTAGCTGCGGGATCAGCAGCTTCTCGGCATAGGGCCCGAAGAACGACGTGGCCTTGTCGTTCGGCTTGCCGTCGGAGTTGAGCGCCGCCCACTCCGGATGCACCTTGACGGACTTGGAATCCCAGACACCTGAATAGTGCATGTAAAGCGCCACGCCGCGCCGCGCGGTGACCTCGCGCCAGACGCGCAGCGGATCGCCGACGATACCGGGTGCCGGGTGGCCAACCTTCGTCGGATAGCTGGAGATGCCCGGATGGCCCTTGCAGTCGATCTGGAGATAGTCGGGATGGACGAGGTTGATGATGTTCTCGACCATCGCCGGCGTCGTGTGCGCGCCGACGTTCGTGCAATCCATGCCGGCGTGAAAATCGAAGTGCATGCCGAGGAAACTATCCGCGCGCTTGAGCCGCGGCGGATTCTGCGTCTCCGCCGCTTGTACCACCAGCGCGGTACAGAGGAAGATGATCGGGGTCAGCTTGAGGTTCATGGTTTCTTTTCCTTTCCATCAGGTTGCTCGCGCACTTGCATGGTCACCGTGCCGCGCCACGGCTTGCCGGGCTCCAGCATGGCGAAGCCGGTGTCGGGTACGCCGCGTGCATGGAGGTTGAAGGCATCGGTGACGCACGTATAGGGCTCGAAACAGACCACGTCGCGCTTGGGTGCATAGACGACCCAATGGGGGAACGCGGCATCGGCGTGTACCGTCACTTCCCAGGGCGAGTCCGGGTCGCACAGCACGCACGCGGAACCGTTCGCGTTGGTTTGTGTGCCGGTGAACACATCGTCGAGCCGCGTGTCGCCGAGCGCGCGGCCGGCGAGCCATTCGGTTGCCGGCAAGCGGCGGCCTGTCGGGAGGCAGTCCGGTGTCAGCTCCAGCCGCTCGCGGCATGGCACCTGAATCCAGCAGCGCGCCCGCGCGCCCGTCGGCGTCAACGGCAGCGGCTGATAGGGATGCACCCCGAACCCGAACGGCATCGGCTCGGTGCCGAGGTTTTCCGCCACGGCCGTCATGGTCAACGCCCGGCCGGCGAGCCGGTACGTCACCGTGAGCCGGCAGGGCCACGGCCAGAATTGTTTCAGCAGCGGATTCGAGCCGGTCTCCGTCACCCCGGTGACCGAGGCGCCGCCCGCGGTGCCCGTGGCGGTGACGCGCCACGGTTGGGTGTTGACGAAGCCGTGGATGGCGTTCCCCCGGCCGGGGCCGACGCGGATCGTCTTCCCGCCGAAAGAAAACTCGCTGTTGGCGACGCGGTTCGGGAAGGGAAACAGGATCGGCCAACCAAACCCGCTGCCGCCCTTGCCAAGCGCGGCCGGGTCGGCCGGCGGCGCGAGGAATTCGACCGGGCCGACCGCCATGCGCCAGCAATTGAACCCTGCCTGTGGCAGCACGACCGCCGTGGTGTTGGCCGCGTTGTCGCGCAGGACCACTTCCGGCCCATGCGCCGTCGCGCGTTGCTCGACGGAGTAGGGGCTGGCGCTCTTGGGCAACTGGCGGACGAGGTTGGCGATCAGCGCGGCCACGGTGGTGCCGCCGCATGGTTGGCCGGGCCGGGCGTGTTGGATCCAGTAGGCCGGGGTGCCCATGACGCCGTGTCGCGCAAGGATTTCGATCGGTGCTTGCGCGGTGGCGCCCGGTTCGAGCACCAGCGCGGCCCGGGCCAGGAGCGCGGCCACTTGGGCGCCCTCGCATTGCGAGCCGGCGACGGCGTGCTCCAGCCAATAGTCGGCGGATGCGATGATGTTCCGTGCTGCCAACCGCTGCAGATCCCGTGGCAACGAGGAGCCTACGTCCATGGTCGGCGTCGGCGTGGTGGGCCGCACGGAGTTCCAGACGAGCGCTTGCGCGGTGCCGGTCATGCGCGCCAGGGCCCGCCGTTCCAGCAGTTCGGCCAGCACTTGCGCGGCTTCGGACCGGGTGATGGGCCGGATCTGGTCGGCGTCGCCGGCGGTGAAGGCGAGTTGCACCGGCGTGCCTGCCAGGCCGGACTGCAGCGCCGCGGCGAACGTGGCACGTGTCACGGACTCCGTGCCGCTGGTGCTATCCTTCGCGAACAAGTGTTTCAGCACCGCGCTGAGTTGCGCGGCGGAGACCGGCTTGTCGGGACCGAACCGGCCTTGCTCCGGCAGCAACAGTCCGTGGACGGTGACGAGTTGGATGGCCGGCCACTCAGGGCTGTCGCGCGCCACGTCGCGGAAGGGCGTGATGAACAGGGTGCTGCCGGCCGCGAGCAACACGCGCTGCACGCATACCGGGTCGAGCTGGCGCGGCGGGACGTTGTATTTGAGCGCGAGGGCCGCGATGGCCCCGGCGGCCTGGCCCATGAGCATGGTGCTCGGCTGCAGCCGGGTGGCGCCGTTGGCGAGGCGCGACTGCGAGATGTTCTTTTCGGCGGCGAGGAAGCCGTCGAGCTGCTCGGGGATGAAACACTCGAATGGAATCGCAAACGGGCCGGTGCCGCGCTTGAGCGACTCGCTCGGCATGTCCTCGGGGCGGTCGAGCTCCGGCTCCAACAGGCGCGGCGTCATCGACCCGTGCAGGTCGATGCCATAGTCGCCCAGGGCCACAGCGGTGGGAAATTGCGTGGGGGTGCCGGGATGGCGCTCGATCTCGCGGGCGGTCAGGGTGTGCAGGCCGATGATGCGGCGGCTCTCGCGGGCGTAGGCCATGATGGAGAAGTGATTCAGCACGGCCCGATACGGCGCCAGCTCCGGCGCGTCGTGAAGCCACGCCTCGACCTCGGCGCGGCGGCAGGGCGAGTCGAAGCCCTCGTCATCCGCGACGCTCCAGTCCGTCTTGCCCAGCGTGTGCTGGATGTAATAAAGCAGGTGCAGGGTGCGCAGTTGCGCCGCGCGGCACGTTTTCAAGCGGCTGGCCGGGTCCTCCACATCGCGGACACTCACTTCGTAGTCGTTGTTGAAGTTCATGTGCGTCCGCGTGATGGGCGGCGCATCCTGGGTGGTGGCGCTGTCGGGCATGCCACGATAACCGACGAAGGTGGTGAAGTTCCACGGCCGGGTTTTCGAGTCGAAGGGCCGTCCTTGGACTGTGTCGCCGGCCTGCAGAGATTTCACAAAGCGTTCGTGGATTTTCGCCGTGTAGCCGGGAGGCGCATTGGTCAGGAACAAGGCCGCCGGCACGCCCTGTTGATACTGGCGGATGACGGCGGTCCAGGTCAGGAACTGGATCTGGCGCTCGGGCACGATGCTGTCGCTGGTGCAGTTGCCCACGCGGTACCGCGCGCCGGTCAGCGGGATCACATCGCCCCACTCGGTGGCGTCGATGAGCAGGCGGCACGCGATGGTGTGCCGTTCGGCGCCGGCCTGTACGACCACCCCGGTGACCGTGTTGCCGCTCCGGAGCACCTCCCTCACCGTAGCGCGCAACGCGACATCGAGCGGGGCGGTCTGCCGCGCCTCGTTGAACATCGCCCCTAAAATCTGCTGGCCCACATGTGGCTCCAGGCAGATGTTGTGCAGGAAATAGGCCGTCTCCGCCGACTTGCCCAAGGTCCGGTAGTGCGCCTCCACGCGCTCGCAGAACTCGTGGTAGAGCCCGCGCTCGCGGACAAACCGGCTGCCTTCGTCCATCGAGGTCACGGCCGCCGCATTCATCTGGCCGCCGATCCAGTCCGTCTCTTCCAGCAGCAGCACCGACGCCCCCATCCGCGCCGCCTGGAGCGCAGCGCACGAGCCCCCCGTGCCCGCGCCGGCGACTACCACGTCGTACTGCGCCCGCAACGGCGCATCACGCGACACCTCTTGCGGCCCTTGGGCAGGCATCCGTTGTTCCGCCGCCAAGGAATGGCCCCAAGCTGCCGCTACGAGCGGCGGCACAAGGCGCAACAGCAGCAAGGCGCGGTTCATTTCATTTCTCCGATGCGCACCGAGGTTTTCTGCAGCGGCGGGCTTCCGGCTTCGTCAAAGCACCATGCCGGGACAAGCTGGCCGCCGTCGGCGATCCCGCCACGGCGGGCTCGCCGCTACAGTTTCCAAGGGTTGGAAAAGTCACCACCGCATCTTTCCAAGGATTGGAAAAAATTGACAGCCTCTTTTCCAGGGCCAGGAAAAACGATGGAGTCACCATCCGCCGCGCACCCGTCTTGTCCTGCAGCGCCGCGCGACCGCCGCCCCTTCTCGCCTACGCGAAATTGCCCCGAAACCGGATTGACTTTGCGGGTCGCCGTGTAAAAATTCGCGCATCGTTTTTCAGTGTCATAATGCGGTCGAAAGGCGGCGTGCCCCCGGTGGGCGCGCCAAAGCAATTTCTTATCGGGCAGATTACAGTATGTTCGCCTTCAGAAGATGAAGAGAATGATTCAATTGTTGGCGGTAGTCTTATTGGCCGCCAGTGTCACAGGCTGCGCCTCGACAAAAGCGTGCTTTGTTGATCGTGGGCGGGACGCAGCCGACATTTTCTCCGCTGCCGTGGGAGTAGGTGCGGGGGCGAAGGCACGAATTGGGCCTGTGCACGTTGGTCTTGCGGCGATTCACGATACAGTTGGCCTTCGTGGAGGCGAACCCTTTGCCGTGCCCATCTTGATTGACTCACTTGATCCATTCGATTTTGATCTTTTGATCTTTGGCGGTGGGGCTCAAGGGCAGGCGGGTTTTGATCGGTTCAAGGTGTTTGAGACTGAAGGCGCTCTCCAATGCTTTAGTAAAGTATGGGCATCTACTTCCCCGAAACGACCTTTTCTTCACCCCTATTACACTGAAGTTGAGGTTGCGGGGGGATTAGGAGTAACGATTCGTGTGGGTTTCAATCCCGGTGAATTGGTTGATTTTGTTTTAGGCTGGTTCGGCGTTGATGTTTTCAATGACGACCTTGAGGCCCAAGAGCGGAAGAAATCGCGCCAAGTGTCGCAGGTTACGCCTCACAAGCTCACCGCACCTAAACGCTGACATTCATCACTTAGTCAGCGGATTCTTTCTCGTCATTAGCGGGAAGGTGACACGATGGCTGCCGAAGCGGTGGGATGCAAAGACGGCGCAGATCATCTCGATGGTGGTGGGCGGGGGGGGCGCCGAGTGTCCGCCCGATTTGCTGTAGCCGCACTAGTGAGAGTGCGGCCGCATTCTAACGAATGCCCCTACACGGCAGCGGTCGATTGAATGAGGAAAGCAGGAAGGAAAACAAAGCTTTTGTTCTGGCCTCCCAGATTTCTCCATTCAAATCTTTTCCGCTCCGTAGCCGCCGACGTGAACCGGTGGAGAATGGACTGGAAATAAGCATCCTCTTGGCGCATTATTCCCCTATGAATACGGTATTGGATATGGGCAGCCTCTCCCGCGCGGAAAAGCTGCGGGCGATGGAGGAACTCTGGGCGGACTTGAGCCGCAACGCGGACGAATACACATCGCCAGCGTGGCATGGCGACGTGTTGCAAGCCCGTGAGGTGGCCATCAAGGTGGGGCAGGATGAATTCGTACCGTGGGAGGTCGCGAAGCGGCTGCTGAGGGAGAAGCCTCCGTGAGGATCGTCATCCTCCGGTCTGCCTTCGAGGACCTGGTGCGAGGACGGAAATTCTACGAACTGCAAGGCGAGGGCCTTGGCGCTTACTTCGAGGAGTCCTTGGTGGCCGACATCGAATCCCTGCGGCTGTACGCCGGTATCCATGTCGTGGCTCACGGTTACCATCGCCTGCTCGCGGCCAAGTTTCCCTACGCTGTCTATTACGAGATCACGCCAGAAGAGATTCGTATACGTGCTGTTCTCGACTGTCGGCGCGATCCCAAATGGCACGGCTCCCGCTTGCGCAAGTGAATCCCCAAAAGCAGTTCCGCCCGATTCAGCATTCTGCGTAGCCGCACTCGTGATACCATATTCGCATGATATAAGGTATATATACTTGCCTTCGAAGCGGCGGCTTGGCAGACTGGGGCCATGAAGAAGAAACGAGGTCGTCCGCGGTTGAAACTGGCTGTGTCCGAGGCCCAAAAGGTCGCGCTGGCAC
>CAIWHP010000036.1 GCA_903912445.1 uncultured Lentisphaerota bacterium
CCTTGTAGGGGCGCAGACTTGCTGCGCCCAATGTGCGTTGCAAGCGGCGCGAAGAGGGCGCAGCAAGTCTGCGCCCCTACTTTATACGTCGGCCCCATCAGACCTCGACCAAGCCCAGCGGCTGGGCGGTGCGCCAGCCGCCGCGCGTGAAGTCCGGGATCTTGACCGAGGAGCCGTCCTGATCAACGGACTGCTCGGTCAGCTCCACCAGCGAGCTCCACGTCACGCCGTCGTAGACGCTGTGGTCCAGCGGCAGGCCGTTGAGCAGGCAGTGGCACAGGCGGTACTCCATGAGGTAATCCATGCCGCCATGCCCGCCGTTTTTCTTGGCGATCTCGCCCACCTTCTGCCACAGGGGGTGCGTAAACTTGGCCTTCAGGTCGGCCAAGGTTTTCTCGTCTACCCAATCATGCCACCGCGGGCTTAAGGCGACGCGCAGGGGATAGGAACACAGCGTGCCCCGGGTGCCGGAGATCAGGTTGATCCGCGAGTAGGGCCGCGGGCTGTAGCGGCCGTACTGGATCATGATTGTGCGGCCGCGCTCCGTGCGCACGACCGTAGTGTTCATGTCGCCGGACTTGTAGCTCGTGTGGCCGCGCGGATCGGCCGGGCCGAAGCGCTGCTTGATGTAGTCGGTCAGCCCGAACTCGGCCGACTCCATCGAGACCAGGCGCTCGAAGCGGTCGCCGCGGTTGATGCCCATGTACTGGCAGATCGGCCCGAGCCCGTGCGTCGGATAGGAGTTGCCGGCATGGCGCCGAAAATATTCGAGCGGGTAATTTTTGTAGTAGGTGTTGTCCAGCAGGCCCGCGCGCAGCTCGTGGATGTAACCGCAGTCGCCGTGGACCAGCTCGCCGAGCAGGCCGTTGCGCGCGAGGGTGAGCGCGAACAGCTCGTCCTCGCCGTAGCAGCAGTTCTCCAGCATCATGCAGTGCAGCTGCGTCTTCTCGGCCATGTCCACCAGCTTCCAGCAGTCGGCCACCGTCATGGCGATCGGCACCTCGACCACGACGTGCTTGCCGCATTGCATCGCGTAGAGCGCCATCGGCACATGCCACTCCCACGGCGTGCAGACATAGACCAGGTTGATGTCCGGCCGCTCGCAGAGCTTCTTGAAGATGTGTTCGGAGCCGAAATAGCCTGCCGGTTGCGGGTGACCCGCCGCCATGACGTCCTGCGCGCTCTTGGCAACACGCACTTCATGCACATCGCAGATGGCCACGACTTTTGTTTTTGGAATCCGGCTCAAGCGCCGCACGGCGGCCGGCCCGCGATGGCCGACGCCGATGAAGCCCACGCGCACCTCGTCCAGCGGCGGCGCCTTGAGCCCCTGCACCGAGGCGCCCGTCCGCGCCGGGGCCCCCGCCGTCTGGCAACCCGCGCCCGCCAGCGCGGTCACCGCGCCCACACACGACATGGCCTTCATGAAATCCCGTCGCTTCACGTCCATGGCCTGCTCCTTCCATCATTGCTGCCGGTTTGCTGCCTGACCTGCTTCATACAACATGCCGCATTCTTGGCGCAGGGGCCGGTGAGTCAAGCGCCGATTTGCGGCTGAAGCTGATGCGAGGTGATGCTGAGCTATGCTTTGCTGTAGTTGCTGGCGGACGCCGCGGCGCGGCGTCCCCACCCAAGCGCCCGCCCCAACAGGTAGGGACGGCGCGCCGCGCCGTCCGCCAAACACATCACAAAACCGACAACAGCGCTCGCAGAATAACCGCCTATTGAAACAAGCCCCGCGCGTCGCTCGGTTGGTTGCGCGGGGCTGCCCGCCCACGAAATTTCTTTTTGTTGCTAGCTGGGAGCGGCGGCATTCCTGCCGCCGCAACGTAAACGTCGAGCATGGGCTTGCATGCGGCCCACAAAAGCGCAGGGGCGCAGTTGTCTGCGCCCCTGCAAACCCACAGGCTGTTGATGCAGCCGACGGCGATTATTTCTTCTTCGCGTCCTTCACAGCGACTTTCTTCAGCGCGCCTTCGACTGCCGCCTTCAGTTTCTTGTCCTTGACGAGCGGCTGGATTTTCTTGAGCGCGGCG
>CAIWHP010000037.1 GCA_903912445.1 uncultured Lentisphaerota bacterium
CTCGCGGCTCGCGCCCATGCCCTCGAAGCTCGAGCCGGTGTCGAGCGCGGCCAGCACGAGGCAGAAGCGGGCCAGCGCGAGGGCGTAGGCCAGCAGCAGCACGTCGCCGGGGAACGCCACGAGCGCCGGCGCGCCGCCCGCAGGCAGCAGCGCGAGCGCGAGCAGCGGGGCGGCGACGCCGACCAGCGGGTTGGTGCGGAAGATCCACGTCGTCGTGCGGCTGTAGACCGCGCCCTTGCGCAGCAGCTTGGCGAGGTCGAAATAGAGCTGCAGCACCGGCGGCCCGCGGCGGCCGGCGAACAGCGCCTTGACGCGGTTGATCAGGCCGGGCAGCAGCGGGGCTGCGACCAGCGCCAGCGCCAGATGAGCAAGCGCCACCGTGTTCATGCGGCCTCCGCAAGGAAACCTGAAAGGTCTGGAAAAGCGCGGTTCATAATTTCCACAGCAGCAGTGCGAGCAGGGTCACGGCGATGTAGAGGACGTAGAGCTGGACCCGGCCGTGCTGCAGCCAGCGGACCTGCTGCGCGAGCCAGGCGATGCTGCGGAAGAGCGGGACGGCGACGCGGTCGGTGGACACATCGCGCAGCCGGGTGCTGCGCGTGGCCGGTTGCGGAAAGAGGCCGGCCGGCGCGGCGCCTTCGGATTTGGCGCGCAGGAACGGCTGGAACAGGCGCGCCAGCGGCTCGGCAAACGACGACGCGGTGTACTGCATCCGCGCCGTGGGCTGGAGATAGCCGCAGTCCCACGTGCCCGCCGTGGCGACGCCGTTGGCCGCGAGGCGAGACCGGCGGAACAGGTAGAGCAGGAGGACGAGCAGCGCGACGACGGCGGCGCAGACGACGACCCAGCGCAGGCCCACCGCAGCCGATGCGGTCGGCGCGGCGGCCAGCGTCTGCAGCGCGGGAAAAGTTCCGGTCAGGACGCGCGGGAACAGCCACGGCACCAGCCACGGGGCTCCGAGGCCCGCCAGCAGGCAGCCGACCGCGAGCAGCTGCATCGGGAGGCGCAGCCAGAGCGAGGACTCGTGCGCGGCGAGGTCGGGGCGGCGTTCGCCGAGGAAGACCGAGCCGGCCAGCCGCGTGAAGCACGCCAGCGTCAGGCCGCCGGTGAGCGCGAGGCCGCCGATGACGACCAGGCCGGCGGCGCTCATCGGGCCACTGGTTGAAATGGCGCCGTGGAAGGCGCCGAGGTAGATCAGAAATTCGCTGGCGAAGCCGTTGAGTGGCGGCAGGCCGCAGATCGCCGCCGAGCCGAACAGAAACAGCGCGCCGGTCTGGGGCATCGCCTTGAGCAACCCGCCGAGGCGGTCGAGCCGGCCGGTGCCGGCGGCGTGCAGCACGGCGCCGGCGCCGAGGAAGAGCAGGCCCTTGAACAGGGCGTGGTTCAGGATGTGCAGCAGCGCGCCGGCAAAGCCGAGCGCGGCGACGACCGGCGCCTGCCAGGCGGCGCCCAGGATGCCCAGCCCGAGGCCGAGCGCGACGATGCCGACATTCTCGACGCTGGAAAACGCGAGCGCGCGCTTCAGGTCCTGCTGCGTCAGCGCCTGCAGGATGCCGACGAGACAGCCGGCGAGGCCGAGGCCGAGCAGCACGCCGCCCCACCACGCGGGCCAGGCCGCGAAGAAGGAGAGCACGCGCAGCAGGCCGTAGAGCCCGGTCTTGATCAGGATGCCGGACATCAGCGCGGAGACGTGGCTCGGCGCGGCGGGATGCGCCTCGGGCAGCCAGCCGTGCAGCGTCAGGAAGCCGGCCTTCGCGCCGAAGCCGAACACCGCCAGCAGAAATAACAATCCGCCGAACGCGCCCGGGCCGGGCACGACGGCGCGGAACGCGGCGAAATCCAACGCCCCGCCGGCGGCGCGGCTCACGCCGAAGAAGACGGCGACCAGCGCGGCCATGCCGATGTGCGACGCCGCCAGGTAGACCCAGCCGGCGTGCCGCACGTGGTCCTGCTCGCGCTCGTGGATCACCAGCGCGAACGAGGTGACGGCCATCAGCTCCCACGCCATGATGAACAGGATCGCGTCGCGCGCGGTGAAGACCAGCGCCAGCGCGAGCAGCAGGAGGTTGAAGAAGCTCCACGAAAAACCGTCGCGCGGCCGCACGCCGAGGTAGCCGCGGCCGTAGAGCGCACACGCGGCGCCGAGGATGAACAGCGGCAGCAGGAAGAAGGCGGAGAGCGGATCGAGCCCGAGGCGCACCGCGCCCAGCGGCAGCGGCCACGCGAGCTGCCAGTCGGGCGTGCTGCCGGCGCACAGCGCGCGCACCGCGGACGCCAGTCCCACCAGCGAGCCGGCGACCGCGCAGGTCACGCCCGCGGCGGTGGCCGCCCTGGGGTTGCGCGCCAGCAGCAGCGGCGCCAGCGCACCGAGCAGCAACAGCGCGAACGCGGCAAGCAGCAGGCTCATATGCCCGCCCCGGCGGCCGGATGGGCGTGCGTGGCCAGTTCGTCCTCCACGCGGCGGATGGCCCCGAGGAGCTCGTCCCGGGGTGCCTGCCGTGTCAGCGCCGCTTTCACGTCGGCCTGGCTCAACACGTAGGCGAGGCGCGAGAGCTGCCGCAGATGCACGCGGATGGTCGGGCTGAACAGGAGGAACAGGGCGTAGACCGGTTGGCCGTCGAGCGCGCCGAAATCCACCGGGTGCTCCAGGAAGCCCAGCGCGATCATCGGCTGATCCAAGGGTACGACGATCGGGTTGCGCACGTGCGGCATCGCGATGCCGTCGCCGATGCCCGTCGAGGCGAGCGCTTCCCGCGCGATCAGGTGGTGCAGGATGAGATCCCGGTCGATGTCCGGCGGCAGATTCAGGACCTGGACGAGCGCGCGCAACGCGCCCTCCTTGTCCTTGCCCTCCAGCCGGTAGAAGATGCCGCCGCCGGCCAAGGCCTCGGAAACCTTTTGCGGCGCCACGCCCTCGACTTCCGGCTCGTTGAACAGCTCCGGCGACACGTTCATGCGCTTCGACTGCGCCCATTCCATAAGGTCGGTACGGTTGAAACGGAACTGCTCGCCGATCCGGTGGACCGGGATTTCGCTGCGTTGAATCATCCGGTACACCGTCTTCTCGGAGAGGTTCAGCAGCTTCGCGACATCTTTGACCGTTAGTTGCATCAGAAAAAAAGTCCATCGCGCCGCCTGACGTGATGGACAACGGGGGACACTTCACTGCCAAACGTCCTTGATGTCAATCAGATTTCAGGCGCGGAAACTACCGCTCCCGCCATGGATCAGCGGGCGGGCGCGACGGGGCGGAAATGCTGATGCGTCAGGGTCGGCCAAGTCTGCCCGGAGTCGTAGAGGTTGCCCAGCCACAGCGGCTGCGGCAGCCAGACGCGATACGGATTGGCCGTGTTCCATGCGGTGCCGGCCGAGGCGTAGTCGCACATCGTCAGCGTCTGCGGCTTGCCCTCGACGGTGATCGGCACATCGAAAGCCATCCACGCGCCGATGCGCGCCGCCGCCTGCGGGTTGGGCTTGAGCCGGATGAACGGGGCCGCGCTGCGATCCAGCAGCGCCTTGGACTCGAAGGTCACCTCCGGCGTCAGACGATTGTCGAGCGCCAGCACGAGCGGTCCGCGCACGATGGCCAGTTGGCCGTTGCCGTCCGGCGCCTTGACGATGCGTCCGCGCAAATCGAGCACGAGCTGTACGCGGTCGCCGCTCTGCCATGTCCGCTGCACCTTGGCGTAACTGCCGGGCTGGGTGGGCTGCGCCTCTCCGTTGATGGTCAGGTGCGTATCCGCGCTCCACGCCGGGATGCGCAGCGCGAGGGTGAACGCCTCCGGCTTGGCCAGTTCGAGCGTCAGCTCGATTTTGTTGGCGATGGGATATTCCGTCTTCTGCGTCACCACGAGCTTCTGCCCCGAAGGCGCGGCGAGTGCGGCCGTGCCCGGGAAGTAGAGGTTGACCACCGGGCCTTCGGCGGCCGTCATCACCGCCCACTGCGGCGTGAGGAGCAGCCCGCGCGGGCCGCTGACGACACAGCAGCTCAAGCCCACCTCGTCGTGCTGCATCAGGCTTGGCACGCGCTCGCCGTTGACGCCGCTGAAGTAGGCCCACCAGCTGCCGTCCGGCATCTGCGCGCCGAGCAAACCGTTGTAGAGATTTCTTTCCAACTCGTCGGCCAAGCGCACATCGCCTGTACAGCGGAGGAGCTGATAGAGGAATTTCATCCACGTGGCGGTGACGCAGGTTTCCATCGGCTGAAACACCGCGGTCGTCTGGTTCGTGTGGCCGTTGCACCAGTGTTCGCCGCGCGTACCGGGGCCAAGGATCGTGGTCTCCTGGCGCAACACGCCCTCGGCCAGCTTGAGCGAGGCGTTGAGATAATTCTTCTCGCCGGTGACGCGGTAGAGTTCGCACAGCCCCTCATAGCACGACATCATTTCATAGGCCTTGTTCCAGCGCATGTTCGCCGGCGTTGTGCCCGCGAGGCTGTCCTCGATCAGCCGCAGCCCGTTCGTGCATTGCGGCACATGGCGCGAAGGCTGGCTCCACTGGCCGACGATGTACTGCGCGTAGTCCAAATACTTCTTCTCGCCCGTGCGCTGATAGAGCTGCACCGTCGGTTCGAGGATGGATGAGGCCGCGAGGCCCTTGTGCGTGCCGATGTCGGCGATGTTGGTCTTGCCGGGCCCGGTCTGCGCCAGCAGCGTATCGAGATGACGGCAGGCGGCGGCGAGCGCGGGCGCATCGCCGGTGCGGTCATAGTAGGCGACCATGCCGAGCAGCGCATACTTGCGCCCCCACACATCCCAGCCCTTGAGCCGGTGCTCCGGCTGGCGCGTGCCGAGATAGCCATCCGGCGCCGCGGTGGCCAGCAACGCGCTGGCACCCTCCGCGAGTTTCGCGCGCGACTCCGCCGTCGGTTTGTAGGCATCGGCCAGCGCGAGCGAGGTGAACCACTTGCCCCAGTACTCGCAGCGCCAATCCTTGAAGCCTTCTTCCCCTTTGTCGCGATAGGGTTTGACCAGCGGCTCGACGGGCTGCGGCAACACGCGGTTCGCGATACACTGGTCCAACTTCGCGCCGAGCCGCCCCTCGATGCGGACGGCGCCCGCTGCGGGCGGGCGAAAAACATCCGGTGCAACCGGCGCCACGGGTGCGCCGAAAGCCGGGATCGACAGCGCCGCCACGAGGAGGAATTTGAAGTGCATATTCATGCGCACATTCTCTGGAGGCATGGAATAAATGCAAGCGCCGACTTACCGCGCGGGCCGCCATCGTTTACTTGTTAAGCCCGTGAGGACTCATGTACGTTATGAGCTCATGAACTGCATAAACCGCCGCACCTTTCTCCGGCACTCGGCTTGCGTAACGGCCGGCGCCGCGCTCGGAACCCCCGCGCCGGCACAACCGAACATGCCCAGGCCCTGCCCGCCGACGGCTTGGAAGAAGCAGGGCATCCTCCTCGAAGCCACCGAACCGTGGGAGGGCAAGAACATCCAGAACTTCACCACGCCGGCGGAGCCGCTGGCGGATGGCAAGTGGCGCATCTGGTACTCGATCTCCGGCGCGCCCGGCGGCTACGGCCTCGCCTACGCCGAGGGCGTCCCCGGCCAGCCGATGAAAAAAATTCCCGCCCCCTGTTCTCCCGGCGAGCCCGCGGACGCGCCTTTCGCGATCGGCAACCTGCCCGAGAAATGGCGGCCGGTCCAGGTCGTCCACCTCCATCTGCGCAACGGCCGGCACCGCCTCTATTTCTGGGCGCATGGCCAACAGATCGTCCGCTACCTTGCCGCCGAGAGCGATGACGGCCGCCGCTACCGCGTCCTCGATCCGCGCCGCCCGGTGCTCTATCACCCCGGCGATCGCGCGGCCCGCGGCATCGCCACGCCCGATGGGCTGACCCTCTATAAGGAGCACAGCAAGGAGCGCCCCGCCGATGAACCCCTCGCCGCATCCCGCCTGATCTCGAACGACGCGACCAATGTCTATCAACTTCCCGACGGTTCCTTTGAGCTCTATTCCGTGGGACTGGTCCGCGTGCCGAAAGGCGATCCCGCGTACATGGCTCACGACAACGTGGCCGGCCTGCTGCGGGTGATTGATCGCTACACCTCGGCCGATGGGCTCCACTTCGAAACCCGTCAGCGCATCATCGCGCGCGACGCGCGCGACCCGGCCGACCAGCAGTTCTACTACCTTGCCGTCACGCCGACGCCGCAGGGACGCGTCGGCCTGCTGGGGCATTACCGCTGCGAGGCACAGACGATGGATGTGGAATGGTGCTGCTCGCAGGACGGCATCAAGTGGGAGCGCCCGCTCCGCCAAGCGTGGCTGCCGCGCGGCCAGCCGCCCGCGCCGGACTGCATGGGCATCTACGCCAACCACCAGCTCGTCCAGCACGGCGGCCGCTGGCACCTTTTCTACACCGGCACCAACGACACGCACAACCACAAGCAAGCCCACGGCGCGCCACGCCAGGTCATCATGTGGGCCACGACGGATTCGATCTGGGCGTAAGTCAGAGCAGTCCCTGATAGGACAGCCAGAGGGCGCGGTAATACTTCAGCACGCGCACGGGGTCGGTGCTTTCGGGGATCTCCGCGAAGGTGAAGCCGGTGAAGTTGATCTCGTTCAGCCGCGTCAGCAGACGGCGGAAGGGATAATCCTCAATGCACAGGTCGCGCATGTGGCAGGTGAAGATTTTGTCTTTCACCAAATCGAAGTTCGCGTCGAAACCGTCGTCCTGCAGGTCGCTCGGGTTGGAGTTCCAGCACACGCCGACCTGCGGATGGTTGGCGAAGTCCAAGATCTTCTTGCAGCGCGGCACGCGCGAGGTTTCCGCGCCGTGGATTTCGAGCCGGATTTGCAGGCCGAGATAGCCGGCGAAGACACCCAGCTCGCGCAGCGCGAGGCCGATCTGCTCCAGGGTCTTTTCCTCCGGCACGTCCTTCGGCAGGCCGTTGGGCCGCACCTTGACGCCGGTGGCGCCGACCTCGTGGGCGAGCGTGATGTATGCCTTCGTCGCCTCGATGTCCTTTTTCAGCTTGGCCTGGTCCGGCGTGTGGAAGTCGAACGCGCTGCCCAAGCTCGCCAGCTTGACGGGCGAATCGGCGAAGCGCTGCTTCACCTCCGCGCGTTGTTCCTTGCTCAGCGTCACCTCGACACCGTGCTTGTGGGTGGTGCGCAATTCCACGCCCTCGATCTTCGCTGCCGTGCAGTTCTTGATGAGCGTCGCGAGGTCCCAGTCCTTGGCGATGTTGTAGGTGACGATGCCGAGGTGGAACTTGGGCTGCCCGGTGACGAACGACGGCGCCGGCGGTTGGTCCTTGTTCTCTTTTTTCGATTTGCCGGCGGCGAGCGCGGCGGGGCCGAGCATGCCGAGCGCGCCCGCGCCCAGGGCGGCGTTGGCGAAGAACTGGCGGCGGGAAGTATTCATGGAAACAGCTTGCCGCAAGCGCTCCGCGAATTCAATGGAAACCTGATGTGCGGGGCTGCGGCCGGGGCCGCTGACCCCGGCCCATCGACAAGCCCAGGAAAGGGAAGGCACAGAGGGAGGGCAGGTTTAACGCAAGGCCGCAAGGTTCAGCAGAAGGCGCACAGAAAAATAGAGGTTAACGCAAACTTGAAAATCCGGCTCCGAGAAGGCGCGCAAAGCGCAGCTCCTGCGACAACGCGAACTTTGAGGTTTTTGTGACAGCCGCCCCCTTTCACCACGGCGTTCTGGGCGGTTTCATTCTGCGTCAGGAGGCGCGGGGTTTGGTGTAATACCAGCGCAGCTGCGCGGCGTTGCTGTCCTCGTCGATGTTCTCGGCGGCCAGCTCGCGCGTGCCCTGGGCGGGGGGCAGGACTTCCTTGAGCTTCCATTGCTGGTCCAGCCGGCCGAAGGTCCAGAACTCGACGAACGGCACGACGTCGTTGTCGCGCGCGGCCTCGGTGCCGTCGGCGCGGCGGACGAACTGCTGGGCGTGGGCGCTGATGCGCGCGGTGAACTCGTCCTGCGTGCTGTCCGTGTAATTGCGCACGAGGATCAGCTCGACCTTGCGGACGCAGAGGTTGCGATATTCGGGGGTCAGCCCGCGCTGCTGCTGCTCGGCGAGCTGCTGCGCGAGGTGTGCGGCCACGTCCGGGAAGAGGCCCGCGCGCACCGCGGCCGCGTCGCCGGACTCCTCCGCGAGCTTGACGCCCGTGAAGACCTGCCGCGCGCGCTCCTGCATCGCCTGCTGGTCCCAGAGCTTGTCGGTCTGCACGAGGAAGTTCAGCATCCGCTCGACCTGCGTCGCCTTGGTTTCCACGGGCTGGTCGAGCCACGGCCCGGCGGGGCCGGTGGCGTCCGCCGTGCCGCCGTAGATCTGCTTGAGCTGCTCTCCGGTGAACTGCTCGACGAAATTGTCCTGCTTGAGCGCGTCGGATTCGCGCGACTGCTCGATTTCGCGCAGCCGCCAGGCGTCGCCCTGCCGCTGGAGCGTCCAGAACTCCTGGAACTCGGCCGGCGCCGCGTCGCCGCGCAGGAACTTCAGCGTGCGGTCGTCCACGTAGAAATCCTTGGCGCTGGCGGTGATCAGCGCGGTGAACTCGCGCTGGTCCGGCTTGAGGGTGTAGCGCAGGTTGACGAGATCCACGCGCACCACCTTCAGGTCGGCGATCATATTGATCTCGTGGTTGCGTTTCAGGCCGGCGAGCTGGCTGCAGTGGTTCAGGTAGAGGTCGCGCATCAGCAGCGGCTGCAGCGGCCCGTACTCGCGCCCCTGCCAGCATTCCTGCAGCTTGAGGAAGACCGTGCGCGCCGCGGCCTCCAGCTTGTCCGGCTGCAGCACCGCATCCTGCCGCGCCAGGAACTCCAGCAGCTTGCGGGTCTTGCCAGCCTTGGGGGCCACGCGGTCGGGCGCATACACGAAATCCAGGTTCCCGTCGTGCTGCCGCTTCTGATTTTTCATTACGGTAAACGCGATGACCCCGAAGATGACGATAAATATCAGCGCCGGCCAGGGGCTGCCGTTGCCGCCGCCGCTGGAACGGCTGCCCCCGCGCGAGCTGCTGCGGTGGCTGCCGCCGCCCTTGTTGTGGACCACGAAGCCATCGGCGATGAAGGTGTGCGGCGCCTCCACTTCCAGGTTGAACACCGGCGACATGTCGCGCGAGCTGGCCTGTGCAGTGACCCTGGCGGGAAGCGGTCGACCGGACTGGAAGACCATCAGCGCCGTGCCCGGCTCCACGGCGGCTGCGGCCTGGAAGCCGCCGGCGAACAGCCGCAGCGGATGCTCGGCGGTGGTGTGCAGCGCGCCGCGGTCGGTGTGCAGCGTGAGCAGCCGGTCGCTCTGCCGATACAGGCGTTGGACGGTCGAGGTCACGGTGCCGCCCGCCGCGTCCACGCCGAGCACCGCGCCGCCGGGCACGAGCTGTTCGATCGGCGTGGCGCCCGCCGGTGTGGCGATGCGCGTGCCCGCCGGGAAACAGCCGCCGCCCTTGTTGTGCACCGCAAAGGCGTTCGCAAAGAACGTGTGCGGCGCGTCGGTGCGGAGGTTGAACACGCGCACCGGCTCGTGGACCCGCGCTAGGCTGACGATGCGTTGCGGCTGCAGGCCCGCGCCGTCGCACAGGAAGACCTCGTCGCCGGCGCGCAGGGCCTCGGCGGTCTTGAAGCGTCCGTCGCCGGCGTAGAACGGATGTTCCAAGGTCACGCGGACGCTCGCCCGCGCGGTCGTCAACACGAGGTACTCCTCTACCTCATGCGTGATGATCTCGGCCACCGTCGCGGTGACCAGACGATTGGCGGAGTCGAAGGCCTTGATATGGTCGCCAACGCGCACGGTCCCGAGCTGCACGCTGGTGCCATCGGCGCGCAGGATGGCGGTGTCCGGCAGGAAGCAGCCCTTGTTATGGACCAGCACGCCGTTGGCAAAGTACACGCCGCCCTCGGCGACGAGCAGGTTGTAGGCGGGCCGTATGGCGGCCACCCGCCGCGTCCCGCTCATTTTTTCAGCGGCGAGGAACTCGCCCGCCCCGACCGCGACGGGATGCTCCGGCGTGAGGCGCAGCGTGCGGCCGCCCTGTGTGACCTCGATATAGTGCTCCGGCTGCACGGCGAAGACATCCGCGACGGTGGTGCGGATGCGCTGCCCGGCGCGGAGGCCGATGACGGCGTCGCCGCGCTGCAGCAGCTCGATGGGGATTTCGCCGGCGGGCGTCAGGATGCCGGCGCCGGCCTCGAGGCAGCCGCCGCCGCCGCGGGCGTGGACGTCCGCCGCCGAGCCGAGCAGGCCCAGCAGCGCCAGCGCGAGAAACCTTTTCATGGTCAGTGCAGCGCCGCGAGGATGCCGCCGAGCACGGCCGCGGCGATGATAATACTGGTGCCGAGGATGCTGGCGCCGACGACGCGGCCGAAGTACTCGCCGACGGCCACGTTGCCGCGCGCGATTTCCTTCTCCTCGTCGAGGTGGGGGGTGAACTTTTCGATCAGCCGCGGCAGGAGCGCCGCCGCGAGCGCCACCATGCCGAGCCCGACGAGCCCGCCGACCACCGCGAACACCGCCGCCCAGCCGATATTCTGCATCACTTCGCTCATGCTGCACCTCCGGTGTGAAAACGGCCCAAGGTGGGGAACCCGGGCCGCCCACCTGCCCACGGACCAGCCCCGCTCACCGCGGGCTCCCGCCTTGGGGAAATTATTTCCGGACCTGACCGTTGCCCCAGATGATGTATTTGTAGGTGGTCAGTTCCTCGAGCGCCATCGGGCCGCGCGCGTGGAGCTTGTCGGTGCTGATGCCGATCTCCGCGCCCATGCCGAACTCGCCGCCGTCGGTGAAGCGCGTCGAGGCGTTGACGTAGACCGTCGCGGAGTCCACCTCCTCGGTGAACGCCTTCTGCGCGGCTGCGTCGGCGGCGATGATCGCGTCGGAGTGGTGCGAGCCGTAGCGGTTGATGTGCGCGCTGGCGGCATGCACGTCCTTGACGACGCCGACCGTCAAAATCAAATCCTGATATTCCGCGGACCAGTCTTCCTCGGTCGCTGACTTCATCGCGGGCACGATGGCGCGCGCGGCGTCGCTGCCGCGCAGCTCGACCTTGCGCGCGGTCAGGCGCGCCGCGAGCTGCGGCAGGAAGTGCGCGGCGATCTTTTCGTGGACGAGCACCTTCTCGATCGCGTTGCAGACGCCGGGCCGCTGGCACTTGGCGTTCTCGCAGATGTCGAGCGCCATCGCGGTGTCCGCGCTCGCGTCCACATAGACGTGGCAGACGCCCTTGTAGTGCTTGATCACCGGCACATAGGCCTGCTCGACGACGGCGCGGATGAGGCTCTCGCCGCCGCGCGGGATCGCGAGGTCCACGCGGCCCTCAAGCTGCACGAGCTCGCGCACGGCCTCGCGGTCGGTGGTGCCGACGAGCTGGATCGTGTAGGCGGGCAGGCCCTTTTTTGCGCCACCGGCCTGGAGCGCCGCGGCGATCGCCTGGTTGGAGCGCAGCGCCTCGGAGCCGCCGCGGAGGATGACGGCGTTCGACGCCTTGAGGCAGAGCACGGCGGCATCGGCGGTGACGTTCGGGCGCGATTCGTAGATGATCGCGATGACGCCGATGGGCACGCGAATCTTCTGGATGTCGAGGCCGTTCGGCCGCATCCAGCGGCTGATGACCTGACCGACGGGATCCTTGAGCGCGGCGACATCGCGGATCCCCTTGATCATCGCGTCGAGGCGCGCGTCGGTCAGCTGCAGGCGGTCGAGCATGGCGCCGGAGAGGCCGGCTTTGCGCGCGGCCTCCAGATCGGCGGCGTTGGCCTGCTGCAGCACGGCGCGTTGGGCATCGAGCTCGACGGCCATCGCCTCGAGGATCGCGTTTTTCTTCCGGGTGGAGAGCAGCGCCAGCGCGCGCGCCGCGGCCACCGCGCGGTCGCCCATCTGCAGCATGTCTTCGTGCAAGCTCATGATTCCTTTGTGAATCTCGCTCAAGATTTCAGCAAAACCAGTTTGTCGCGGTGGACCGCTTCTGCGGGGCCGGCGCCGCCCAGCAGCGCGGCGAGGTCGGCGGTGTGATGCCCGGCGATCTTGCGCAGGTCGGCGCTGCCATACTCCACCAGGCCGCGCGCGGCCAGCCGGCCGTCGAGCGCGTGGAGGTCCACGACGGCCTCGGCCTCGAACTCGCCGCTGACCGTGCGGAGGCCGATGGGGAGGAGGCTGCCGCCCTTCTGCTCCAGCGCGCGCAGCGCGCCGTCGTCGATGGTCAGCACGCCGGCGGGCTTTTGAAAATAGGCGAGCCAGCGCTTGAAGGCGCCGCGGTCGGCGTGGGTGGAGGCGGTGAGCAGCGTGCCCACGTCGGCGCCGGCGAGGATGCGCGAGACGATGCGCGGCGTGCGCCCGTTGGCGATGACCACCGGCGCGCCGACCTGCGCCACCATGTCGGCGGCGCGCAGCTTGCTGCCCATGCCGCCGGTCGAGAGCTCGCTGCCCTTGCCCTTGGCAAGCGCGAGCGTCTCGTCGCTCAGCCCGTTGAGGCACTTGACGCGCTGCGTGCGGCCGTCCGCCCGGGGCGCGCGAAAGCCGTCCACCGTCGTCAGCAGCACGAGCACGTCCGCCGGCACGAGCAGCGCGACGAGCGCGGCAAGCACATCGTTGTCGCCGAACTTGATTTCCTCGACGGCGACGACGTCGTTCTCGTTGATGATCGGGATGATGCCGCGTGCGAGCATGGCGAGCAGCGTGTTGCGCGCGTTGAGGTGGCGCGCGCGGTCCTTGAGGTCGGCGTGGGTCAGCAGCATCTGGCCGATGCGGCAACGGCCCTGCGCAAACAGTTTTTCGTAGATCGCCATCAGCCGCGACTGGCCGACCGCCGCGGCCATCTGCAGCTCGGCGATGGCGGTCGGGCGGCGCTTCATGCCGAGCGCCTGCATGCCGGAGCCGATCGCGCCGGACGAGACGACGATGACGTCGAGCCCCTGGCGGCGCAGCTGCGCCAGGTCGCGCGTCAGCTCGCGCAGCCGGCGCAGGTCGGGCCGGCCGTTGCGCTGGACCAGCACACGGCTGCCGATTTTCACGACGACCTTGCGTGCCCCGCGCAAGCCTTCACGCTGATTCAGATTGGTTTGCATGGCAAAAACGGCGGGAACACATAGCAGAACAGACCCGGCCTGTCGAGCCGCCGCGCACGCGGTTTCCAAGGCTTGGAAACCAGCGGGGCCGGTTTTTCCGAACCTTGGAAAAGCCGGCGCTGGCCGATTTCAGGCGCGCGCGATGAAGCCTTCCGGCGTCGTGCGGATGCGGTTGTGCTGCGCCCCAAAAGGCCCCCGTTTTGAACTTGGCGGCCCGGTCGGCCTCGAAAAAAAAGTGCCGCGATTTTTGGGTGGGGAGGAATGTGCATAAGCGAGGGGTTACAAACAAGTTATTAACAGGTTGTTAAATCGTTCTAATATGTTCCAATCCAACAGGATAGGGTTTGCGCGTTTTTTTTATAAAAAAGTTGTTGACTGATTGTGGGGCAAAGTGGGATAAGGTGCCGCGAAGGGTAGTGACGTGGGAGACAATGTAACAACTGAGCAGAGCGAAGTGGGGATGGCCAGTTATATGGGCCGGCACCTGCACGCACTGGACGGCAAAAAGCGCCTGACGATTCCGTCGGCGTGGCGCGAGGTGACCGGCGAGCCGGCGCAGCTCGTGGCGCTGCCGAGCGTGTCGAAAAACGAGAACGAGCGCTGCGTCTGGATCTACCCGGTGCGGGAATGGAATTTGCGCCTGGCGCGGTTGCGCAAGGTGTCGAGCGCGGACGAGAACATACGGCGCGTGTTGCGCGTGCTCGCCTCGCGGTCGGAGATGCTGACGTGGGATGCGGCCGGCCGGCTGCGGGTCAGCGATGAAACTTTGAAACATGCGGGCCTCACCAGCCAGGTGTTGCTGGTGGGCGCCTTCGAGAGGTTTGAATTATGGGAGCCGGAGCAATGGAAGAAACAAGAGGAAACCGTGGATTCCACGGTGATGATGTCGGCGGTTCAATCCATCGGATTGTGACGCTGTTGGGCGCACGCCTGCTGGGCGCGCGCGTGGCGACCACGCGCGAGGCGGCCCCCTCGCGCTGGTTCGATCCCCGCCGGCAGGAGTCGGTGTGGGGCGAAATTTCGGTGGGACCCGCCGGGCGCGGCTCGTTCGCGGAAGCCGCCCAGCCCCGGGGGCGCCGCCGGCTGGAGCAGGACCGGGAACAAACGCTGGGCGCGGCGAGCGCGCCGGAGGTAACGAGTATGCACAAGAGTCAGGGCATCGGAAAGTTCTTGCAGCTGGGCAGCGTGGTGCAGGGCGACGAGCGCGGGCGGCGGTGGTTTTCGCTGCCGGGCGCGTGGCGCGCGCCGCGCATCCAGATCATGCGGCATCGCGAGCAGGCCGGTTCGGCGGAGCTGGACGACCGGCGGACGCTGCGGATGCTGACGCCGGCGGGAGAACGCGGGGGGTGCTGATATGGACGCATGCCAGGCCATTTTGCGGGTCTGCTGCGTTTGCCGCCGGGTCCAGGTGGACGAGCGCTGGGTGCGGCAGGCGGAGGCGCCCCACGCGACGACGCTGATGACGCACACCTACTGTCCGGCCTGTTTTCATGAGGCCCTCGCCCATTTGCATCCGCCGGTGACGCCGCCCAGGCCCGCCGCCCTGGTGCTGGCCTGCGGGTGAAGCCGGCCATGCATGTACCCGTGATGCTGGAGGAGGCGCTGGACGCGCTGCAGGTGCGGGCCGCCGGGCGGTACGTGGATGGCACCGCGGGCGGTGGCGGGCATGCGGCCGCGATCGCGGAACGCCTCGGGCCGGACGGCCGGCTGCTCGCGCTGGATCGCGATGTGGAAGCGGTCGCCCGGGTGAAGCTTCGTTTGGCACCGTGGAGCAACCAAGTGCACGTGGAACACGCCAATTATTCCGAGCTGGAAAGCACCACCCGTCGCGCCGGCCTGGCGCCCGTGGATGGCATCCTGCTCGATCTCGGCATGTCGTCGTTCCAGCTGGAGCCGCAGCGCGGCTTCAGTTTCTCCAACGATGCGGCGCTGGACATGCGGATGGACCAGACCCAGCCCACGACCGCGGCGGACCTCGTGCAGCAGCTCGACGAGACCGCGCTGGCCGCCGTGATCTGGCGGCTCGGCGAGGAGCCGGCGTCGCGCCGCATCGCGCGCGCCATCGTCGCGGAGCGCGCACAGGCGCCCATCACGACCACGGGCCGGCTGGCCGCGGTGGTCGAGCGGGCGGTGGGCGGGCGGCACGGGAAGCTCCATCCGGCGACGCGCGTCTTCCAGGCGCTGCGCATCGCGGTGAACGAGGAGCTGGACCATTTGACGGCAGGCCTGGAAGCGGCCCTGCGCCTGTTGGCGCCGGGCGGACGGCTGGTGGTGATCTCGTTCCACAGCCTCGAGGACCGGATCGTCAAGCATACGCTGCTGGCGCACGCGGGCCGCTGGGAAAACCTGGCCGCGGGCGGGCGCCGCTGGGCGGGCACGCCGCCGGCCGTGCGGCTGGTGACGCGCCGGCCGCTCGCGCCCACGCCGGAAGAATGTGAACGCAATCCCCGCGCGCGCTCGGCGAAGCTGCGCGCGGCGGAACGGACGGAAGCACCATCATAATGAAGACACGCAGGAATCGGAAAAAGTTCAGCCGCGAAGCCGCCATCCCGTCGCCATTTTTCCTGGCGCTTGGCCTCGGCATGTTCATCTTTTTCGGGTACATCTGGCTGGACCAGCGCTGCGAGGCGCTGGGCCGCCGCCTCTCGCAGCTCGAGATCCAGAAGGTCGAGCTGCAGCGCCAGGTCAAGCAGGAGCGGTCCCGCTGGGAAAGCGCGAAGTCGCTCGAGCAGGTCGAGCGCCTTTTGCAGCGGCACCACGTGGTCATGACCTGGCCCGACGAGCGGAACATCGTTCGGATCCGGCGCGCGGCCGATGAGCCGTCCGCCGCGGAGGCCGCTCCGGTGCGCCACCAGTACGCGCGCGCCGGCGGCATCGCCCATGACTGAACGGACGACAACCTGGCGGATGGTGGTGGCCCTGATCGTCGTGCTCGCGCTGTGGATGGTGCTGGCCGCGCGCCTGGTCTACCTGCACGCCTTTCCTTCGCCCAAGCTCGTCGCCGACAGCCAGGGCGGGCACCAGATCAAGCGCGAGCTGCCCGTCTCGCGCGGCCGCATCCTCGATGTGCACGGCAGCATCCTGGCGCTCGACCTGCCGATGAAGAACGTGGTGGCCGATCCCACGCTGACGACCAACGACCAGCAAAAGTACTCCGTGGCCATGCAGCTGGCGCAGACGCTGAAGCTCGACCCGGCGCTGATCCTGTGGCGGCTCGAGCGCCCGCACAGCCGCTACCAGATCATCCAGAAATTCGTCGCCGTCGAGACCGCGACCAACCTCGCCGGGATGAAGCTGCCCGGCGTGTTCTTCGAGGACTCGAGCACGCGCCGCTATCCCCACGGCGCGCTCGCCTGCCACATCATCGGGTTCGCGAACCTCGAAGGCGTCGGCGGCGCGGGCATCGAGCAGCGCCTGAACGATCTGCTCAAGGGCCGCCCCGGCCTGCGCATCGGCGAGCAGGACGGCAAGCGCCGCGAGCTCTATAACCGGCGCGGCACCGAGATCGATCCCCAGGATGGCGCCGATGTGCACCTGACGCTGGACCTGAACGTCCAGTACCTCGTCGAGCGCGCGCTCGGCGAGGCGATGCGCGTCCATCAGGCCAAGCGGATCTGGTGCCTGGTCGAGCGCGTCCGCACCGGGGAAATCCTGGCCATGGCGTCGCTGCCGAACTACGACCCGAACGCCTACCGCACCGCGGACACCAACGCGATGAAGAACCTCGTCATCAGCCACACCTATGAGCCCGGCTCGACCTTCAAGCTCGCGACCGTCGCCGCCGCGCTCAACGAGGGCACGGTCACGTCCGACCAGGTCTTCGATTGCGAGAACGGCAAGTGGCTGTATCAAAAAAGAATCCTGCACGACTATCATCCGGCCGGACGCCTGAGCGTCGCCGACATCATCAAAAAATCCAGCAACATCGGCGCGGCGAAGATCGCCCTGACGCTGGGCGAGGAACGCCTGGAAAGCTATCTCCGGGCCTTCGGCTTCGGCCACCGCACGGGGTTCGACCTGCCCGGCGAGGAAGGCGGGATCCTCGCGCCGCGCGAACGCTGGACCGCCTTGAGCATCTCGCGCATCCCGATGGGGCACGAGGTGGCCGTCACCGCGCTGCAGCTGCTCAACGCCTTGTGCTGCATCGCCAACGACGGCCACCTGATGCGGCCCTATGTCATCGCCCGCGTCGAGGATGCGAAGGGCCGCCTGCTGCGCCGCGGCGAACCCGTCGAGGTCGGGCAGCCGATCAGCGAGGACACCGCGCGGCTGATGCAGCAGCTGCTCGTCCGCGCGACCGAACCGGGCGGCACGGCGACCAAGGCGTGCGTGTCCGGCTACACGGTCGCCGGCAAGACCGGCACCGCCGTCAAGTTCGTCAACGGCACCTACGACTCGCGCTACAACGTCGCCTCGTTCGCCGGCTTCCTGCCCGCGGAGCGGCCGGAGATCGGCATCATGGTGATCGTGGACGAGCCCCAGCCGCTGCACACCGGCGGGCTCATCGCCGCGCCCGTCTTCAGCCAGATCGCTTCCAATGTCGTCCGCTGTTTGCAAATTCCGTCGTCCGCCACGCTGCTCGCCGGCGCGGCGGGC
The DNA here is from genome assembly GCA_903912445.1 of uncultured Lentisphaerota bacterium. Classification (GTDB taxonomy): domain Bacteria; phylum Verrucomicrobiota; class Kiritimatiellia; order CAIQIC01; family CAIQIC01; genus DP16D-bin41. The sequence goes on from CAIWHP010000037.1 coordinate 17,624, forward strand.
TCCACCGGAGGTGTGCCATGATCCTCGGTCAACTATGCGCGGAAACGCTCAAGCTCGAATACATCAGCCGTATCATCCAGCCGCTGACCGTCACCGGTCCGCAGCATATGGACATCCGTGGCCTCGCCTATGACTCGCGCCACGTCCAGCCCGGCTTCCTGTTCGTCGCGCTGCGCGGCCTGCACCAGAACGGCGCGCAGTACGTGGACGAGGCCATCCGCCGCGGGGCCGTCGCCATCCTCGCCGAGACCAACGGCTGGACGCGCCGCGACATCGCGCACATCCGCGTCGAGGATGCGCGCCGCGCCATGGCCGAGATCGCCTGTGCGTTCTACAACCACCCCGCGCGCCACCTCCAGCTGATCGGCATCACCGGCACCAACGGCAAGTCCACCACCAGCTTCATGTGCCGCGACATGCTGCAGGCCGCCGGCCGCCCCGCCGGCCTGCTCGGCACGATCCGCTACGAGATCGGCGAGCGCCAGATCCCCGCCAGCCGGACCACGCCCGAGGCGCCGGACATCCAGCGGATGCTCGACGAGATGGTCCGCGCCGGCTGCCGCAGCGCCGTCATGGAGGTCAGCTCGCACGGCCTCGACCAGAAGCGCACGTGGGGCATCGACTTCGACGTCGGCGTGTTCACCAACCTCACGCAGGACCACCTCGACTATCATAAGACGATGGAGGCCTATTTCGCCGCCAAGACGCTGCTCTTCCGCGCGCTGGGCCAGGCCGAGAAGCAGGCCACGGCGTGCATCAACCTCGACGACCCGTGGGGCCAGCAGCTCGCCTACACCGGCGGCCTGACCGCGCAGGTACTCAGCTTCGGCACGCATCCCGGCGCCGCCGTGCGCGCCGACGATGTCGTCGTCGATGGCGAGGGCTGCGCCTTCAACCTCACCTCGCCCTGGGGGAGCGCGCCCGCCCATCTGAGCCTGCTCGGCCGGCACAACGTTTCCAACGCGCTCGCCGCCCTCGCCGCATGCGGCGCGCTCGGCGTCCCGCTCAAGACCATGCTCGGCGTCCTCGCCGCCATGCCGCCCGTCCCCGGCCGCCTCGAGCCCGTGCCCAACAAGCGCGGCCTGACCATCTTTGTGGATTACGCCCACACCGACGATGCGCTTTCCAACGTCCTGCGCACGCTGCGCGAGCTCACGCGCGGCCGGCTCATCACCGTCTTCGGCTGCGGCGGCAACCGCGACAAGACCAAGCGCCCGAAGATGGGCGCCGTCGTCGCGCGCCTCTCGGATTACGCCGTCGTCACCAGCGACAACCCGCGCAACGAGGACCCGGCCGAGGTGATCGCGCAGGTCGTCGCCGGGTTTGGCGCCAGCAAAAATTTGGAAACGGAGGTGGACCGCGAAAAGGCCATCGGCAAGGCGCTCGCCCTGGCCCGCCCCGGCGATGTCGTCCTCATCGCCGGCAAGGGGCACGAGAATTACCAGGAGTTCGTCAACACCATCGTCCCGTTCGACGACCGCGAAGTGGTCGCGCGCCTGCTGAAAAAGACCTGATGTACCAGACCTTCAACAACGGAACCGTCCTGTTTCCCGCCCCGTGGCAAAGCCGGCGCTGACCTTTTCCAGCCCGTGGAAAATCCGCCCTTCCCGCTTTCCAATCCTTGGGAAACTGCGTACAACTCCGCCGGAAAACAAACCATGCCCCATTTTGCTCCAACCGATCTCGCCCGCTGGTCCGCCGGCACGTGGCAGCACGCGCCCGCCGCCGTGACCGGCGCCTCGCTGAACACGCAGACGCTCCGGCCCGGCGACCTGTTCTTCGCCCTGCCGGGCGCCAAGGCCGACGGCCACGACTATGTTGCCGCCGCCCTCGCGCGCGGCGCCGCGGGCGCCGTCGTCCTGCGCAAGTTCGCCAAGAAAAATCCGACGCTGCCGCTGCTCGTCGTCGGCGAGCCTGCGGCCGCGCTCCGCGCCATCGCCGCCGGCTATCGCGACACGCTCCCGGCGACGTTCATCGCCATCACCGGCAGCGTCGGCAAGACCACGGTCAAGGAGATGGCCGCCGACCTGCTCGCGACGGTCGGCACCACGGCGCGGACGCACGGCAATTTCAACAACAACCTCGGCCTGCCGCTGAGCCTGCTCGCGATGGAGCCGGACGCGCGGTTCGGCGTCTTCGAGCTGGGCATGAACCACCCCGGCGAGCTCGCGCCGCTCTGCCAGCTGCTGCGGCCGAGTATCGGCATCGTCACGATGGTCGGTCCGGTGCATTTCGAATTTTTCGATTCGGTCCAGGCGATCGCCGAGGAGAAGGCGGAGGTGCTGCGCTGCCTGCCGAAGGACGGGCTCGCCGTGCTCGACGCCGAGGGCGACTGGTTCGACCTGCTCCGCGCGGCGACGCCGTGCCGGCTGGTCACGACGGCGCTGGGCGCCGCGGCCGATTACACCGCGCAGCTGGCGCCGGAGTTGATCGGGGCGTTCACGGTGACCGAGCGCGCGACCGGCGATGTGAGCGCGCTGCAAAATGCCGTGCCCGGCGCGCACAACATCCGCAACGCGTTGCTCGCGGTGGCGGCGGCGCGCGCGCAGGCTGCGTCATGGGAAAAAATTCGCGCCGCGCTCGCCGCGTTTCAGCCGGTCGGGCTGCGCTGGCAGCGCAGCGAGTGGCGGGGCGCGGCGCTCGTCAACGACGCCTACAACGCCAGCCCGCCGAGCATGGCGGCGGCGCTGCGGACGTTCATGGAAATGCCGGCCGCCGGCCGGCGCTGGGTCGTGCTCGGCGGCATGCTCGAGCTGGGCGCCGCGGCGGAGGACCTGCACGGCGAGCTGGGCCGGGTCGTCGCGGGGCTGCCGGATATTCATTTGGTCACCGTCGGCGAGCTCGGCGCGTGGATTGCCGCGGGCGCGTTCGAGGCCGGGCTGGCCGGGGAGCGGATCGAGATCTGCGAGAACTGCGCGGCGGCGGCGGCGGTGTTGCGCGCGCGCCTGCAGGCCGGCGATGCCGTGCTGCTGAAGGCCTCGCGCGGCGAGAAGCTGGAACGGGTAGTGGCAGCTTTGACGAAGGATTTGCCATAGGCGTCGCGCCGGCTCCGCCTGTGGGCGGGGTGGGGCGCGCTGCCAACGAAGCATTTTGAGGGCGCTATGTTTTATTATCTGCATCTGTTGACCGAGTGGTTCACGCCGCTGCGGCTGTTCCGGTACATCACGTTCCGCGCGTTCCTGGGCGCGGCGACGGCCTTCCTGATCGTGCTGGTGCTCGCGCCGCTGGTGCTCCGCGGGCTGCGCAAGCTGCACTTCGCCGAGCAGAGTCGCGAGATGGACGTGGACCAGCTCAAGGAATTTTTCCGCTCGAAGAAGGGCACGCCGACCATGGGAGGCGTGCTGATCATCTTCGCCACGGTGGGCGCCGCGCTGCTCTGGGCCGTGCCGACCAACGGCTATGTGCTGTTGACGCTGGGTACGATGCTGTTCATGGGCCTGCTTGGCTTCTGGGATGACTATTTGAAGGTCTCCCGGCGGAACACCAAGGGCGTCCGCGCGCGGCACAAGTTCTTCTGGCAGACGGTCTGGGTCGCGGTCGTGCTGGCGATCCTGCTGGCGTGGCCGGAAACCCGCCAGCTGGTCCGCACGCTGTTCGTGCCGTTCTGCAAGGGGCCGGTGATCGCCGACATGGGCGTGGCGGTCTCCTTCGTGTTCCTCTGGCTGGTGGTCGTGGGCGCGACGAACGCGGTGAACCTCACCGACGGCCTCGACGGCCTCGCGATCGGTTGCAGCAACTCGGCGGCGGTCGCCTACCTCGTCATGTCCTACGTGGCCGGGCACGCGGTCTTCGCCAGCTACCTCCAGGTGCCGCACCTGCCGGGTGTCGGCGAGCTCACGGTGCTGTGCGCGTGCCTGCTCGGCGCGGGGCTGGGCTTCCTCTGGTACAACTGCTACCCCGCGCAGGTGTTCATGGGCGACACCGGCAGCCTCGCCATCGGCGGCTTTATCGGCATGATCGCCGTGCTGATCAAGCAGGAGGTCGCGCTGGTCATCGTCGGCGGCGTGTTCGTCATCGAGGCGCTCAGCGTGGTGCTGCAGGTGGCGAGCTTCAAGCTGACCGGGCGGCGGATCTTCTATTGCTCGCCGCTGCACCATCATTTTCAGTTCAAGGAGCGCCTCGCCGCGCAGGCCGAGGGCCGCCCCGAGCGGATGATGGAGACGAAGATCACCGTCCGGCTGTGCATCCTCTCGGTCATCTTCGCGCTGATCGGCGTGGCGATGCTGAAGATCCGCTGAGGCAGAGATGGTGAATGGATGATGGTGAATGGCGCATGGTGAATGGTTGATGGTAAAGGAGCGGAACGGATACAGATTTCCACAGGAAAACAGGCACGCCCCTTGCCGGCTTGTCCGGCAGGAGTGAGCGCGCTTAGCTTGACAGGGATATTTTCATGAATACGCCAGCGTCAATTCCGCCTGCTCCCTCTTCCGTCGGCCGTTCACCATCCGCCATCCCCCATGGCTTCCGTCAGGCTTTGGTCTGCGGTTTGGGCACGAGCGGCGAGGCGGCCGCGCTGCTCCTGCGCAGCGAGGGGACCGCGGTGGTGGCGATCGACCGCGGCGACACGCCGGAGCTGCAGACCCGCGCCGCCGCACTCAAGGCCGCAGGCGTGTGCGTGCAGTTTGGCCTGGCCGATGTGCCCGCCGGCGACTTTGATGTCGCCGTGATGAGCCCGAGCATCCCGCTGCATGCGCCGTGGGCGCGCGCGCTGCAGCAGCGCGGCATTCCGCTGCTGGCGGAATTGGAGTTCGGCTGGAGCCGGTTTCGCGGCCGGACCCTGGCGGTCACCGGCTCCAACGGCAAGAGCACCTGCGTCAAGTGGCTCGCGGAAGCGTTGCAGGCGGCGGGCCTGCGGGCGGCGCCGGCGGGCAACTATGGTCCGCCCGCCGCGCGCGTCGTGCGCGCGCAGCCGGACCTCGACTGGCTCGTCCTCGAGGTCAGCACGTTCCAGCTCGAGACCTGCCGGGCGTTCCGGCCCGACATCGGCATCCTGCTGAACATCTTCCCGAACCATCTCGACCGGCACGGCGAGATGGCGACCTACGCGGCCCTCAAGGCGCGCCTCTTCGCCAACACGCAGCGCGCGGATTGCTGCCTCGTGCCGCCGCCGCTGCTGGAGTCCGTCCGCCGCCAGTCCGGCGGCGCGGGGCGGTGGGAGACGTTCGGCCTCGACGCGGCCGCCACCTGGCAGTACCGCGAGGGCCGCATCTGGCACGCCGGGCAGGCGGTCGCCGACCTGCGCGGCACCCGCTTCGACAATCCCATTTTGGGCCAGGCCGGCGCCGCGGTCGTGGCGGCGCTGAGCGCGGCCGGGCCGGGCCCCGGCGCGGCGGAGCAGGCCGCGCGCGCCTTTGAGCCATTGCCGCACCGCATGCAGCCCGTCGCCGAACGGGGCGGCGTGCATTTCGTCAATGATTCCAAGGCGACGAACCTGACGGCGCTCGCCGCGGCGCTCACGATGACGGGCGGCCGCGTGCGGCTGATCGCCGGCGGATTGCTCAAGGAAAAGGACCTGGGCAGCGTAAAAGATTTGCTGGCGCAAAAAGTGGAAACTGTCTATCTTATCGGGCGCGCTGCGCCGGCCATGGCCGAGGCTTGGTCGGGCGTTGTGCCGTGCCGGTCCTGTGGCACGTTGCCGGTCGCCGTGGAACAGGCGGCGGCCGACGCGCGGGAGGGTGAGACGGTGTTGCTTTCGCCAGCCTGTGCGAGCTTCGACCAGTTCACTAGTTTCGAAGAGCGCGGCAACCTGTTCGCCGAGTTGGTGGCCGCGCTGGGAAAAAATGGAATCGGCAAGAAAATATAAAGAGGAGTGAGTCATGCAAACAGTTGAACGGAAGAGTCAATGGAAGGCCCGCTTGGTGTTCAGCGCGGTGGCGGGTGCGCACGTGTTGGCCGCGAGCACGTTGTTGATGCTCTATGGCTGCAACACGCCGAAGGGCACCACGAAGATCGAGCCGCCCGCTTCCCCCATCATGCCGCCGACCAAGGAGCCCTCGCCGGTGGTCGAGAAGACCATCCTGCCGCCGCCCCCGCCGGTGGACCTCGCGCCGATCGCCAAGGAAGTCTCGTCGGCACCGAAGACCTACGTCGTCCAGCCGGGCGACATGCTCTCGAAGATCGCGCACCGCACCGGTGTCTCGACCCGCGAGATTGTCGAACTGAACCACCTCAAGAACGCGAACAGCATCCGCGTCGGCCAGAAGCTCACGCTGCCGGGCTTTGCCAAGGATGTGCCCGCGGGCAAGGTGAAGGAAGCCTCCGTGGCCAAGAAGTCCGGTGGCGCCAAGAAAGTTTCCGGCGCGACCGCGGCGAAGAAGCCGGCCGGCGCTGCCGCCGGCGGGTATGAGGTCAAGTCCGGCGACAGCCTCGAGAGGATCGCGCGGAAGCACGGCGTCAAGATCGCCGACCTCAAGACCGCGAACAGCCTGAGCAGCGACAAGATCCGCATCGGCCAGACGCTTGTCATCCCGGGCAAGGGTGGCGAAGCCGTCGCTCCCGCGGCCCCCGCGGCCGATGGCGCTGCGCTCGGTACCTTGGCCCCGGCCACGCCCGACATGGGCGCCGCCCCGGCCGCCCCGGCCGTGCCGCCGACCCTCCTCGACTACACCGTGCAGGACGGTGAGACCGTGGACAGCATCGCCAAGACCTTCCTCGTGAAGAAGGAAGACATCTTGAAGGCCAATGGCGCGAACGATGCCGCCCAGATCCGTCCGGGCATGCGCGTCAAGATTCCCGTGCCCGCCCAGTAAGCATCCGGGTTGATCTGAACGCGGCGGCGGGCTGAAACCCTCCGCCGCGTTTTTTGTGCTGCCAGAACTTTTCCCGCCGCGCGCAGGTGCATCCCCGATGGGCAAGACCACCAAGCTGTTGATCTGTCTCGTGCTGCTGCTGACGGTCTTCGGGCTCGTCATGCTGGCCAGCGCCAGCCCCGCGCAGGCCGAGAAGATGAAGCACGGCTGGGCCTATTTCCTCATCCACCAGAGCGTGTTCATTTCGCTGGCGCTGGTCGTGGGCGCGGGCTGCGCGTGTGTGGACTACCGCCGCTGGGACAAGCTCGCGGTGCCGCTGACCCTCTTTGCCCTCGCGCTGCTCGCCCTGCTCGTGGGCTTGCACGTGGCGTGGAAGCTGCACATCCGCACGCCGCTGGCGCACGAGGTCAACGGCAGCTGGCGCTGGCTCTTCCTGGGCCCGGTCAACTTCCAGCCCTCGGAACTGGCCAAGTTCGCGATCCTCTGCTGGCTCGCGAGCTGGATGACGCGCGTGCGCCGCCGCGCCGCCGATGTCCGCCTCGGCTTCGTGATGCCGCTGCTCGGGCTCGGCCTGATGGTCGGCCTGATCTTTGTCGAGCCGGACCTCGGCACCACCTTCCTGGTCGCCTTCGTCGGCATGGCGCTGATGTTCATGGGCGGCTCGCGGTTCAAGCTGCTGGCGGCCGCCGGCATCGTCGGGCTGATCGGCTTCATTTTCCGCATCATGCACGACCCCGTCCGCATGCGCCGCATCCTCGCGTTCCTGTGGCCGGATGAATACGCGAAGAAGGAAGCCTACCAGCTCAACCAGGCGCTCCACGCCTTCGTCATGGGCGGCCCGACCGGCGTCGGCATCGGCCAGAGCCTCCAGAAGCAGTCCTATCTGCCCGAGGCGCATACCGACTTCATCTACGCCATCATCGGCGAGGAGTGGGGCCTCGTCGCCACGCTGGCGGTGGTGTTCGCGTTCGTCCTGTTCTTCATCCTCGGGATGCGTATCAGCTTCCGCGCGCCCGACCAGTTCGGCCGCCTGCTCGCCTTCGGCATCACCCTGATGATCACCCTGCAGGCCGCGTTCAACATCGCCGTCGTCACCGGCTGCATGCCGACGAAAGGGCTGGCCCTGCCGTTCATCAGCTATGGCGGCTCCAGTATCCTGTTCACCTATGTCATGGTCGGCGTCCTGGTCAACATCGGGCGGCAGGTGGAGGCCGACCCGCGCTCCGGGCATGCTCGCTGCATCCGCGACCAGCACCACGACCTCTGACCGCGGCGGTGGATACCTTCGTGAACCTGCGCGGCGATGTGGAGCTGCAGCTTTGGAATCCGCTGACCGGGCAGCAAGCACCCGCCGAAGCCACGCACCTGCAAGAGCACGCCCAGCCCGTCACCTGCCTGCGCCTCAAGCTCGCGCCGGTGACCGCCGTCTTCGCCGTCGCGCCGTGCACGCCGTAATTTTTTCCTGGTTGTCCGGCATGGAGTGCGCAAGCTCACTGGCGCCTTGTTTGGGCGGAGCTTGCTCCGCCTGAGTCTGAGTGGGTGAGGTTCCTGTTGAGTTGAGGGCGCAGCGTTGCTGCGCCGGTTCGTGTTTACTGGCAAGCAGGTAAAGCATGTCAGACGCAGCAGCGGAATTCGGCCGGCTGGGTACCCTGACAGCAAACAGTGGTTGACTTTGGCGCGCGTGACGGAAGAATCGGCCCGTGTTTTTCGGGTGGTATTTCGAAAGGGCATCCATATTAAAATATTTTGCAAAACTTGTTTAATCCTGGCTTGGTCCGGCAGCGCACTGCTGGCGGCTGGCGGCGCCGCGGAGGTCCCGGTGGCCGAGGCGTTGAAGATCACAGCCCTGACCCCGCCGTATCTTGAACTGATGCCCGGCCCCCACTACTGGGCACGGGTCCGGATGTGGCAGGGTATCCCGGGCATTACGCGGGCGCCCAACGGACGCCTGTGGGCCACCTGGTATACCGGCCTGCTGGGGGAGGGCAAGGGGCAGAATTACGACGTGCTCGTCACGAGCGCCGATGACGGGAAGACCTGGTCGAAGCCGGTCGCGGTGTATGACCCCAGCCGCAATTTCTTGAATGCGGACACCGGCGACCCGATGCTCTGGACCGATCCCAACGGGAAGATGTGGTGGTTCGTCAACCGCTCCATGAAGGTGCGCGACGATGTCAGCGGCACCTGCTGGGGTTTCTGCACGGATGACCCGAACGTGGCGAAGCCCGTCTGGAACGCGCCCGTCCTGGCCGGCCGGGGCGGCGGCACGCTCAACAAACCCTTCGCCTTTGCCGACGGCAGCTGGCTCCACATGTTCGACTGTCGCCAGGCGATCAAGGGCGATCCCAGCCTGACCCGTGGGGGCCATGTGTATCGGTTTGCAGGGTACGGCAAACCGTTTGAGGATGTGGGCTGCAGCGCCTTCAAGGATTCCATTTTTGCCGAGCACATGGTCGTGGAGCGCGCCGATAAAACGCTCTGGATGCTGGCGCGCACGACCTACGGCATCGGCCAGGCGGAGTCGAAGGACGGCGGCAAGACCTGGCAGGAACTGGAGCCTTTCACAAAAAAGTTCAACGTCGGCACACGCTTTTTCTTCCGGCGCCTGCCTTCCGGGAACCTGCTGCTGGTAGTCAACGACCACCCCAAGGCGCGCTCGAACATGACCGCCATGCTGTCCAAGGACGAAGGCCGGACTTGGCCCCACAAGCTCGTGCTGGATGAGCGCGAGTCCGTCAGCTACCCCGACGCCGTGGAGTGCAAAGAGGGCCCGATCTACGTCATCTATGACCGGGGCCGCTACAAGCTGGACATGCAGGAAATCCTGCTGGCGAAAATCACCGAGGCCGATATCGAGGCCGGGAAATTGGTGAGCCCGGGCAGCTATCTCAAGCAAACCGTCAGCAAGCTGGCCGACGAGGGCGGCGGGGTGCGCTTCGAAGGGGAGACCGTCAAGCTGCGCGAGGAATTCGTCCGGCTAAATCCCGACAGCGCCGAGGCCAAAAAGCAACTGAAGCTGGAAGCCGGCGAGAAAGCCGAACTCAAGCAGCCCAAGCCCGCTGCCCCCTAAATACCCCGGCCTATCACGCGCATTTTTTTATCGCTTGGTAGGTCTGCGTTCTGCCCCGAGTTTGGCGCGAGGCGCCGGGGTCGACGACCCCGCCCACAGCAGAGGATTCCGGACAAGCGTTGAGATGTTTTCCAAGGGTTGGAAGATAAATCGCGTGGTTTTCCAAGCCTTGGAAAACGGCGCGCGGATCAGCGCCTCTTCTTCAACTCGAAGCGCTCGCCGCCCAGGGCGGCTTTGACATAAACGCCCCAGTATGGGGTGGGGGTGTAGTTCCAGTCGGAGATGGCGTTGGGTCCGCACTTGGGGTGGAAGCTGAAGCCCGTCCAGTGCAGCTTGTGTTGCTGGATGAAGCCCAGCATGTCCTGCGCCCAGCCTTCCAGCGGCGCGCGGCCGCCGGGCGGAATGAACTGGAAGTCCTTGTAGTCCGGCGGGCAGCCGACCTCGCCGATGAAGACTGGATAATGCCTCGCGGCGGCGAGCACCTTCCCGGTCCAGTCGTTCTTCCAGGGATAGACGTGGCTGGAGTAGATGAGGCCGTTGCCACCGCGCTCGGCGAGCGCATAATCGCCGGCGACGCCGGAGAGGTCATAGCCCCAGTCGAGGCCGCCGGCGATCACGGCGTTGCGCGCACCGGTGGCGCGGACGGCGTCGAGCAGCGCCTGCATGCCGGTGGTCACCTCGCCGGTCGGCTCTTCCTTGTTTTCGGCGGCGTTGGCGTCGGCGTGTTGGTTCTCCGGCGCGGTGATGTTGCCGCCGTCGCGCCAGAGCTTCCACGAGAGGCTGTGGGGCTCGTTGAACAGCTCGAAGAGGACGGCGGGATGGTTTTTGTAGCGTGTGGCGGCGTCATGCCAGAACTCGACGTGCTCCGGCATCGGCGCGCCGAAGCGGTGCAGGTCGAGCGCGACGTAGGCGCCGCGTGCGGCGGCCGCGGCGATGACGTCGTCCACGATCTTGCGGTAGGCCTGCCCGCTGTCGCCCTTCTTCTGCCACGGGCCGCGGCCGAACCAGAAATTGTCCTTCACCGGCAGGCGGATGACGTTGGCCTTCCACTGCTCGATGGCAACCGGGATGGATTCCTTCAGGTGCTCGCCCGCCGCCGACCATTCGAGGCTGTCCACGCAGAGCCCTTGCAGCCAGACCGTCTGGCCGGCCATCGTCTGCAGCTGGTTGCCGGCGACTTTCAACTCCGGTGGCAACTTCGCGCCGGCCTCCGGCACGAGGGTGGTCGAAGGCACGATGGGCGGGGGCTGCGGCAGCTGATCGGTCGAGGCCGTGGCGACCTCGCAGCGCGCGATGTCCAGCGTCCCGCGCGCCGCCTGGAACAGGCACGGCATCAGCTCGAGGGTGCGCGCGCCGACGGGCACCTTGACGACGTAGGCGCGGTCCACCCAGCCGGTCGAGCTGCCGTGGAACGCCGGCGTGGCCGGCTCCGGCTTGAGCGTGCGCCCTGTGGCGCTCTTGAAGTGGGCGATGACGCGGCCATCGAACCACGACTTTGTGCCCGGCTTGATATCGGCATAGCGGATGCGCAGGCGGAACTCCAGCGCGGGCGGCGGCGGCGTGGGCAGCGTGAGCTGGCGGAAGAGCATGACCATCTCGCCGGGTTTCTCCGCCTGGAGGCGGACGAAATGCTTGCCGCCTTCCTCCAGCCAGGCCGCGCCCTTTGGCTGCGCCCAGCCGGCCGGCCAGGTCGCCTCGGTCAGCGCTTCGAAGTTACCGTTCGGGATGAGTGCCGCGCCCGGTTCCGCTGCGGAAGCTTGGAATGCCGCGAGGCCAAGTGTGAACGCGAGCAGCGTGCGTAGTTTCATGGCCGCGACCCTAAACGCGCCGCCCGGCATGCGCAAGCGCAAACCCGGACGGCGCCGTCCCGTCAGAGCTTTGAACGCCCGGAAGCTTAAGCACGGAGGAGCTGAACCAATGGCCGGCTTTTATATGAGGAGCAAGCGGGCGGCGCGGGCCGCTCAGTCGAGGACGTAATCCTGCCGCCAGTTGCCCTTGTCCTGCCACGGTGGCTGGTTCTTCTTGTCAAGGACGAACGCGCCGAGGACCAGGTAGTCCATCTCGGTGCGCATGAAGCAGCGGTACGCGTCCTCCGGCGTGCAGACGATCGGCTCGCCGCGCACGTTGAAGGAGGTGTTGATGATGACGCCGTAGCCGGTGCGCGCCTCGAAGGCCTTGATGATGTTGTAGTAGTCGGGGTTGGTGTCCGGATTGACCGTCTGGACGCGGGCGGAGTAGTCCACGTGGGTGATCGCCGGGATGTCGGAGCGGATCTGGTTGATGCGCTCGCGGATCGGCAGCTTGCCGACGCCTTCCAGGCCTTTGCAACGCTCCGGGCAGACCTGCGCCACGAGCAGCATGTAGGGCGAGGGCACGTCCATCTCGAAATAGTCCTGTACGCGCTCGACGAGGCACGAAGGCGCGAACGGCCGGAACGATTCGCGGTACTTGATCTTCAGGTTCATCTTGGACTGCATCTCCGGCGAGCGGGCGTCGCCGATGATCGAGCGGTTGCCGAGCGCGCGCGGGCCGAACTCCATGCGGCCCTGCACGACGCCGATGACGTTCTGCTCGTCGATGATCTGCGCGATGCGCGCGGCGCGCTGCAGCGGATCCGTGAACTTCTCGGCGGGATAGCCCTTGGCCGTCAGGAACTCCTCGACCGCCCCGTCGAAGTTCGGGCCGAGGTAGGCGCCCTGCATCTGGTCGTGGACGCCATCGGCGGTGCGCGGCTGCTTCTGGGCCATGTGCCAGACCGCGAGCGCGGCGCCGAGCGCGCCGCCGGCATCGCCGGCCGCGGGCTGGATCCAGAGGTTTTCGAAAATCTTTTCGCGCAGCAGCACGCCGTTCGCCACGCAGTTGAGCGCGACGCCGCCGGCGAGGCAGAGGTTCTTCTCGCCGGTCAGCTCGCGCGCCGCGCGGGCCATGCGCAGGACGATCTCCTCGGTGACGACCTGGATGGACCGGGCCAGGTCCATCTCGCGCTTGGAGAGCTCGCTCTCCGACTTGCGCGCCGGGCCGTCGAACAGCTGGGCGAACTTGTCGTTCGTCATCGTCAGGCCATCGAGGTAGCCGAAGTAGTCCATGTTCAGCCGGAAGCTGCCGTCGGCCTTGAGGTCGAGGAGGTTGTCCTTGATGCGGTCCACGTAGGTCGGCTCGCCGTAGGGCGCAAGGCCCATGAGCTTGTACTCGCCGGAGTTGACCCGGAAGCCGGTGAAGTAGGTGAACGCGCTGTAGAGCAGGCCGAGCGAATGCGGGAAGCGCATCTCCTTGAGGATGGTCAGCTCGTGGCCGCGGCCGTGGCCGATCGTGCTCGTGGCCCATTCGCCGACGCCGTCGAGGGTGAGGACCGCGGCGCTCTGGAACGGCGAGGGGAAGAAGGCGCTCGCGGCGTGGCTCTCATGGTGCTCGGGGAAGAAGAGCTGCGGCTGGCGCTTGTAGCCGGCCTCGTCGAAAAACTTTTCGATCTCCAGCGGGATCCAGAGCTTCTGCTTGAGCCAGATCGGCAGCGCCATCATGAAGGACTGGAGACCTTTGGGCGCAACGCCGAAATAGGTTTCGCAGATGCGTGCGAACTTGGAGACCGGCTTGTCGTAGAATGCGACGGCGTCGAGCTGGTCCGGGCCGATGCCGCCCTCGGCCAGACAATAGCGGATCGCGTTGACCGGGAAGCGCTCGTCGTGTTTCTTGCGCGAGAAACGCTCCTCCTGCGCGGCGGCGATGATCTTCCCGTCGCGCACGAGCGTGGCGGCGGAGTCGTGATAGTAGGCGCTGAGGCCGAGGATGTTCATCAGGATTGCCTTAGGAAGTGCTTGTCGTCCGTTATGGGCCCGCGGTCGACCCAATAGGTGGTGGCGTTGCGCTCGAACCGGCGCGCCAGCGGGTCCTTGCCCTGCAGCAGCAGCCCGATGCGGGCGGTGGTGAAGAACAGGTAGTAAAACGGCACGAGCAGCAGCCATGTGGTCCCGATGCCGACGACGACGCCGAGCCGTTGGCCGAAACGCGTGAAGGCGGCATGGAGCGGCGGGATGAACAGGCCGCCGATGAGGACCAGGGCCCCGAGGGCATAGAGCACGCCGCCGAGGATGTAGTGCTGCTTGTAGAACACGAGGAAGGAGGCGACGGTGCAGGCGACCGCGGCCTGCAGCAACGCCATGCCCACGTGGCTCGCCGTTTTTTGGACGGCGGGACTGCGCGTTTTCCACGGCCACATCAAATCGGCCACGGACTTGTTTTCGGGCTCACTCATGATGGTCACGGGAAACCTTCTGTTGCCGCGCCGGGGCGCGGGTGCTCGCGCGGATTTTCGGGGCCAACTCCGCCGCGATCCGCTGCAAGCCGGGCTGCGACGGCGAGTCGTTTAGCATGTTTTCCTCCTGCTCACAATAGTCGAATGCATCCCGCCGGGCGCCGGGCCTCGCCGCGCGCAGACTTTGGCGTTGACAACCGGTCGCTTTGGCCTGTTCATAGCCTGCCGATGCATACCAAGCGCAGGACAATCCGGACAGGAAAGAAAATATTCGCATGAATGACGCCGTTCCGCTCTCTCGCCCCGGGCGCGTGGTGTTGACCGTTTTGGACCTGGTTTTTTTCGCCATATTGCTGATGCTGCCGGTGGTGTGGCTTTTCCACCCGCTGCGGTGGCAGCTGGGCCCTGCGCATCTGACGATGGCTTGCGATTGGAAGCGAGTGGCCGTGTTGGTGGCGTTGCTGGTGGCGCGGTACGTGCTCCGCCGCTGGCTGTTCCCCCGTCCGTGGGGCTTGCTGGATACGGGGTTCGCGAAGAAAATCACGTTCGCCCTGGCTACGCTCTATCTCTTCGTCGGCGGCGTTGAAGGCGTGCTGCGGATGAGGGATTTCAGGGTGGATATGCCGCCGATCATCTTCAAGGACAAGGATGCGCGCGGCGGGCAGGTGATCGCCCACACGGTGCCCGATCCGGAATTGCTCTGGCGCTTGGAACCGGGCAGTTCGTTCCAGGGGCGGCCCATCAATCAGCTTGGCTTCCGGGACCGCGAGGTAAACCCCGTCAAGGCGCCTGGCACGCATCGGGTGCTGTGCCTCGGCGACTCCGTCACGGCCCAGGGGCTGCCGGGCTATCCGCAATATCTCCACGAAAAACTGCAGGCGGCACCGCCGACGCCGGAGCCTTGGGAGGCGCTCAATTTGGGCATGCATGGGTATAGCTCCCTGCAAGGGCTGCGGCTGCTCCAGCGCATGGCCCCGCGGCTGGCCCCGGATGTGGTCACCGTTTATTTTGGCTGGAACGACCACTGGCTTTCGAAGCAATCGGATTGCTCGGCGATGGCCCTGAGAATGAATATCTGGTCAGGGAAAATATTCCAACTTTTGCAGCACAAACGGTGCGTGCAGTTTCTGGCCTGGACCTTGAATCCCACCTTGCGCGGGATGCGGGCGCATACGGGCCTCGTCTATCGCGTGCCGCCGGATGACTACCGGGCCACGCTCTTCGAGTTCGTCAAGGCGATACGCGCGGCCGGCGCGGTGCCGGTGCTCATCACCGCTCCGCGCCGGCATCTGGAAGAGGGCCTGGTCGCAAAGCACTACGCCCATACCGTGGCCCAAGCTGAGCAGGATCACGACAAGTATGTGGCCATCGTGCGGGAGGTGGCGCGCGCGCGGAATGTGATCGTCTGCGATCTGGCCGCCCAGTTCGCCGGCCGGGAATGCGATGGCTATTTTTCGCCGGATGGCATTCACATGGATCTCTACAGAGAAGAAAGCGGCATTCAGCAGCTCGTGCCCCCCGAGCGACAGCCCGGCCTGATGCATATTGCGGAAGCCCTGCAGCGCACCTTGCAGGACGTGGTGCGCAGCAAGGAATGGAAAGAGCTGCCGCACCCGTCGGGCGGCGCGCGCTGAACTCTTTTTCAGGACCGGGTGCCGGGCGCGCCGGTATGCGCGGCCTGAACGGCTTGCCGGTGGGTGTGCGGAACCAGCCGCGAGCGCCTGGGACAGCGTCTGGAAAAACCACGGTTTCCGTTCCCAAACCTTGGAAAATCCGGCGCGGGTCTCTATGCTGTGCGGTGTTTTCAAGGTATGGGCGCCGGACTCCCTGGCCGTGTTCACAAAAAGGAAAGGACAACCCATGAGCGGAACGATGACGATGTGGCGGCGGAGTGGCCGACGTGTGTGGCTGGCGGCGGCGCTGCTGGCGCTGGGTCTGGCGCAGGCCTTCGCGGAGGTGCCGCGGCCGGAGCATCCGCGCCCGGACGCGTTCCGCGCAAACTGGCTGACGCTCAACGGCGAGTGGCAGTTCGAGATCGACAAGGCCGGCGACGGCGAAGCGCGCGGGCTGATCTCCGGCAAGGACCTCGCCTCGAAAATCATCGTGCCCTTCTGCCCGGAGAGCAAACTTTCCGGCCTGGGCCTGGGCAACACGGAATATTTCACGAACGTCTGGTATCGCCGCACGCTCGAAATCCCCGCCGCCATGCAGGGCCAGCGCATCCTGCTGCACTTCGGCGGCGTGGACTACAAAACCTGGGCCTACGTCAACGGCACGCTCGCCGGCACGCACGTGGGCGGGAACGCCGCGTTCTGCTTCGACATCACCAAGCTGCTGCGCGCCGGCCCGAACGAGCTGGTCGTGCGCGTCTTCGACGACCTGCGCAGCGGCCTCCAGCCCGGCGGCAAGCAGGCGCACACCAAGAGCGAAGGCTGCGTCTACACCCGCACCACCGGCATCTGGCAGCCGGTCTGGCTGGAAGCGGTGGGCTCGTCCTTTGTGGAAAACATCTCCGTCGTCCCCGATCCCGACCAGAGCCGCGTCCTGATCGAGGCGCAGGTCAATGGGCGCGATGAAAACCTGAAGCTCGTCGCCGAGGCCTTTGCCGACGGCAAGCTCGTCGGCACGGATACCTCCAGCGGCATGTGGCGGAATCAGCGGCTCGTGCTCCAGCTCGCCGAAAAGAAATTGTGGGCGCCGGGCACGCCGTTCCTCTACGACCTGAAGTTCACGCTCTACCGCGGCACCGAAAAGGTGGATGAACTCCAGAGCTACTTCGGCCTGCGCAAGGTGACGCTCGAAGGACGGCGCATGTTGCTCAACGGCAAGCCGGTCTTTCAGCGGCTGATCTTGGACCAAGGTTTCTATCCCGATGGCATCTGGACCGCGCCGAGCGACGACGCGCTCAAGCACGACATCGAGATGTGCATGGCCGCCGGCTACAACGGCGCGCGCCTGCACCAGAAGGTGTTCGAGCCGCGCTTCCTCTACTGGGCCGACAAGCTCGGCTACCTCGTCTGGGGCGAGTTCCCCAACTGGGGCTACAACTACAAGCCGGAAGGCTACGCGCCCCTCATCGCCGAATGGACCGAGCTCCTGCTGCGCGACCGCAACCATCCCTCCATCATCGGCTGGTGCCCCTTCAACGAGACCGGCGCCAACGCGGGCGA
>CAIWHP010000038.1 GCA_903912445.1 uncultured Lentisphaerota bacterium
CATGAAGCGAGAGTATACGCAGTTGACTGAAAAGGAACGTCAGGAAATCGCCCGCTTGCACTTGCTGGGCCACAGCAACCGCGCCATCGGGCGCTGGCTGTCGCGCGCGCACTCGACCGTGTGGCGCGAACTCCACCGCCAGCCGCAACCCGCGCAGCGTTATTACGCCACCGCGGCCGAGGCCCATGCACAACGCCGCCGGCATCAGCGGCGCACCGCCCGTAAGCTGACCGATCCCCTGCTGCGCCAAAGCCGCCGCGAGCAGTTGGCCCGCGGCGACTCTCCCGAAGCCATCGCGGGCCAGTTATGTACCACTGGCCACGGCCACCTGTCGCGTCACACGGTACACCGTGATCGCACGCGTGCTGGATCGGAGCAGCGCCAGCTGGCGTGCGGCCATGGCACCGCAACTACGCGCGCTGGGCTGCCGCTCGCTGACCGTTGATAACGGCATGGAGTTCGCCAGTCATCGCGACCTCGCGCGCGAGTTGCACGCGGCCGTCTACTTCGCGGCGCCCGGCTGTCCCTGGCAACGCGGTACCAATGAACAGCACAACGGCCTGCTGCGATGGTGGCTGCCGCAGGGCACCGACAGCGCGACGGTGAGCGTCGCGCGCCTACAGCAGATCATGGATGACTTGAACCACCGGCCGCGCAAGCAACTCGGCTGGCGGACGCCGGCCGAACTCATGGCGGCACTGATGGCCGCGCGCAGCGCCCCCCGCGGGGGGCGCTGCGAACACGCCGAGCCTGCCGCGGATCAGCTGTCGCAGCCCTAACATGCTCCCCACGTCCAACAACCTGCCCGCCGCTCAAGGTGGCGCACTTGGCACTTGCGTCTGCCGCCTTGAAAACGGTCCATGGCCGGCCGCTCCTTGGTACCGTGAGTTTAGCCCGCTTGCTGGACACTGCTTCTGCGGCGCTTGAGGAGTTCAAAGCCGGCAATGCTGAGCACACCGGCGCCCAGGCAAAGCGCAATATCCAACGGATGCAACGTTGCAAAGCGGAAGAGCTCCCGCAGAAACGGGACGGACAACACGAGCGTGAGGAAGAGCGTCGCACCGCCCAGCACCCACCACAGCGCCGCGTTAGGCATCCGCAGCGTGGCAAGGATGGTCCGGGTGCGGGAGCGGTTGGTGAGGATCAGCCCGAGGTTGGCGACGATCAGCGTCGTAAAAGACAGCGCCCGGGCCTCGTTCTCGCCTTGCCCCCGGCACCAAGCGATCCCGAAGACCAGCACGACCACCGCCAGCACCACCACCCCCTGCAAGACGCTGCGCAACACATTGCTCCGGCTGAACAAGGGTGCGTCGGACTTGCGCGGCCGGCGGCGCATCACATCGTCCTCCTCGGCCTCGGCCTCGAAGATGGTCGAGCATGCGGGATCAATGATGAGTTCCAAAAATAAAATATGGACCGGCAACAGCACCAGCGGCCAATGGAACAGGACCGGCAACAGCGACATGCCGGCAATCGGCACGTGGATCGCGAAGATGTAGGCGATGGCCTTCTGGATGTTGTCGAAAATCCGCCGCCCCAGCTTGATCGCCTGTACGATGGAGGCGAAGTCGTCGTCCAGCAGGACCAGCCCCGCGGACTCGCGCGCCACATCGGTGCCGCGGCCGCCCATGGCGATCCCGATGTGCGCCGCCTTGAGGGCCGGCGCGTCGTTGACGCCATCGCCGGTCATCGCCACGATTTCGCCGTTGGCCTTGAGGGCCTGGACGATCCGCAGCTTCTGCTCGGGCACGACCCGGGCGAAGATATTCACGCGTCCGATGCGCTCGCGGAGCGTGGCTTCATCCATGGCACCAAGCTCAGGGCCGGCGATCGTTTCGCCCGCGGGCAGGCCGATCTGCCGGGCGATGTTCTGCGCGGTGCCGGGATAGTCGCCGGTGATCATAACCACCCGCACGCCGGCGGTCTGGCACTCGCGGATCGCGGCGGGCACCGTGGGGCGCACCGGATCGGCCAGGCCGAGCAGTCCGACGAACTCGAAGGTGAAGGCATGCTGCTCCCCCGGCAGAGCGCCGTGCTGCTGGAAATCGGCCCGTGCTACGCCAAGCACGCGCAAGCCCTCGCGCGCCATGGCATCAATCTGTGTCGCCAGCGCGGCCGTTTGCGCCGCGGAAAAATGGCACAGGTCGGCAATGGCCTCGGGCGCGCCTTTGGCGGCGATGACATAGTCGTTGCCGGCCGGCGCTTTCCAAACGTGGGACAGCGCCAGCAATTTTCGGGACAGCGGATATTCGCGGACCAGCGTCCAGTCGCTGTGCACGTGCTCCGTGCGCGCCAAAAAACGCTTTCCCACTTGATGGATCGCTTTCTCCATCGGGTCGAACGGGTCGCGCTGGCTGGCCAGGATGCCGAACTCCACGAGCGCGTGGAACGGCTCCGGCAGCGGCTGCGCGCCGATGGTTTCCAGGTTGCACAGGCTGTCGCCGGCTTGCAGGCGGGCGACCGCCATCTGGTTGAGCGTCAGCGTGCCGGTCTTGTCGGTGCACAGGACCGTGGCCGAGCCGAGCGTCTCGATGACCGGCACCCGGCGGGTAAGCACCTGCTTGCGCGAAATGCGCCAGGCCCCGAGCGCCAGGAAGATCGTCAGCACCACCGGGAACTCCTCCGGCAGCGTGGCCATGGCAAGGGTGATGCCGGCCAGGAAACCTTGCAACCAGTCGCCGCGGGTCAGGCCGTACACGACCACCACCACGGCGCACAAGGCCAGGCCCAGCACCGTGAGCCGTTTGACCAGCCGGCCGGTCTCGCGCTGCAACAAGGTGGGCTCCTCCTTGACCGTTTGGAGGGATTTGCCGATCTTGCCGATCTCGGTATGCAGCCCGATGCCCTGCACCTCGGCCACGCCCTGGCCCTGGACCACCAGCGTGCCGGAGAACAGCAACGGCGTGTCATCGCCACCGGGCCGGCGCATTTCGGGCGCTTGCTGGCGGTCCTCAACGGCGGACTTCCGCACCGGCACGGATTCGCCCGTCAGCAACGATTCGTCCACGGACAGGTTGGTGGCGTCCAGCAGACACGCGTCGGCCGGCACGCGGTCGCCCTCGCGGACGACGATGAGATCGCCGCGCACCACCTCGCGGCCGGCAATGCGTTTCTGCTGTCCGTCGCGGATGACGGAGGCGCGGGGGCTGGACAGATCGCGCAACGCTTCCAGCGCCCGCTCCGTCTTCCGCTCCTGATACAGCGTGATGCCCATCACCACCACGACGAAGCCGAGCAGCATGAGGGCCTCGGCCCGGTCCCCCAGCAGCAGGTAGATCACGCCACACGCCACCAACAGCAAGAACATCGGCTCACGCACAACCCCCAGCGCAATGGCGAAGATGCTGCGCCGCTGGGTCGAGGGCAGCTCGTTGTAGCCCTCGTCCTTGAGCCGTGCGACGGCGACGGACTCCGACAGACCGGACAGGTCTTCAAGTTTGAATTGTGGGGGCATCGGTCTTGTCTCCAGCGCTCATCTTTTCCTCTGCGGCCGGCCGCGCGCGCCATCCCAGCCGGCGTGCAACCGCTGGACGGTGGACGCACCGCCCAGACACTGGCAGCACCAGCGTGTAACCGCGGCCTTTCGTGCTCTTGAGTGCGTCCCGCAAGCGTACGGGTCGCCCGGCACAGCTCGTCACGAGCAGGCCGATCTCCTGCGCCATCCGGAGGGGTCACCCATCAAAGAGCAGGAGCCCTCAGGCCCCCAGCACCTTCAGGAACGAGTGGAAGGGATTGCCCTTGCCCTTGTTCGCCGCCATGATGGATTCCAGTTCGTGCGCATCGAGCCAGAGCCCCCGGCAACCCGGACAGACATCCACCTCGACGGTGCCATAGTGCTCCTGCTGCAACTGCTGGCCACACTTCGGGCAATGCAGCCAGTGCAACTCCTTCAGCCGGCGCTTTTCCGCGCCGGTCTGCTGGTGCTCCTCGGCCGTCACCTGCTGCAGGCGCTGGCGGAGTTCCTTTTCCTTGAAGAATTTTTCTTCATTCTCGCTGGGTTTGAAGGGCATGTTCGCTCCTTTTTTCAGACCACGGCCCGGCGCCGGGATCTCCGGCACCTCATGGGCCCTGCTGCTCCGCTGGCGGATCAGGCCGCCACACTCCACAGGTGCAACCGGGTCCATGCCAACTGGCCGCACACAAGGCAAGCCCAAAATCAGCCGCCGGCCTCATCGCTTGTTCATCTTTCGGGCGGTCCAGGACGGCAGCCAGAGGAAGGCCCGAGGCCAGCTGCCTTTGGCTCCCACACACTTGTTGGATGTCATCGGACCGGAGCCAGACGCGGCCTGCAGGCCACCAGCGACTGGCCTCCACCTCCAGGCTGTGAACGCTCCACGTCCGATCATCACAGCTCAGCGCCAGCAAGCGTCCGATCTCGGCTGCGCCATCAGCGGCGAGGACGCGATAGCCGAGGAGTTCCGTCAAGCTGTGCAGGTGCGGGCTATCGACCGCCTGCGCCAGCGGGACCCTCCGTGATGCGGCCAGGCCGAACCAGTAGTACGGCAAGCCATAATATTCGCGCAGCCGGAGTTCCTGCCGCCACGGGATGGTCCGCCCGGTGGCGACCGCCGGACTGTTCCGCACCGTGTCGGTGCTCACGAGCACGGACATCCACCCAATTTCCCGGTCGATGCGGCTGACCATTTCCGTCGCCAGCGGGAACAGGCGCTCCCCCGGCTGTTCCTCTCCGGTCACGACCAGATAACGGACCTTCCAATACACATCGTCAACATAGAGATTCGTCACGGTCCCCAAGCTGCCGTCACGCGCGTGGACGCGATAGCCCAACACGTCGCTCAAGTCCCATTGCATAGCACTGCTCCGTGATGCGAGTTTGCTTGCGTGATTTGCCGTACCGGCTCCCTGGCCTCCGCGCCAGCCAGAGCCGGTCAGCCCATGAACCCGTCACCCCCGCGGATTGCCGCACAACTGGAGGTGTGCCTTCAGGCGCAAGGTTCGATGGGACTTCCGCTCGCGGATTTGCCGCTTGAGTTCCCCGTGGACCTTGCGCCACGCGGCCAGAATGGTGTGATCGCTCGCCGCCGCGTGCAGGTCGGGGCCCGGGATCACCAACCATACCGACGCGCGGCACGACGGCGATTTCGCCCCTTCCTGTTCCAGCACGACGTGGGCACTTTCGATGGAAAGTTCCCGCTGCAGATCCTTGAGTTCCTGTTCGACACAACCGCGCAAGCCGTTGATCCGGTCAAGACTGCGCATCTTCATTTCGATCTTCATGTTGCTCTGCTCCTGAGTGACTGACGTTGCTATCGCTGACTGTAGCGGCGACCCAAGGGCACAGGCCTCCAGTGTTGGCACTGCGGAGTTCAGGCCGTGGGTCGTCGGGCCATGGGGGCATGGCCGGTGACGAACGGAGGTCAGGACAGGCGGGTAGGTGCGCGGGGATGCAAGGCGGCGCGAAGACGGAACTGCCACGTGCGCGCCAGACCCATCACTTCAACCGTCTGGGGTGTGCCGTATTCGACAGGACACGCCAGCGGTGCGTTCTTGAACATCACGTGGGCCGCCGGCGCCGGCAGAGCGGACTCGGGACGCTGCCGTCGGACGGGCGGCAACGAAACAGCCTCCGCGTCCGAAGCCTGCCCGGAAAATTCCTGTGGTGGGGCACCCGCTGGAGCATGGCCCTGGCCATGGGCTTCCGCGCCGGTGAGCCCTGCCGGCCCGCCGAAAGAGCCCACCGCCACCGCCAGCCATAACGCCGGCAACAGCAAAACGACCATGACGCGAAACAGGCGCATGTTGTGTTAGACCGCCCGGCAGGGCTACTGTTCAAAGGGAACGAAGGGTGGCCCTCGATCTGCGCCGGACTCGGAGGGATGGCGGACCCAACTGCAAGGCTCCGGACAGGATCCAGGTTCCGCTGGCGCGTGCGGCTTGGTGCATGCGCAGCGAACCGATGGCCTTCAACACAGCGCGCAATTTGCTATAGTGCCGCGAGCTGGTCCGGTTGTCGGTGCTTCCGGGCTTGGCGGTGAAATAACAGTAGCGGTTTACCGTTGTATCGCTGCACGTTCAGCGTACAGCCGGTACGGAAGGAAGCAGCATGAAGAATCTGTTGTGCCTGGCGGTCGGCTGGTGGGTGGCGGGGGCCGCCGGCGCGGCCGAGAAATTTCCGTTCGTCATCCCGGGCGACGACGCCACGCCGACCGTGACCGACTTTTCGACCCCGGGTGGCCGGGCGGCGGGCACGGATGGCTTTGTCCGGATCAAGGACGGGCATTTCTTCACCGAGTCCGGGCGGCTGCGTATCTGGGGCGTGAATACGTGCTTCAGCGCGAATTATCCCGCGCATGCCGAGGCCAAGACCGCAGCGGCGCATATGGCAAAGCTGGGCATCAATGCCGTGCGCGTGCATCACCACGAGACGGGCCTGCCGCCGCGCGGCCTCTTGGCGCCGCCGAAGGACGGCAAGCGCGTGATGGATCCCGAGATGCTGGACCGGCAGGACTATTTCCTCGACCAACTCCACCAGCGCGGCATCTATGCAAACGTGAACCTGCATGTCGGGCGCGAGTTCACCCAGGCCGAGGGGTTTGCCGGCAAGGACCAGGCGCGGGACTTCCGCTACGACAAGTTTTTGATCTACTTCGAGCCGCGGATGCGGGCGGAGTTCAAGGAGTTCTGCCGCGCCTATCTGGGGCATGTGAACCCCTATCGCAGCCTGCGCCGCGCGGATGACCCGGGCATCGCGATGGTGGAGATCACCAACGAGAACAGCTTCCATACGCTCGGGCTGCCGGTGGCGCTGAAGCTGCCGGAGCCCTATCGCGCAGAATTTCTGCGGCAGTGGAATGCGTGGCTGGCGCAGCGCTACCTTTCGACGGTCGAGCTGAAGCGTTCGTGGGCGCAGGGCTTCGAGCCGCCGGGCCCGGAGGTGTGCAAGCTCGAGGCCGCCGCGGGCAAGCTGGGCGCGTGGCGGCTGAACACGGGGCGCGACGGCAAGCTGCGCGCCGTCTTTGGCGAGGCCGGGCCGCACGCGGCCGCACCGGCGGTGCATGTGGCCATCGACAAGCCGTGCAGCGGCGTGGGCAACGAGCTCCTGCTGGCCAACCTTAAGCTGGAGGCGGGCAAGGCCTATACGCTCTCGTTCGACGTGCGCGCGTCGGAACCGCGGCGGCTGCACTACGATGTGTCGCGCCAGGGCAAGCCGGACTGGAACTCGGCGGGGCTGGCCGCGGACGAAACGATCGGCAAGGCATGGCAGCATATCGAGCGCAGCTTCCGCGTCACCGACGTGCCCGAGGGCGGGCTGCGCATCGCCTTCAAATTCCCCGGCGCGGGCGACTTGTGGTTCGCGGGCGTCAGCCTGCGGCGCGGCGGCCCCGAGCGCGTGATCTCCGATGACCAGAAGCTGGAAGCGCGCACCCTCGGCTTCCCCCCCCCGTCCAGCGTGCCGGCCATGTCCGATTTCAAGGAGTTCATGGTGGCGGTGGAGACGGGGTTCATCGCCGAGCTGATGGCGTTCCTGAAGAAGGACCTCGGCGTGAAGGTGCCGATCACCGCGTCGCAGATCACCTACCACGGCGCGCCGATCGTCGCGGCGACGTGCGACTACACCGACATCCACGCCTACTGGCAGCACCCGCACTTCCCCGGCAAGCCGTGGGACATGAGCAACTGGAACATGGACAACACGCCCATGGAGCGCGTGCCGGTGAGCAACTGCCTGAGCGAGCGCGCCACCTGGCGGCTCTGGGGGCGGCCGTTTACCATGTCGGAATGGAACATCCCGGCGCCCAACGACTACGCGGCCTCGTGCGTGCCCTTCGCCGCGCTGTTCGCGGCGCTGCAGGATTGGGACGGCATCTTCTTCTTCGACTACAATTCCAGCGACGACCAGTGGCGTGCGAACGGCGTCAATACCTTCTTCTCGTTCGTCGGCCAGACGCACAAGCTGGCGGGACTCGGCATCTTCGCCAATCTCTACCGGCGCGGCGACCTCGCCCCGCTTGCCGGCAAGGCGCACGGCACGCTGACCAACCGCCTCAACGCCATGTTTGCGCTGGAGCGACAGCTGGGCATCGACAGCCAGGCGACCACGATCGATGACCTGACCGTGACCAGCGCCAAGCGGCTGGCCACCCCCGACGGCAACGTGGTGTGGGACGCCAGCGACCGGCTGAAGCCTTGGGTGCAGGTCAATGCCCCCGCCTCACGGGCGGCTTGGGGCATGCTCGCCGGCCGCACGCTGATTTTCGGCGGCCTGAAGCTGGAGGTCGGCGCCGCGGAGCGCGACTACGCGGTGCTCATGCTGACGAGCCTCGACGCCAAACCGGTGGAACAGTCGAAGCACCTTTTGCTCGCGGCCATGGGCACGGCGGAGAACGCGGGCGCGGAGTGGAACGAGACCCGCACGAGCGTCGGCCGCAAATGGGGCAAGGGCCCGGCGCTGATGGCCGGCATCGCCGCCCAAGTCACCCTCCCCCAGCGCGTCACCGCCGTCCGCGCCCTCGATGGCACCGGCAAGCCGCAAGGCACCGTGAAGGTCGAACGCATCATCGGCGGCTCCCGCTGGAACATCGGCCCCGAGCACCGCACGATCTGGTACGAGATCGTCGCGGAGTGATCGCTTCGTCCAGCCCTTGGAAAGAGGAAGAAGTTGATCCGCAGATTTCACAGCTTGGAATGCGATGAATAGCCGCGTTCGTCAGGACGCGGCGCGCGGAAAGCGGGCTTGGTTGTCTGATCTGCTGTAGCGGCGGCCTATGGCCGTCGACGGCGCTCATAGAGCGCAGCTACAGAAGCATCCTGTTCCTCTTCACAAACTGTGTAAATCCACGAAAGCTGTGGAGCATCCTTTCCACTTCCCTTCGCAAGCTAGGCGTGCTTCGCGCGAAAGAAGGCGGCCCCTTGTTTTGTTGGTTGGGTTCGCGGGGTTAGAAAAACCCAACAACGAAGAACGGTTGCCGCGCCGTTCCCGTTCTATAGCCGCGTTTTTCAAAACGCGGCCTGTGCTTGCGCCCGCCAAACCGCCTTCTGATGAATGCGACTACAAAACAGGACGGCGCCGCAGCGCGTCATTCGATGCGTTTGATGATGACGCGGTGGAGCGCGACATCGGCGGTGGCGGCATAGACGAAGACGAGGTTGACCGGCAGGTTGCTGCGGACGACGCCGCGCAAGCGCGTGCGCTGGCCGGCGATGACGGGCGCGCTAGCCGGCGCGGCCGGACCCGGCTCGAACTCAAACGAACCCAGCAGCGTGCCGGGTTGGGCCGCTGAGTTGGACACGAGTTCGATGTCGTAGATGCCGGGCTCCAGCGGCAGCTTGGGCCCGTAGCACGAGATCCCGGCGCCATCCTGCGTGGCGCTGAAGACGGCGGCGTTTCTGGCCAGGTCGGTCATGCCGGAATGAAAGAAGGGCGCGGCGGGCAGGCTGCATTCCGTGCCGGGCAGGAGCGCGGGCCATTCGCCCGCCACCAGCTGCGCCATGTCCAAGTCCACCGATCCGGAGGTGCGCTGCAGCCGGAGCGCGAGCAGGTCGAAGGTGGTGAACGGCTGCACGGGCACGGCGTGCCAGGTCCAGTTCGTGCTGGCGATGGCCATGACGCCGGCTGGGCAGGCGTTGCTGCCGACGAGTTGCTCGCACTGCAACTCGCCGGTGCCGCGGGCGCGGATCAGCCAGCGGAGGCCGGGCCGCAGCGCCGTCCGCACGGCCGGCAGCTCCACGGAGGCGCCGGCATAGGCGAGGAGGGCGCAGGCGCGGCCGCTCGCTTCGGGATCGGCCTGGATGGCGGCCGCGGAACTCAGGCGGCAACGCTCCCCTTCCCATTGACGCGCCGGGAAGAAGATCTTCCACTCCGGCGCGACTTCGGCATGCGGCTGCGGCACGTCGAGGAGGCGGAAAGCCCAGACGGGACCATCCTGCTTGAGCAGCTGCAACTGCGGATGGTTGAGCAGGTTTTTCAGCGTGGCTGCGGCGGGGAACGGGCTGACCTTTTCCGGGAAGAGGTTCTCGTGAAACAGGACCCAATGCACACCCATTTCCGTAAGCCGGGCGATCTGTTCCGGGGAAATTACGCCTTGGTTGACGCTCTCGAACCGGCGGAAGACGTTCTCGAAATAATCTTTTTTAATGAAGGGGTTGTAGCCATCCACCATCCGCACCCGGTGGAGCGAGGCGAAGTGCTGGTAGATCGAGGCATAGTGCGAATCGCCGGGCCAGAGGGTGATGACGAGCGCGTGCGGCGGCTTGCCCAGTTCGCGGGCGTTGGCGGCGACCGCGGCATAGGCTGCCTGCGTGTTGTCCAGTCGCGTGAGGACCGGATAGGTGCGGCCGTGGTATTCGCCGACGAGCAGGACCACCACGAGGAGCGGCAGGCCGAGTTGCCAGCGGCGCTGGCGCAGCGCCGCGCCGAACGTGCCCAGCGTCAGCGCCGCGCCGACGGCGAACAGCGTCGGCAGGAGGCAGAGGATTTTCGCGGGCTGGCGGATCAGGTTGTATTTGGGGACATAGTGGCGGGCCATGTCGAACAGGCGCGCATCGTGCGGCGCGCGGTAGCCGAGCGCCAGGTACATCACGCCGAGCGTGCCGACGCCGAGCAGTGTCAGCACCAGCCAGCGCCGCCACTGGCCGCGTTCGGCGCGCAGGGTCCGGACCAGCAGCGCGAGCCAGCCGGCGCCGAGCACGAGGAAGATCGTGTAGCCCAGATAGATCTGCTCGGAAATGCCCAGCGGGCTCAGGCCCCAGTAGCCGGTCCATTCGGGCGAGTAGTTGAGCACCTCGCGCCAGTGCCGCGGGGCGACGGAAAAATCCACGGGCGGCTGGCCGGTGACGTGCTCGGTGAGCAGCTTCATCAGCTTGGGAAACTTCAGCGCGAAGAACAAGCACACCAGGAACGGCAGCAGCACGAGCGCACAGCGGCCGATGTGCCGCCAGGCGAACCAGGGCCGCGCCTCGCGCGCGCTGTAGGCGACGAAACACCAGCCCAGCGCGGCGATGCCGCTGAAAAAGTAGACGTGCTGGTCGCCCCACGCGGCGCCGATGATGGCCAGGCCGGCCAGCACGCCGCCGGCGAAGCGGCCGTCGCGGATGGCCAGGTCGATGCCGAGCAGCACCGCGGGCGTCCACATCATCGCGAACCCCGCCGGGCTGCCGCCGAAGAGATTGACCCAGCGATAGGGCACGAGGATGCCGATGACCGCCGCGAGCCAGGCGATCCAGGCGCTGGTCGTGTAGCGGCGCGTGAGCAGGAGCGTGAGCAGGTAGGTCACCCAGAGCGACAGGAACCCGGTCAGGTTCCAGCCAAACGCGCGCCCGCCGGCGGCCGCGGCCAGGTTGTAGGCCAGGGAAAAGGGATGTAATAGGTGTCCGGATGGAAGCAGGCACGGTCGTCGCCGGTGTTGAACTCATAGAGATTGTAGAAGAACGGCGTCTGCCCTGTCAGCCAGTCGCCCGCGAGCCAGCAATAATACATGAACTGCAGGTGGTCGCCGGGCATCATCGGCTGGAGTTCGGACGGCGCGTGGCGGACGCCCGCCGGCACCGCGCTGTCCACATGGACAGGCAGCGGCCAGGTGAACAGCAGCCAGATGGCCAGCGTCACCGCCAACGTGCCGAGGGTTGTCTTCCAAAACCGCATACCGTATGGTTACCGCACATCGCCTATCCGGCAAAGCTAAAAGATGAGCGCGGGTTCCGCGGGAAACACAACATGAAAGTTTTGTTCGTCTATACCGACATCAACGTACGCGGCGGCGCCCTGAGCTATCAGTTCGGCCTCGGCATGTTGAGCGCCGTGCTCAAGCGCGCCGGCCATGACACCCGGCTCTGCTACATCTACGGCCAGTACGATGCCGGGCCGCTGCGCGCCCAGCTCGCCGCCTTCCAGCCCGACGTGGTCGCCTTTTCCGGCGTCTCGCCGCAATTCCGCTATATCAAACGCCTGATCGAGGAACTCGCACCCCTGCCCGCCTTCACGATCTACGGCGGCGTGCACCCGACGCTGGACCCGGACTGCCTCAAGAAGGTCCGCGGCCTTGATTCCATCTGCGTCGGCGAGGGCGAATTCCCGTTGCTCGAGCTCGTCGAGGCGCTGCGCGACGGCCGGAGCGTGGACGGCATCCTCAACCTGCACCTCAAGAAGCCGGACGGCAGCATCGTCAAAAATCCGACGCGGCCCTTCCACCCCCGCCTCGATGAGCTGCCCTTCCCGGACCGCGACCTGTTCGACTTCCAGCAGATCGTGGACAGCGACTTCCACACCGCGTTGTTCATGTTCACCCGCGGCTGCCCCTACAACTGCACCTTCTGCAGCAACCACGCGCTGCGCTCGCAGCAGGAAGGCTGCTACGTCCGCTCGCGCAGCGTGGACAGCTGCCTCGCTGAAATCCGCGAGGTCGTCGCCCGTTACCGGGTCGGCGCCTTCTATTTCAACGACGACTGTTTCACGGCGAACCGCAAATGGTGGCAGGAGTTCTGCGAGAAGTACCAGCGGGAGTTCAAGACCCCGTTCGACATCAACACGCGGCCCGAAACGCTCAACGATGACGTCTGCGCCAAGCTCAAAGCCGCCGGCTGCCGCCGCATCTCCATCGGCATCGAGAGCGGCTCGGAGGAGTTCCGCGCCAAGCTCCTTGGCCGCCGCCAGTCGAACGAGCGCATCGTCACCGCCTTCGAGGCCTGCCGCCGGACGGGCATCAAGACCAAGAGTTTCAACATCGTCGGCTTCCCTTTCGAGACGCCGGCGATTTTCGACGAGACCGTCAAGCTGAACGCGCGGGTCAACCCCGACAGCGTCATCATCGGCATCTTCGAGCCCTACCCCGGCACGCAGCTCGCGCAGGTCTGCCTCAAGGAAGGCTGGATCGATGAACAGCGCCTGCTCGATGCCGATTTCGTCGGGCGCACCGACACGGTCCTGCACATGCCGCAGTTCACCCGGCAGCAGATCATCAGGGCCTACCAGACCTTCGCCTACAACGTGTACAAATCGCACTCGCTGAAGAAGGCCCTCATGCTGCGGGTCTACTATTCCGACTACGGGCAGACCCTGCTCTGGCTCCTGACCCCGTTCCGCAGCCTGCTGCGCAAAGCAACCATGGGCGTGTGACGGACGCCGCACGGTGTTGCGGCTCCTGCAAACGGTCCGGTGGTAGGCCGGGTCTCCGACCCGGCGCGCCCAAACCGAACCCCAAAAAACTCCAGGTCGACCAAAACGCTGCCGCGAAATACTGCAGCTGAAGCTGGGTTGCTTGCATTGAAGCAAAGAAATTCCGCTGAGCGTCCTGCTGTGCGTGTTCGGTTCTTTGGCGTCTGCCGTTCGATGTGAATTGGCGGTGCGCCGGGTCGGAGACCCGGCCTACAGCGCGCAGGTCTAGGGCGACGAGGTTTTCTGCCCGCAACCGCCCCTCGTCACTCGAAGGCGCTGGTGACGGGCTGGCCATCGAGCTCGGCCGGGCGCGGCACGTCGAGCAACCAGAGCGCGGTGGCGGTGGTGTCGCACGTCAGCACCGGCGCGCTCAGGGTGACGTGCTTCTTCACGCCCTTGCCCCAGGCGATCCACGGGACGATCATGTCGTCGGGAATGTTCTGCCCGTGCAGCTTGGCGTGGCCGCCGTGGTCGGCAGTGACGATCACGACGCTGCTCTCCGCCAGGCCGGCCTTCCGGATCGCGTCGAGCACAGCACGGATGCCCGCATCTTCCTCGCCGAACGCCTTGATCTGTTCCGGCGAGCCCCAGCCGAACTTGTGGCCCGTGCTGTCGGTATCGGTGAAGTGGATAAAGCAGAGGTTGGGCTTCTTCGCCGCGATGTACGCCACGGCGTCGGCGGCGACGGACTGGGTCATGACGGTACCCTCCTTGACGGCCTTCTTCTCGCCGGCCACCATCTTGAGGGTCTCGCCGCCGGACTTGCGGTTGTAGCCAAATTCATCCACGGAGCCCGGCACAAGGAGGTGCTTGAACTTCTCCTTGCCGACGAACATCGCCGTGGAGAGCCCGGCCGCCTTGGCCAGCGAGAACACGGTCGGAACCTTGACCACGCCCGCCTCCGGCTTGTAGGCATTCCAGGTAATGTGATGCTTCGCCGGCTGTACGCCCGTCAGCATCGAGGCGTGCGTCACCAGCGTGATGCTCGGAAAGACCGACTGCGCCGCCCACGTGCAGGCGCCCTCGGCCACGAGCTGGTCGAGCGTGGGCATCTGGCTCTGCTGCATGACCGCGGGCTTGCCGCCGTCGAGGCTGATGATGAACACATGCTCGGCCCGCCGCGCGGCAAACGCGGCACCGGTCAGCAGCAGGACGGCGAGGAACAGGGCACAACGGCGCGTGAGGTTGATTTTCATGGCAGGACCAGAACTTTCAGTTAATAAATTATATGGGCGTGCCCACCGGGGGAACGCCGCCTTTTGACCGCACTTTGACGCTGAAAAAACACGCGCGAATTTCTGCGCGATGTCCTGCCAAGTCAAGCCTCGTCTCAGGGACCATGTTCCGCGCGCAAGGGCGCCAGCGGCGAAGTTTCGGCACAGGCCGACAGGACAGGTGTGCGGCGTTGCGGGCGATCCGTCATAACCGGGCTCTGGATCGGCGCCACCGTAACCCGGGAAACCCTGAATCCTATTTACAGCGTTTGTGGTTTATGCTTGTCAATGAAAGCTTGGATGTCTGTAGCGCAGAGCAGGGAAACATTATCGTTTATTTTCTGATCGTCCCAGTGCCACCAGGCGATCGCCTCGAGTGCGCGGATCTGCTCGTCCGTAAAACGTTTTTTCACGACCTGCATCGGGTTGCCAAGGACGATTTCGTACGGGCCGACGTTGCGGCGTACGATGCAGCTCGCTCCGAGTACGGCGCCATTCCCGATCGTGACGCCCGACAGGATCGATACACCGTCCGCAATCCACACATCATTACCTACGTGGATATCGCCACGCGTTGCCGGGTGCCCGGCGATGGCAGCGGCTGCCGGAAAATGTTCGTGCAGCGCATTGAATGGGTAGGTGCTCACCCAGTCCATACGGTGATTTCCGCCGAGGAAGAAATGCACATTATCCGCGATCGAACAGAATTTCCCAATCGTGAGGTGCGTTTTGTCATCCCAGGAGTGAATGTGCGGTTTTCCATAGGTATGTTCGCCCACGGTGACGCATGGGTGCTGCACCAGTTCCCTGGTGTAAATCGATGCTTTCTTTCCTGTTCTCAGCCAGTTCATGGGATTTCTTTTAGCTAGTCGTATTCCAGATCAAGACATTGCCTAGGCGCGCCCGGCGGGGGGGGAGCGCCGCTTTTCGACCGCACCATGACGCTGAAAAAGCACGCGCGCATTTTTGTGCGGCGCCCCGCAAAATCAAGCTTTTACTGGAGCATAATTTTGCATGGGAGCGAGGGTGCGGCGGTCGTTCGGCGCGGCAGGACAAGACGGGTGCGCGGCGTTGGGCGCCTCAAGCGTAAACGGGGCCGGGGTCGTACTGAGCGTAGTCTGGGATGGCCTGCTCGTCCGCGGCAGAGGCTCGGTCCTGCCCCGCATCCCTTGCGCGAAAAGCATATGACCCGCAGCACTCGTTCGTGTATTCTACCGCCACTATGCAAAAATACTGCCTTCTCCTCATCGGCACGTTGCTGGCGGCGGCGGCGACGGCACGCGCGGAAAACTGGGCCCAGTGGCGGGGCCCGAACTTCAACGGCTCGACCACCGCCAGCGGTCTGCCGGTCAAATGGAGCCAGACGGAGAACGTCACCTGGGTCACCGCGCTGCCCGGCCGGAGCGGCGCGACGCCGGCGGTCTGGGGCGACTCCATCTTCGTCTCCAGCCCCGACGAGGAAAACAACTTGCTCCTCCTCTGCCTCGACCGCGCCACCGGCAAGGTGCGCTGGCAGAAGCAACTCGGGACGGGCAACTTCGTCAAGGGCAACAACAACATGGCCTCGCCCTCGCCGGCCACCGACGGCCAGGTTGTAATCGCGTTGTTCGGCACCGGCGACCTCGCCGCGCTCGACTTCACGGGCAAGGTCCTGTGGAAGCGCGACCTCGTCGCGGAATACGGCAAGCTCGCGGTCAACTGGCTCTATGGCGCCAGCCCCCTGCTCTTCAACGGCCGCCTGTATGTCCAACTTCTCCAGCGCAACCCGCCGACCTACAAGCACGCCCTCGACGACCGGCCGACCCGCGAATCATTTCTGCTCTGCCTCGATCCGCAGACGGGCAAATATCTCTGGAAGCAGCCGCGCACCACCGAGGCGCCCGCCGAGTGCATGGAGTCCTATGCCACGCCGATCCCCTATCGCGGCAAGCACGGCGACGAGATCCTGCTCGTCGGCGGCGACTACGTGACCGCGCACGATGCGGCGGCCGGCACGGAACTCTGGCGCTGCGGCGGGCTGAACCCGCGCCATCAAGAGTGGGGCCGCATCGTCCCCTCCGTCGTCACTTGCGGCGGGCTGGTTTATGCCAGCGGCCCCAAGCGCGAAGTTCTTCAGGCCATCCGCGATGGCGGCACGGGCACGGTCACCGCCACGCACGTGGCGTGGAAGCTGACCGAGAATGCACCGGACGTCTGCACGCCGCTGGTGCTCGACGGCGCCCTGTACGTGCTCGATGGCGACCACAAGGAATTCCTCCGGCTCAACCCGCTGACCGGTGCCAAGCTCTGGCAGGGCCCGCTGCCGGTGGATGGCATCACGCGCGCCTCGCTGACCGGCGCGGATGGCAAGATGTATGTGATCAGCGAGAGCGGCAAGGTCGTCGTCTTTGCCGCAGGCGCGGCCTACAAGGTGCTCGCCGTGAACACGCTGGGCGAAGCCCCCTGCCGGTCCTCGATCGCCATCAGCGACGGCCAGCTCTTCATCCGCACGGCGAAAAACCTCTACTGCATCGGCCAACGGAAATGAAAATAACGAAAGGGGTTCCTGCCCGCCGGGTCGGCGACCCGGCCTGCAACGTGACACACTTCCGGGCACGGAGGTTTTCGTTGGCTGTGTTAGCTATTGTTCAAGTGCTGTTCTGCTCCGTCTCTGCCCTTGCCGCGGACAACAGCGGCCAGAAACTGGCGGAGAATGCACAGGCCACGATCTGGTGCGCGTCGTCCGGCTGGAAGATCCGGCCTGATGCGCCGGTGCCGACCGCAACCGCCGACCGCGCGGTGCTCCGCGCCGCGCGCAACGAATCCGAGGCCGTGCAGGTGGTCGTCACTCCGCACGCAAACCTGGCCGGGTTCACGGTGACCCTCGGCGAGCTGACCGGGCCGCAAGGCGCGAAGATTCCCGCGGCGAACGTGGACGTGCTGCGCGTCGCCTACGTGAACATCGTCGAGCCGACCGACAAGAGCGCGCAGCCGGGACTCTGGCCCGATCCCCTGCCCCCGCTGCGCGGCCCGCTCGACCTGACCGCTGGCCGCCCTCAGCCGTTCTGGGTGCGCATCCTGGTGCCGCGCGATGCGCCGCACGGCCTCTATACCGCCCGCATGAAATTCGCCGCGCAAAACTTCGCCCTCGAGGTGCCGCTGGAGCTGGAGGTCTACGCCTTCACCTTGCCGGACCAGATGACCTGCCAATCGGCTTTTGGGTTATCGCCGGACATGATCTTCCGCTATCACGGCGTGAAAACCGAGGCCGACAAGCGCGCGCTGCTGGCGAAATATTTCGACTCGTTCGCGCGGCACCACATCTCGCCCTACGACCCCGCGCCGCTCGATCCGCTCCGCGTCATCTGGCCCTCGGTCCACCGCCCGCCCTCGAAATGGGCCGAGTGGGACGGCATCCGCATCGGCAGCAACGAGGTCGCTCACGGCCAGGGCGCGCTGGCGCTCTTCGACGACAACCGCGCCACCTGCGTCTCCGCCGCCTATCGCCCGCCCATTGCCATCCCATCCGGTGGCCTGCGCCTCACGCTCAACTATCGCACCGCCCTGCCCGGCCACGACGCTATGGTCTCGTTGAATCACCTCGACGCCGCCGGCAAATGGATGAGCGGCTGCAACAACGACATCGTCCTCAGCGGCAGCGGCCGCTGGGAAAAGCTCGACCTGCTGCTGACGAACTTTCCGGCCGGCGCGAAGGCGATGGAACTGCGCCTGTGGGCCACGCGCTGGACCGACGCGGGCGAACTGACCGGCCTGACCTGGTTCGACGACGTCAGTCTGCGCGCCGCCACTGGCGGCCCGGAACTCATCATCGGCGGCGACTTCGAGCCGCCGGAGTTTGGCGACAGCGACGCGACCGATGCGCAGTTGCAGGTGGGCTTCGATTTCGTGGCATGGGACCGGGCCGTCGAGCAGGCGCTCGCGCGGTGGCACTTCAACACCTTCCAGCTTCACGTGAACGGCCTCGGCAGTGGCACCTACGAGGGCCACGGCGTGCCCAGCCTGCAGGGCTTCCGCGAGGGCAGCCGCGAATATGACGTAATGCTCAAGAGTTACCTCGGCGGCCTCGACCGGCATCTGCGCGAGCGCGGCTGGCAGGACAAGGCGTTCGTCTACTGGTTCGACGAGCCCGAGCCGAGCCAGTACGACTTTGTCCGGCGCGGCTGCGAAAAGCTCAAGCGCCTCGCGCCCGGCCTGCGCCGCATGCTGACCGAGCAGCCGGAGCCCGCGCTCTACGGCGGCCCGAATTTGTGGTGCCCGCTCTCGCCCAGCTTCGACGCCGCGCGCGCCGACGCACGGCGCAAGGCCGGCGAGCATTTCTGGTGGTACATCTGCTGTGCGCCGAAAGCGCCCTACGCGACGGAGTTCATCGACCACCCCGGCACCGAAATGCGCGTCTGGCTCTGGCAGACTTTCCAGCGCGGCATCGAGGGCATCCTGATCTGGGAGACCGTCTGGTGGACGAGCCCGACCGCCTACGCCAATCCGCAGCAGCCGCAGAATCCGTGGGACGACCCGATGAGCTGGGTCAGCGGCTCTGCGCCGCTCAAGAAACGCCAAGGCTGGGGCAACGGCGACGGTCGCTTCCTCTACCCGCCGGAAGCCTGCGCCAACGGCCGCCCCACCGCGCCCGTGCTCGACGCGCCCGTGGATTCCATCCGCTGGGAACTGCTGCGCGACGGCGTCGAGGACTACGAATATCTCGTCATGCTGCGCAGCGCTCTGGAGAAAACCAAAAAGCTGTCGACGGAGAAACGCCGGGCCTATGCAGCGCTGCTGGAAGTCCCGCCGGAAATTTCACGGAGTATGACCGACTTCGCCCGCGACCCCGCCCCGATCGAACAGCGCCGCGACGCCCTCGCCCGGGCGCTGGCGGAACTCAGCCGCAACTAAGCATTCGCACAGAAGGCAACAAAGGAAACGAAGCAGAGTCGGCCTTCGTTGTCTTCGTTGGCTTTTGTGTAATCGCCTTATTTCCGGTTGACCAGCGCGCGCTGGCGCAGGCGGAGCGCGTTGAGCTTGATGAAGCCGCTCGCGTCGCCCTGGTCGT
This sequence comes from uncultured Lentisphaerota bacterium, assembly GCA_903912445.1. Lineage (GTDB taxonomy): Bacteria > Verrucomicrobiota > Kiritimatiellia > CAIQIC01 > CAIQIC01 > DP16D-bin41. Next base: position 19,373 of record CAIWHP010000038.1, read on the forward strand.
AGCCGCCGGCGGCCTCGAAGGAGGCGGCGTGCGGGTTGTAGAGCGACTTGGCGGCCTTGCGGCCAACGACGGTGCAGTTGCCCTTGAAGAGCTTGAGCCGCGCGGTGCCGGTGACGCCGGCCGCCGCGGTGTCCATCGCCACCTGCCGCATCTCCCGCTCCGGGCGCGAACCAGATGCCTTTGCAGACCCTCCCGGCACAGCGCGGCGCGCGGTTGTTGCGCCGATGCAGCAGAGGGTTCTCTCCCTCATTTCAAGATTGCTGAGCGCCATGTGCTTTGTTACACATCAACACATATGAAATCAGTGACCAAGGGGATGCTTCAAAAAATTATGGACGAGGATCGGCATCCGGCAACCAAGGCTGCCGTGGGGCACAGCGAAGTGTCCCTACCAGTGAGATCATGATGAATATGGTGGATATCCTGGAGGTCGTTGTGGGGGGCCTGCTGATTGCGGGCATCGTCACCTGGTTGCTTGTGTTCCTATACAGTCACGGCATCGGGCAGCTGAAAAACTATCAACGCGCTTTTGATCTGTCGCCGGAAATGATTGTGCTCCTGCACCCGATCAATGGCCGGATCATGGAGGTCAATGGCCGCGCACAGGAACTCACCGGCTATCCGCCCGGGGACCTGGTGGGCCGTTCGGTCTTGGAATGGCCGAATCTGCCGGAGGAAAGCAAACAACTTACCCTCCAGCATCTGCGCAAGCGCACGAGCGGCGAGCGTGTGCCGCCCTACGAAATGGAAATCCGCACGCAAGCCGGCCAGCGCCTGGTGTGTCGCGTCCAAGTTGCGCCACTGATCGACCGGCAGGGGAAGGTCAAGGCCGATATGATATCCATCTTCGATATTACCGACAGCAAGCTGGCGGAAGAGCGGCTGCAGCAAATGCTGGGCGATGTGGAGAAGTATAACCGCCTGATGGTGGGCCGCGAAATGCGGGTGGTGGAATTGAAGCAGGAAGTTAACGCTTTGCTGCAACAGGCGGGACGCCCCCCCGCTTACCCCATCGGCGAAGCCAGCGGCGCTCCGCAGCTCGCGGGCGAAGCGACCAGCCAGCATGTTGCGGCATGCCATCCGGAAAATCCCGCTTGAATAGTATTTCCACGCAGCGGGGCGGGATGCGGCGCATGACACAACTCAACACGCCCGCCACCGCGTCAGCCGATAACCACTGAGCTTGCCATGAATCCGTTACTCGAACACCAACTCCGAAAACACCTGGAAGGCCGGAGTTTTGACAGCCCTGGCTGGCAGGCGTTGCTGCTGGAAATCAGTGCCGTTTATGATGAGGCTGAAAAAAGCCGCCAAGGCGTGCGCCCCGCGAGGGAAGCGGCAACTGCAGAGCCCTGCAGCCCAGCGGATGAAAACCGCATGCGTCAGCTTGGCAAGTATTTGGAGCAGACGCTGGACCTCCAGCAAAGCATAACGTTCCGTCTCAAAAAAGTGGGCGGTCACTATGTCTATGCTCTCTGCCGCGGGAACTTACTGGCCAGCCAGGGCATCTCTGCGGCGCACATGGAGGGCCGGGCCATAGAGGATGCGCCGTGGGGCGCCAGCTTCCTGCCCTATTTCGAGCGAGCTTGGATCGGCGAGGCCTTTGCCTTTGAAAGCGCCCAAGGACAAAAAAGTTTTCTGACCAGTTTGCAGCCGCTGAGCACAGCCGAAGGGGTGACGGAAATCGTCGGTTTGACTGTGGATATCACAGGAACCAAGCATGCGGAGCAGGAGCTGAACGAGAACCAGAACTACCTGCAGGTCGTGCTGGAGAACATCCAAACCGGCGTGCTGGTGGTGGACGAACAGACCCACGAGATTTACGATATCAACATCGCCGCGCTCAACATGCTGGGCCGCACCCGGCAGGAGGTGGTCGGCCACGTTTGCCATAATTTCGTGTGCCCCGCTGGCGCGGGAAGCTGTCCGGCCACCGATCTGCATCAGCGGGAGGACAATGTTGAACGCGCGCTATTGCGCCAGGATGGCTCCACCATCGCCATCCTCAGGACGGTGGTCCCCATCGTCTTGCGGGACCGTCGTTATCTGGTCGAAAGCTTTGTGGATATTTCCGAGCGCAAGCGCATGGAGGCGGCGAGCCAGCGCACCAACGAGGCCCTCAACCAGCGTTCGGCCAAATTGGAGCAAAACCATGTACTGATGCTGAGCATGCTGGATGACTTGGAAAAATCACGCGCCGCCCTGCAGCAGGCGAATGTACGCACCAAGCAACTCGCGGCCGCCGCCGAGGCGGCTAACCACGCCAAGAGCGAATTCCTGGCCGCCATGAGCCATGAGTTACGGACCCCGCTGAATGCCATCATCGGCTTTTCTGAAATACTGCGCGACGGCACCTTTGGCGCGCTCAATCCCAAGCAGACGCGATACACCGATCATGTGCTGACCGCGGGCCGGCATTTATTGAGCCTGATCAACGACATTCTCGACCTGTCCAAGGTTGAAGCCGGCAAGATGACCCTGTCGCTGGCGCCAGTGAACCTTAGAGAGGTGCTGAATAATTCGCTGACGATGGTCCGGGAAACGGCCCTGAAGCATAACTTGACGCTGCTCTTGGAAGCTGCCGACGACCTGGTCCTGCTGGCCGATGAGCGCAAGTTAAAACAGGTCCTGTTTAATTTGCTCTCGAATGCCACAAAATTTACCCCCGACGGAGGACGCATCAGCATCACGGCCGAGCGGGCGCCGGGGGAAATCCGCGTAAGCGTGGCGGATACCGGTATCGGCCTCAAGCCGGAGGACCAAGGGTTAATTTTTAATGAATTCGAACAGGTGGATTCTACCTACGCCCGCAAGCACCAAGGAACCGGACTGGGGCTGGCCCTGTGCCGCAAACTGCTGGCTTTGCATGGCGGGCGCATCTGGGTGGAAAGCGCGGGCGAAGGCCACGGCAGCACCTTTCGCTTCACGGTGCCCTTGAAGTTGCCAGCGGAGAGCATAAATCCAATAGTCAGCCGTCTCGATAAAAGCAGTTCATGAAGCCCCCACGCATTTTGATCGTTGAAGACAACCCCATGAATATGGAGTTGGCCACCGATTTGTTGGAGGTGGCTGGCTTTACGGTGCTGTCGGCGACGACGGCGGAAGACGGCTTGGTTTTGGCCAGCACGGAGCAGCCGGATTTGATCCTGATGGATATTGGCTTGCCGGGCATGGACGGGCTGGAAGCTACGCGCCGGTTGAAGCAAAACCACGCCACCACGCACATCCCGGTGGTGGCGGTGTCCGCTTCCGTCATGAGTGGCGATGAGGCCAAAGCTTTCGTCGCGGGTTGTTGCGCCTACATCAGCCGGCCGATTGATACGCGGCAGTTCGCCAAGCTCGTAGCCGGTTATCTCGTCGCCAAACCGCAGGCGGAGTCAGCGTCGTGAAGCACATCCATCTGGTTCGGCCAACACGCCGTCCCCCAAGCTTGAAGTGCCACCCACTGAACCTTCCCGCGTATGGGAAGTGCGGAGTCCCAGAGGAACTATGAATCCACAAAACGGCACAGAAATAAAAGGCCGGGTTTTGGTCGTGGACGACGAAGCACCCAATCGTGAATTATTGCGCGACTTGCTCGAAGCGCAGGGCCATACCGTGACCGAAGCGGAAAACAGCGCAGAGGCAATGGCCATTATCGCGCAGTCGGCGCCGCATGCCGTGCTGTTGGATGTGATGATGCCGGGGACCAATGGTTTCGAGGTCTGCCGGAGGTTGAAGGCTGATCCGGCGACCGCCCCCATCCCGGTGCTGCTGGTGACCGCGCTCCGCGAACGCGACGATCGCTTGCGGGGCATCGAGGCCGGCGCCAACGATTTTCTGACCAAGCCGATCGACACGCGCGAGGTTGTGCTCCGGACACGGAACGCCATCTATACCAAGCAGCTCTATGATCAAGTCCAGGCGACCCTCCAACAACTGCAGCAAGTGGAGCGGCTGCGGGATAACCTGACGCATATGATTGTCCACGACATGCGCTCGTTGCTGACGAGTATTTACGGCAACCTCCAGTTGGTGCGGATGGATGTGGGCCAGAACGGGGGGGCTGATGACAAGCAATGCATTGCGGGGGCTTTGACCTCATCGCGCACCTTGATTGAGATGGTCAGCTCCTTGCTCGATGTCAGCCGGCTGGAAGCCGGCCAGATGCCCTTGCGCAGGGAAACCTGTGAACTCCAGCAGGTGGCGCAGGCGGCCGTCAACCTGCTCGGCGGCCTGCTGCATAAAACACCCATCGCGTTTGAAACGCCTGCCCCGGTGGCACCGGTCTCGTGCGACCAAGGGCTGATTCAGCGGGTCATTTCGAACCTGGTTAGCAACGCCGCCAACTATTCGCCGACCGGTTGTCCCATCACGATCACCCTCCAGCAACTCGCCGAGACCGTCAAAGTCTCGGTAAAGGATCAAGGCCAGGGGATTCCACCGGAATATCACGTCAAGATTTTCGAGAAATTTGGCCAGGTGGAAAACGGCCCGCATGGCAAGGCTTATTCCTCCGGTCTCGGCCTGACCTTCTGCAAGCTCGCGGTGGAAGCCCATGGGGGCCAAATCGGCGTGGACAGCGCCATCGGTAAAGGCAGCACCTTCTGGTTCACCCTGCCCAACCAACCGCCGAATGCGCATCCGGCTTAAGTCAACAGGGCGACAACGCAGTTCGGAGCATGACCGACTTCGCCCGCGACCCCGCCCCGTTTGAACAGCACCGCGATGCCGTCACCGGGTGCGGGCGCTGGAAGAGTTGAACCGCTAATTACGCGAATTACGGAGGCAGAAAAGCTGCGATTCTTTCCACGCTTTAATTCGCGTAATTCGCGGTCAAAAAGATACGCCACTCAGCGGTTGATCAACGCGCGTCATCAAGAACGATGCGTTCCCACTGCAAGGAAGGCCGGGCAAAGTTGATGAGGACACCGACCTTCATCCCAGTAACGCGCAGATAAGAAATCACCTGGCTGCGCTCCAAGTCCGTGATTTCCGCGATGGCCTTGGCTTCGACGATGACGCGTTCTTCCGCTTCGATGTCTGGAATATATTCGTCTACCTGTTCATCAAGATAGAAGACCGGGTGTGCAGGTTGCTGGACATACGCAACCCCGTTTGCTTTGAAGTCCAGACACAGCGCACGCTCGTAGGTCTTCTCCCGCAACCCACAACCGAGAGCCGTATGCACCCGCATAGCACAGCCTACGATCTTGAACACCAATTCCTTTTCCAGCAACTCTGTCATGTTTGTCTCCTTGTGGTGAATACCAGCAAGCGAGTTTACCGCGAATGAGACCAATTGCGCGAGTTTTCGGAACGGAATAAGACGGCAAGCAACCGCACTCTTCATTCGCGTAATTAGCGTAATTCGCGGTAAGAAAAGATCGGCAGCAGGCGGTTCACCAACGCCGGCATATGCCCTGCTGGATCACCTCACCGCCCTGCCTTGGCGTACTAAGAATTGAACCGCGAAGTACGCCAATTTCGCGAATTTCGAAGGGGATGAAGACGGCCATCACCCGCACGCTTTAATTCGCGTAATTAGCGTAATTCGCGGTCAAAAAGATTCGCTGCTCAGCGGTTGACCAGCGCGCGCTGGCGCAGGCGGAGCGCGTTGAGCTTGATGAAACCGCTTGCGTCGCCCTGGTCATAGCCGCCGGCGGCCTCGAAGGATGCGACGCGCGGGTTGTAGAGCGACTTGGAGGCTTTGCGACCGACGACGGTGCAGTTGCCCTTGAAGAGCTTCAAGCGCGCGGTGCCGGTGACGCCGGACGCCGCGGTGTCCATCGCCGCCTGGAGCATCTCCCGCTCCGGCGCGAACCAGAAGCCGTTGTAGACCATCTCGGCGTAGCGCGGCACGAGGCTGTTCCGCAGGTGCAGGACCTCGCGGTCCATCGTCAGCTGTTCGACGGCCTCGCGCGCCCGGTGCAGGATCGTCCCCGCCGGGGTCTCGTAGACACCCCGGCTCTTCATGCCGACGAACCGGTTCTCGACGAGATCGATGCGCCCCACCCCGTGCTTGCCCGCGAGCTTGTTCAGCGTCAGCATCACGTCGAGCGGCTTCATCCGCTGGCCGTTGACCGCGACCGCGTCGCCGCCGCGGAACGCGACCTCGACGTACTCCGCCTTGTTGGGCGCGTCGGCCGGATCGACCGAAAGCTTGAAGATGTCCTTCGGCGGCTCGGCCCACGGATCTTCGAGGATGCCGCCCTCGTAGCTGATGTGCAGGAGGTTCCGGTCCATCGAGTAGGGTTTCTTCGCGGAGACTTCGATGGGAATCTTGTTGGCAGCGCAGTAGGCGATCATGTCGGACCGGCCCTGGAACTGCTCGCGGAACCGCGCCTCGCGCCACGGGGCGATGATCTTGATGTCCGGCTGCAGCGCGTAGGCGGTCAGCTCGAACCGCACCTGGTCGTTGCCCTTGCCCGTCGCACCGTGCGCCACGGCCTCGGCGCCGTTGGCCTGCGCGATCTCCACCATCCGCTTGGCGATCAGCGGCCGCGCGATCGAGGTGCCCAGCAGGTAGCCGGACTCATAGACCGCCCCCGCCCGCAGCATCGGATATACGAAGTCCTTGGCGAACTCCGCCCGCAAATCCTCGATGTAGATCTTCGAGGCGCCCGTCTGCTTGGCCTTCTTGTCGAGGCCCTTGAGCTCCTCTTCCTGGCCGACGTCCGCGCAGAACGCGATCATCTCCGCCTGGTAGGTCTCTTTGATCCACTTCAGCAGCACCGAAGTATCCAGCCCGCCCGAGTACGCCAAAACAATCTTCATGGTCATGTCCCTTTCGTTGAAAAAGCGGGCGCAGTGTGACAAACCCGCCCGCCCGAGTCAAAGATTTCCAAGCCTTGGAAAAACGAACGGCGGAATTTCCAAGCCGGCAGGCGCAAGTACCAAGTGCACCACTTTGAGGGGCGGTTAGGTTGTTGGACGTGGGGGTGCATGTTAGGCTTGCGGCATCGTGGTGGTGGCGGGATCTCCGTCACTGCCGCGCCCCCCGCGGGGGGCGC
>CAIWHP010000039.1 GCA_903912445.1 uncultured Lentisphaerota bacterium
GGCCATCCGCCGCCACGAAGAGCTGTGCCGGCCGCGCCTCGCGTATGCGCTCGAACACCCGCCGCGTCAGGTCGGGCCGGTTGAAGAGGAGGAACAAAATGGGGGGGCAATTAATAGGCTGCATAACCAGCTCCGCAGTACGCGGCTCCGCACCCGTTTCCTGCACGTTGCTGCGCGACATCATTTTTCCGCTTCGGCATAGATGGATTCGTGGTCCCGGCTGGCCAGGTCCAGGGTGGGGTCAAACCGCCGCGTTCCAGCGCAAGCACTTCGGTTGGCATCGGGTCCAGCTTATAGACGGGCGTAACCATGTGACCGGGCGCGCGTCAGCTGGCTGTCGCATTATATGCATACACATTCAGTTGCAGGTCCATGCCCACCAGCGTCTGCCGGTCCACGAACGGGCGCTTTCGCGCATACGCAACGTCGATATGGTACCGATAGCCCCCGGCTGTCAAGAGCGCCAGTATTTCATGCAAGACCTGTGGTTCCTCGGCGTGCGAGTGATATTCGAGAAAAAGATGCCGGATCCAGTCGCTGCGCACGAATTCCCGGCAATCCGCCAGGACGGCGGCTTCGGCGCCCTCGATATCCAGCTTGAGAAAGTCCACCGGGCCCTTGGCCAGCACATCCCGCAGGCGGCAGCCTTGGACCCGGACCTGCGTCGGTGCATCCCCATCACCCTTCGGCAAACGACCTGAGAACCCGCCCTCCAGGCAAAACGACAGTTCGCCATTATGGGTCCACACCGCCTCATTATGCAGGGCCGCGTCCGTAAAGCCAAATTGGCCGACATTGTGTTCCAAGACCCGGAAGATATTCGGATCGGCCTCGAAGGCGACGACCTTTGCGGCAGGGTAACGGTGTTTGAAGAAGATAACGCTTAACCCGATGTTGGCGCCGCAGTCGATGATCAACGGATTGCTGCGGCCCGCCTCAAAATCGTAAACCTTGCGACCGAAGATCTCCTGCCGGCCGGCCAGGAAGGTGGGCGCATCAGCAATCTGGATGCGGTTGCCGAGCAGGGTGGTCTCGGTGGCTTGGTAACGCTCCAGTTGTCGCAGCCGCCGGTCTTCCCGCTGTTCAGTGGAGGACCACGTCCGGACATGATGTAAAGTTTGCCATGAAAGCCGCCAGAGGTTGGCGAGGCGCTCCAGACCAGAGGCGGGGTTGGGCTCAGGTTTCCGGCCCGGCCTTCTGAGCAGATTCAGTTCTTCAAAGCTATGATCGGCAGCGCTGTTTCGGTGGACATGGGTCGGATGTTGCAGGGGGAAAAGCATCCTGTGGACGGGCTGGTTGGCTTCGGGCGCAAGCTGGCTGGTCGTGTGGGTAGCCCGGGAGTCGAAGCCGATGTTGGTCACCAAATTGCGCGCCGGCACAACGTTCAAACCTTGGCGGGCCCAGCACGAAAATGTCCACGGATAGGCCCACGAGTCGATCTGATCGCGATGGTAGCGCGCAATGATTTTATTCCAATAGGCGGCTGCCGGCTGGCTGGCCAGATGACGGCATAACCATGCGTCGTCCAACAGACACGGATTCTGCTCAAGCCTGGGCTGGTAATGTTGCCACGCGCGCCGCCAGGTGGCCCAGCCCCAGATGTGTTGATAGAGCGAGAAATAGTACGACGCGCCGGGTTCAAATCCGTCCGGCTGAAAGCAATCGCCGCTGATGGACATGACCTGCTCATCGTCCCTATAGCGCAGCAGCAACTCAGCGCAATAGGGGAAAAAAGAGGGCTCGGGAAGACAGTCATCCTCCAAGATGATGCCCGCCGCAACTTGTCCAAAAAACCAAGTGATGGCCGAGCCGACGGCTGAGCGGCAACCGAGGTTGTTTTCCCGGAACAGGGTCTGCACCGCGCAGGGCCAATCCACCCGGGCCACCTCGCGGCGGGACGCGGCACACAAGGCCGCCTCGCCGGGGCGGTCGGGGCGGGGGCCATCCGCCGCCACGAAGAGCTGTGCCGGCCGCGCCTCGCGTATGCGCTCGAACACCCGCCGCGTCAGGTCGGGCCGGTTGAAGAGGAGGAACAAAATGGGGGGGCAATTA
>CAIWHP010000040.1 GCA_903912445.1 uncultured Lentisphaerota bacterium
ATAAGGTCCGGTGTTGCCGACATAGTAATAGGTGTCGCTGTAGTCCACCGTGACACCGTTGACGATGTTGGTGGCTGTCTCGGCGTGTGCCAAGGCCAGCCCCAACACGGCCGCCGCAATGCAAAATAGCTTTTGTTTCATTTTTTCCCTCCTGATTTCAAATATCGAAATGGAGCCTGGACTTTCGCATAAAACTCAAACCGCCTTGTTCGCCTCAAGCTTTTGCCCTGCACCTAACTCCATCACGCAAATTTCAATCAATGATCCTGCGGCGGAAAAACCACGCGAATCCACCCACCAACGCGAGCAGGGTTGCGGTCGTCGGTTCGGGCACCGCAGTGGCATCAATCGAGAAACCCCGCAAATACCAGCCACCCTGGTCCGAGCTGATCGCATTGGCGGTCAGTCCGCCGGCCGTAGGTGTCGGGTTGCCGGGGACGGCGAAGGAAAACGCGCTGCCGTCGCCGGTGATCGTACCCGTCGCATCGCCGGTGAGCGAAACCTGTTCCCCATTGGCCAGATCGAAGAGCGAAAGGCCGTCGGTGCTGCCATCGCCGAAGAGGAGGGCGCTCCAGCGCACGTCGGTCAGATTCACCGGATTGGTGATGGTGAGCCGGACGGACTCCCTGTATGCGCCAGCGCAGCCCACCCGGTCACCGTCGATGTCTGGTGCATAATTGGAGGAGGTGGTTGCCCTCATCCCGAAGCCCTGATCGCCGTTCCAGAGTTCGTCCGCATCATTGGATAAGCCCGCCACGGCCAGCGTGAAGGAACAACCGGCGTAGCCAGGGATCGACGAGAGATCGATCGTCCGGGCTCCTCCAAAATTGGAGCAGACGAGATCCGTACCCGCCAAGCTGGCGAGATGGCCAGTGGTGGTTTCGATTTGAATCAAGTCCGCGACGGCCTGGGGTCCGGTGACCATGACAAGGCTCGCCGCAAACGCACAAACGAACAACTTTCCCCTCTTCATACCAACCCCTTTTCCCCCTCTATTCGAGGACTGCCAGCGCCAACCAAGCTCAACGCAGCCGATGGACTGCGTTTTCTTTTTCAAGACGCTTGAATTTCCCTTCAAGAAGTCCGACTATCCCCGCGACGGTTTGCACGGCGCGAACCCAATACATACAGCACTGTATGTTTTATAGTTTCGCAAAAACACGCAGCTATGTCAACTATTTTTCCCGATGACAGCACCCCATCCAAAGCCGTCCGCGCTCCATGACCGCGGGCCGGACAAGTGGCTCGAGGCCGCGATCAAGACGCTCATTGCGGAGGGCTTGGAGGCCGTGCGGATTGACCGCCTCGCCACGCAACTGGACATTTCGCGGGGGAGTTTTTACCACCACTATAAAGACCGCGATGACCTGCTGCGCGCCGTGCTGGCCCACTTCGTGCAAATCAACCACCAGAACCTGGTCGCGCTGCTGCCCGGGTTGCAAGGCACGCCGCAAGACAAGCTCTGGGTGCTCTGGACCGCAACCGCGAGCCAGGAGTTCCGCGACTACGACTGGGCCGTGCGGATGTGGGGCATGCACGACGAGGCTGTGGCGAAAGTGCTCAACCGGATTGATGCAAAACGCATGGACGTCATGATCGGCCTGTTCAGGGAGTTGGGTTTCAGCGAGAACGAGGCATGGATTCGAGCCACCATCGCCTATCACGGCTCGCTGGGCGACCGTGCTTACTTTGCGCCCTTTCCGCCGCTGGCCAAACGCCTGGAAGGGCGTCGCATCGCCTTGGAAATTTTGTGCCGCAAACCATAGCACCGGGGTTGCGCAAGACCGATCGCTACCGCAAGCCGGAAAGCTGCCCTCATCCCTCGGTCCTTCCTCCTCCGCGCTTGGCACAAGCCGCAGCCGCGCGCGCGTTGACCCATGCGGCGGCTCTGTTACACTCCGCCGCATGACGCGCAGCAAGATGCTCCAAGGATGTGGGGACGGATGCCAAAAGCACCTCCATGCATCTTTATAAAAAGGAATGACTGAAAAATGAAACAGCGAGCATGCCTGCGGTTGGCGCTGGCGTTGGCCTGCTGCACGACCGTCAGCGCCCCGGCGCGGCTGGGCGAAACGGAAGCGGAGAGCGAGCGGCGCTATGGCGCGCCGATGCCGCAAAACCAGGACCCCTTGACCTTTTCACCCTTGCTCGCAGGGGCCGTGAACCATACCTATACCTTCCAAGGTTGGTACATTCGCGCCGCCTTCGTGGAGGACAAGGCCGTGCTGATCAAGTATTCAAAAATCCCGGCGAAGGACGTCAAGCTGGA
>CAIWHP010000041.1 GCA_903912445.1 uncultured Lentisphaerota bacterium
CTTCCACTCCTTCTCTCTTCGAAAGCTGGCCACAGGCAGTCTTGCACAAACTTGCTTCTGGTCACTCGTGACATGCGCGAAGCACGGTCAATCCATGCAAGCATATCGGCCGGAAGAGACAAGGAGATTTTCGGGTGATTGCGATGCACTTTCTGAATAGTCATAAGTTTCTTTTTACTTTATGCCGCGCGGACTTTATTGGGTGTCGGGGTGCCGTCCTGTCCGGTCTGTATGATTCGTCCAACAGTGTTATTGAACGAACTTCAAGTTGTCTTTATGCAGATTTCCTTTTTTCGTCACGGCGGCAGGATAGGAAGGTGGTGCTGTCTTGGCAAGCGGGAAAGCGACTGGTTGGCAAGTAATTAGAACCGTGCACCTTTTTCCTCTTGCGGGCGAAGTTGTCTTTATGCAGACTCTCCGCAGGTGGCTAAAGACAATTTGGATATTCAGGGACAGGCTGGTGTGCGATGGACGAGCTGAGCGTGAAATTCGATGAGTGGGAACGGGTGCTGCGGGATACCGTTCCGGCCAAACTACAGGCGGACTATCGCGAAGCGATTGCCAAATTTCTTTACTGGTTGCGGGCACAAGGGAAGACCGCCAGTGTGGCGGCGTTCAAGGAGCATCTGGCCTGGAAGCAGTCCTACTTACCGGCCGAGCGTTATGAGGTCCGCCGTCAGGCGTTGCGTTGGTATTACCATCACGGACGCAAGTTGCCTGCCGAGACGACGGCGAGGGTCTCCTGCGGCGGCAGCGGTGCGCCGCCTGCCGGCGCGGTCGCCGCTGCGTCCGCGCGGCCGGTGCCGGACGAATACCGTGTCTTCGGCATGAACGATGTGCCGACCCGCGGTGCGGCGGATTTGGGTGGCCCACCTTGGGAGCGCGCACTGGTGGCTCGTATTCGGGAACTGCATCTGGCTTGGACCACCGAAAAGACCTATCGGCAGTGGGCTTGGCGGCTGGTGCGTTTTTCCGTGCCCCATCCGCCCGAAACGTTGGGAGGCGCGGAGGTACGCGCCTGGCTCTCCCATTTGTCGGTCCAGCAACGGGTGTCTGTGTCTACGCAAAAGCAGGCGCTCAATGCGGCCGTCTTTTTCCTGCGCGAGGCCTTGCGCTGCGAACCGGGCGATTTCAGCGACTTCGTGCGCTCAAACAAGCACCGGAATGTGCCCTCGGTCCTGACGCGTGAGGAGTGCGGGCGGCTGTTCGCTGGGCTTCCCGGCACGACGCGCTTGATGGCGGAGTTGATGTACGGGGCGGGCTTGCGCCTGACCGAGTTGCTGCGGTTGCGGGTCAAGGATGTGGATTTGGAACGGCTGCAACTGGCGGTCCGGGCCGGCAAGGGCAACAAGGACCGCCTGACGATGATTCCGCGTTCGCTGGCGGCGCGTTTGCGAGCGCATCGGGAGCGGTTGCGGGCACTCCACCAGCAGGATCGGGCGGCACAGTTGCCGGGAGTCGAATTGCCCGAAGCGCTGGAACGCAAGTGGCCCAAGGCCGGAGAGAAGTTCGAGTGGTTCTGGTTCTTTCCCTCGCGCAACCTTTTGCGGGATCACCGTAGCGGCATCATGCGCCGCCATCATGTGTTGGACGCAACGTTCCAGAAAGCCATTCGTGAGGCGGCAGCGCGCTGCCGCTTTGACAAGCGGGTCACGCCCCACACCCTGCGGCACAGCTTTGCCACGCATTTATTGGAGCAAGGCACCGGCATCCGCGACTTGCAGGATCTGCTCGGTCATGCGGATATTTCCACCACCCAAATCTATCTGCATACGGCCCAGCAAACCGGGGTCGGCATCCGCAGCCCGCTGGATTAAGCATGGCTACCCTGCGCCAATACGATACTTGGTTCTTGGCCGGCGTCGCACTGCTGTTTTATGGCGCGACGGTTTCGCACCACCTGCTGCTGCCGGACTCCGCGATCCTGATCGACGCGATGCGGCGGGCGGCGCTCAGCAGCAATGTTTGCTCGCACAACCTGACCAACCTGCTCGGCTGGCTGTTCCAGCAGCTGCCGCTGGCGAACCTCGCCCTGAAAGGCAACCTCGTCTCCGTTTTCTGCGGCGCGGCGGTGATCGGCCTGTTCCACGCGCTGCTGCGGTCGCTCGCGCTGCCGCGCCTCGTCGCGGCGCTGGGCGCGCTGGTGCTGATGGTCTCGCACTCCCTGTGGTGGCACAGCACGATCGTCGAGAACTACGCGCTCAGCAACGTGTTCTTGGTCGCCTGCCTGCTGCTCGCGGTGCGCGCCGCGGAGACGCCGCGCCGTTGGTACTGGATGTGTTTCCTCGCCGGACTGGCGCTGTTCAATCATCTCCAGAACGGCGCGCTCGCCATCGGGTTGGCGGCTTTTTACCTGGCCTGCGCGCCACGTTGGCCGGGCCGCCGGTGGACGTTGCTCTGGCGCGGCGTCGCTTTTTATCTGCTCGGCGCCGCGCCGTACTTCGCCGTGCTCGCACACGATCTGCAGCGCAGCGACGATGTGCCCAACACCCTGCACTGGGCGGTCGGCGGCGGCTTCACGACGATCATGTTCAGCTATGACTGGGCCCGCGCCTTGACGCGGCTCGGCGATTGGAGCTTCCAGCAGTTCCCGTCGCCGTTCCTGCTCTTCATCCCGCTGGGCCTGATCCCCATCGTGCGTGCCTTCTTCTGTAGCGGCGACCTGTGGTCGCCGTCGGCGGCCACCCGGCTTCGTCCGAGCACTGCGTCGGAACAAGCAGGTTGCCGCTACAGTCTCCGCCCCTTCGTCGCGTTCTTGCTCGCAGTGATGATCGCCAACCTCGCCTTCTTTCTCGGCTACGAGACGTGGGACCAGTTTGCGTTCTATCTGGAATTATTCGTCTGCCTGGCGGCGCTCGGTGCGTTGGGCGCGGGCTGGTGTTGGCAACGCTTCGGCCGTGTGGGGCGCTTGATCTGCGGCGCTCTACTCGCGGCGAGCGTGCTGTTGCCGCCGCTGATCTATCCGCAGATTCCGCGCTGGGCCGCCGCCGATGCGGGCTACTGGAGCCGTCGCTATCACGCCGCGGCCCAAGCCTACGCGGGGCGCTACGATCTCGTGGCTATCTACGCCGATCCGCTGCGCCACGATCGCGGCACCGTCGAGGAGTTCATCCGCCGCCTGTTCGAAAAGTTACCCCCGCAGGCGTTGCTGGTGGACGACATCGCCATCTACTACCAGGCGCTATTTGTGCAGCAGCACTACGGCCAGCGGCCGGATGTGCAATTGCGGTTGCTCCAACCGCTCGGGATGGCGGGGTGGGGCACACCTGCCGACGAGCTGATCGCCACCTGTCAGGCCTCGACCCATCGTGTTTTCATCACCGCAACAAGCGGCCCCGCCGCCGCCGTGGTCACCGCGCTCCAGTTCGGCGGCTGGCGCGCCGAAAAAATTCTGCTAGGAGACGACTGCTGGGTGTATGAGCTGCTGCCCCCCAAGCGCAGGCCCTGACCCGTCTTGCCGCTCGATCGAGTTGGTCCGTTGTCCTGCAAAAGCAGTGTGGCGTGGTGGGGCGCCGCCGGATCAGAAATAAAATGACGTGCTGAGGAACAGGTAGAGATGCTGTTCCTTGGCCTCGACGCTGGCCGGCACCACGGTCCCTTGATCGTTGAGTTGCCAGCCATAGGCGTCCCCCGAGCCGAAGAGATAGATCAGGCCGAAATTGGTGGCCATGTTTTTGGTTTCGCGGCCCACGCTGGCGGTAAACCCGTACTTGTCGATCTGAGGAATCCGGTAATCCGTGGACGGCCCGGTTGGATTCACGTCCGGCGCCGAGGAGTGGCTGGTAAAGAAGCCCAAGCGCACGGGATACATGCTGTGCAGGTAATACTCGCCGCCCACGTTGACATCCACGACGGACGCGCGGGTCAGGCGCGATGAATCCGAGGTGCTGGGGGTGTTGACTCCGGTCAAAGCGCCCGACACCACATCGTAACTGCAGGGAAAATGGTAGGTGAGGTCCAGCCCCACGGCCCGGTCTTTCGGTTTCTCCCAGCCGACGCTGGCGGTCACCTTCGCTGGCAGGGCGTTCCCTGTTTTCAGATTGTCGCCGAAGAGAGCGGCGCTGCCGGTTTCGGGCGAAACTTCGGTCGCCGAGAACGTACCGCTGCCCATGAGGTTCGCCGCCGGCGACTGCAGGGTCAGGCCCAGATTCCATTCCGGATCCAGTTTATACTGTGCGCCCAGCACCGCCAGCAGGCCGAAGCTGTTGTACTTCAGGTCGTCCGAGAAGGCATAGTTGATGTCGCCCCAGGATACGTTTTCCATGCGGTTGAACGAACGGTACACGCCAAAGACGGACGCCCCGACCAAGAACTGGTCCGAAAAGGGGTAGCCGAACGAAGGACCCACCCACAGGGTTTGATCGTTTTCGCTGAACGCGTAGAAGTGTTTTTTGTCCAGATAGGTGGTGATCTCATTATAGGTGCTTTGGTCCGGGATAAATGCGGAAAAAGCCCAGACCCCCGGCCCTTCCGTCTTCAAGATGCCGGTGACCGCCGCCGGAATGCTCACGAACGAATTCCGCTTCAGATCTTCCCCGACCGCCAGGGCGTTCTCGGCCCGGTACTTCTGGAACCCGTAGAGATTGGCCGAGATCGAAAGGGTATCGTGTTGCACCCGCGCCAGGCCGGCCGGGTTGAAGAAGCAGGCGTCCAGCGCACTCGCCGTGGCGCCGACGGCGCCGCCCATGCCCTGCGCCCGTTCGCCGATGATAAAGTTCTGATAGTTGCCATCATCCGCCCAGGCCGGGGTGCCGCCGAGCAGGCAGCAACCCAGGACGGCACCCAGCCCACAAGAGGCGATAGGGCCGTATCCGAGATAAGGACGCCGTTTCTCTGCCTGAGTATGTACTCGTTTCATAATTCAATATTCATGAATGGGCGGCGGAAGATCAAGCGTCAAGTTCCAGCCAAAGCCGCAGGGAACTCCGCCTGCCGTTTGCCGGCCGGCATGTGGTCCCGGTTCAGGACATGCTGGCGCGGCCGGGAAAAGAGCGGGGTGCGGGTTCCCATGCTTGGAAATCTGCGCCGGCATGGTTAAGCTTCGCGCCCACGCATCATGAACATGCTTCCGATCATCATCGTGTGCGGCATCCTGCTGGTGGCGGGGATAGTCATCTACAGCAGGATGCAGGCGCAGGCGCGGCGTCAGGCGCTGGCGGAGTGGGCGGCGCAGCAGGGGCTGGCGTTCGCGCCGGATAACGTCGGCGATCTGGACGGGCGCTTCCCGTCCTTCGCCTGCCTGCAGGAGGGCCGCAACCGCTACGCCTACAACCTGGCCTCCGGCCTCTGGCACGAGCGGCACGTGCTGGCCTTCGACTATCACTACGAGACGCACTCGACGAATTCCAAGGGCGAGTCGGAAACCACGCACTGGCATTTTTCCGCGGTGATCGTCCACAGCGAGGTGCCGCTCAAGCCGCTGCTGATCCGGCCGGAGGGCTTTTTCGACAAGGTGAAGAGCTTCTTCGGGTTCGAGGACATCAACTTCGAGTCGGCGGAATTCAGCCGCAAATTCTTTGTCCAGGCGCCGGACCGCAAGTGGGCCTATGACGTGCTGCACCAGCGGGCGCTGGAGTTCCTGCTGGTCTCGCCGGTCTTCTCGCTCGCGTTCGACGCACGGGCGGTGATCGCGTGGCGCGGCGCCACCTGCCAGCCGGCGGAGTTCACGCAGGCGCTGACGGTGGTGCGCGGCCTGCTGGACCAGTTGCCGGCCTACGTGCTCAAGGAGCAGAAGGGCGGCGTGTCATGAACGGAGGCTTCCTGCCGTTGGTCGTGGCGGCGCTGGTGCTGCTGCTGCCGCTGCTGTGGGTCGTCGGCACGTTCAACGGGCTGATCCGGCTGCGGAACCAATGCCGCGAGTCATGGGCGGGCATCGACACCGAGCTCAAGCGCCGCTACGACCTGATCCCGCGCCTGGTCGAGGTGGTCAAGGGCTACGCGCAATACGAGCGCGACGTGCTCGAGCGCGTCGTTGTGGCCCGCGCCGCCGCGGTGGCCTCCACCGGCTCGCCGGCGGCCCAGGCGCAGGACGAGACCCAACTCGTGGGCGCGATGCGGAATTTCTTCGGGGTGATCGAGCGCTATCCTGACCTGAAGGCGGACCGCAGCTTCCTGGCCTTGCAGGCGGAGCTGGTGAACACCGAGGACCGCATCGCCGCCGCGCGCCGGTTCTACAACGCCAACGTCCGCGACTTCAACACGCGCACGCAGGTCTTCCCGGCGAACCTGCTGGCCGGCGCGTTCGGCTTTGAGGCCGCGGAGTTCTTCGAGGTGGACGACCACACCATCCGCGCCGCGCCGGCGGTGACCTTCGGCGCAGCGGCTGCCGTCACACCCACAGTAAACTGAACGCGCGCAGGAAAAGGGGAGTGCATTGCGGTGTTTGCGGATTGTGGGGTGGGGGTTTGGGCGGGTGTTGGGTGCGCCGGGTCGGAGCCCCGGCCTACTGCGCGAAATGATGAGAACACATGAAAGTGTTGTAGGCCGCGTCTCTGACGCGGCGCACGCTGGCCGCAATCGCAACTACACCGCATCCTGCGCCGGAGGCGTGGCACACATGCTACACGCATGATGAACCAGCGGCGGCCACGGCGTGGCCGCCCTACCTCGCGAAAGCATGCGATATGGGTAGGGCGCTCGCGCCGCGAGCGCCGCGCAAGACACGCGGCCGGGCGCGGCCCTCACAAACAGAGCAAAGGCACCGCGGCAGGTTTCCAAGGCTTGGGAATCCCACGGCCTCTATTTCCAATCCTTGGAAAAGCATTTACCGCATGTCCGTCTCAAGCTGCATCGCAACCGTAGGCCAGGACGGCTTTTTTTGGGGGGCATAACATGCGGGGCAATGTCGCGCGGGGCCAAGGGCAGCGCGCTATTTCGAGATCGATTTCCCCGCCCGGTCGGCCAGCACCTGCAGGTGGGCGACGACGGAGTCCCCCAGGGCGGTCAGGTTATAGCCGCCTTCGAGCACCGACACGATGCGGCCGCCGCAGTGCCGCTCGGCAAGGTCGCAGACCAGCCCGGTCAGACGGGCGTAGTCGGCCGTGGTCAGTTTCAAGCCACCGAGCGGATCAGCCTGGTGCGCGTCGAAGCCCGCCGAGATCAGAATGAACTGCGGCCGGAAGGTCTCCATTGCCGGCAGCAACTTTTTCTGGAACAGCGGGAGAATCTCGTTGATGCCGGCCCCAGCCGGGAGCGGGTTGTTGATGGTGAAGCCCTTGCCCGGCCCTTCGCCCTGTTCTTCAATCCTGCCGGTCCCCGGATAAAGCGGCGACTGATGCAAGTGGAACTGAAAGACGTGCGGGTCCTGTTTGAGGATGGCGTAGGTGCCATTGCCGTGATGCACATCCCAGTCCACAATCAGGATGCGCTGGATGCCGTGCTGCAGCCGCAGGTAGCGGGCGGCGATGGCCACGTTGTTGAACATACAGAAGCCCATGCCGCGGTTGGTCGTCGCATGATGCCCAGGTGGGCGCACGGCGCAGAAGGCGCTCTGCACCTGACCGGAGAGCACCGCGTCGCAGGCGGCCAACACGCTGCCGGCGGCGAGCCCTGCGGTGTCGAAGCTGGCGGCCGACACCGTGGTGTCGCCGGTGGGCAGGACGGTTTGGCCGCTGCCGATCGCCGCCTGGGCGAGTTTGAGATAATCCGCTCCATGCGCCGCCAGCAGCCAACGCTCCGCGCACATCCGCGGCGGGATCCGGGTGAGCCGTTGCTTCAGGCTGGAGGAAGCGACCGCGCGGTCAATGGCGTCCAGGCGCTCCGCGCTTTCGGGATGACCTTTGCCCGTGTCGTGTTGTTTGAAACGGGCATCCCACACATAGCCGACCCGCGCCCCCTCCGGCGCGGCCGCCGCCGCCCCCGGTGTGCAGGCCAACCCGGCCGCCAAACTGCACAGCAGGGCGTCCCTGAAGAATCGAAACCTGCCGCTCATGATGCTCCGTAACTGGCCGTATACCACTGCTGAAGGACCGGGGACACGCGCCCCGTGAATGCCCGGCAGTCTAGCGGCAGATGCTGACGGCACAAGGGCAATGTTATCAGGCTTGCAACCACGGTTTGACTTCCGGGGAAAATTTGCGACTGTAGCCGGCGCGGTCGTGGAGATTATCATTATGAATTCGCTGGTGCTGATGGTCGTTGCCCTGTGCGTGTTCGCACTGGCCTTCCGTTTCTATGCCGCGTTCATCGCCGCCAAGGTGCTGATGCTGAACGATGCGCACGTGACGCCGGCCTACCGGCTGAAGAACGGCCACGATTATGTGCCGACGAATAAGTGGGTCGTTTTCGGCCACCACTTTGCGGCCATCGCGGGCGCGGGCCCGCTGATCGGCCCGACGCTGGCCGCGCAGTACGGGTGGGGGCCGGGCTTCTTGTGGATTCTGCTGGGGTCCGTGTTTGCCGGCTGCGTCCACGACATGATCATCCTGTTCGGCTCGATCCGCCATGACGGTCAGTCCATCTCGGTCATCGCCAAGCGCGATGTCGGCAAGTTGACCGGCTTCCTGACGGCCTTGAGCATCCTGTTCATCATCATCGTGGCGCTGGCCGGTCTGGCGGAGGCGGTGAAAAACGCGCTGTATCAGAATCCTTGGGGCGTCTTCTCCATCGGCATGACGATTCCCATTGCGATGGTCGTGGGCCTTTATATGTTCAAGTGGCGGCCGGGTGCGATCCTCTCCGGGTCACTCGTCGGCGTGGCCCTGGTCGTCGTCGCGGTGTTGGTCGGCCCGCAGGTGGCCGCATCGGGCTACGCGTCCTGGTTCACGCTGGAGAAGAAGACCCTTTCGGTGCTGTTGCCCGTCTATGGCTTCTGCGCCGCCGCGCTGCCGGTCTGGCTGCTGCTGGCGCCGCGTGACTACCTGAGCACCTACATGAAGATCGGCGTCGTCGGCGCGCTGGCCCTCGGGTTGGTGGTGGTGCACCCGCCGATTCAGATGGAGTTCGTCACCAAGTTCTGCGCGGGCGGAGGCCCGATCATCAACGGCCCCTGGTGGCCCTACGTGTTCATCACGATTGCCTGCGGCGCGATCAGCGGTTTCCATGCGCTGATCGGTTCCGGCACGACCCCGAAGATGGTCGAACGCGAAAGCCAGATCCCGATGATCAGTTATGGTGCGATGCTGACGGAGGCCTTCGTCTCGCTCATGGCCCTGCTGGCGGCGACCACGTTGATGCCGGCTGACTTTTTCGCCATCAATTCCAGCGCGGAGGCCTTCGCCAAGCTCGGCATGCAGCCGATCGATCTGGCCAAGTTGAGCGGCTGGGTCGGGCTGGATGTCGCCCACCGGCCCGGCGGCGCAGTCTCGCTCGCGGTCGGCATGGCCCACATCTTCGCCGGTCTGGGCGAAGGCCTGCGCGACTCGATGAAGTACCTGTTCCAGTTCCTGATCCTCTTCGAGGCCTTGTTCATTCTGACGACGATCGACGCCGGCACGCGCGTCGGCCGCTATATCCTGCAGGAGTTGCTCGGCTATGCGCATCCGCGCTTCCGCGACGTGAACTGGCGGCCGGGCCTCCTTTTTACCAGCGTGGCCGTCTCGCTGGCGTGGGGTTATCTGCTCTGGACCGGGGACATTTCCAGCATCTGGCCGATGTTCGGCGCGGCCAACCAGACGCTCTCCGCGCTCGCGCTGGCGATTGGCACCACCATTGTCCTCCGCATCGCGCCGCGCAAGATCTACGCACTTGTCCCCTTCGTGCCCTGCGTCTTCTTGGTGGCGGTCACCGCCTGTGCCGATGTGCTGAACATCAAGATGTTTTGGGCCAAGCAGAACTGGGTCAACGTCAGCTTGAGCGTGATGATCCTCGTCCTGGTCACCGTGGTCATTGCCGACAATGTCCGCGTCTGGTTCCAACTGCTCAAGACGCGTGGGCCGGTCGGCCTGAACAACGGCCCGGAAAAAGGGGAGCCGGTGCTCGAAGTGCAGGACTGACGGCGGATTCCAAACCTTGACGGCACCGACAAAAAGCGTGCCCGGCGCAGCCTGCGGCTGGCCCGCCTCTGGCGGGTTGCGCGACCTGTAAAAACGCCAGCAAAGCCACTCGTTTTAGTTGTAGGCCGGGTCACCGACCCGGCGAAAGTGACGGTTGTCGGTACGTCAGGCCTTGGAAAACTTGCGCGGGCATGGGCGCCCCGCTATCATGCCGCCGCCTTTCTTGGGGATGGGATTCAGCATGGTCAAAAAAATCAGCGTGGTCATTCCGGCGCGCAACGAGCAGGACACGATTGTGCCCGTGCTGCAGGCGCTCAACGGCGCGATCCAGCGCGACGGCGGCAAGCACGCCTTCGAAATCGTCGTCGTCGTGGACAGCCGGGAGGACCTGACGATCCCCGTCGCCGAGGCGCAGGGCGCGCGCTGCCTGATCAACGACAAAGGCCGCGGCAAGGGCAACGCGCTGTATCACGGTTTCCGCAACGCGACGGGCGATGCGATCGTCATCATCGACTCCGATGGCTCGCACAATGGCGAGGACCTGACGCACTTTGTGGCGGCCTTGGACCAGGGCTTCGGCATGGTCATCGGCTCGCGCGTGCTCGGCGGCAGCAGCGACCACAACGTCATCCGCCTCTTCGCCAACGCGCTCTTCACCGTGACCGTCTCCATCATGTTTGGCGTTTCGCTGATGGATACGCTCGACGGCTACAAGGGGTTCGTGAAGGATGTGGTCACCGGCTACCGCCCGCGCGCCAAGGGTTTCGACATCGAGATCGAACTGGTCGCGCGCGCCATCCGCAAGGGCTACCGCATCGTCGAGATTTCCACACACGAGAACAAGCGCGCCGGCGGCCAGATGAAGAGTCACGCGCTCCGTGACGGTTTCGCGCTCATGGTCGCCTGCTTCCGCGAAGGCATCACCTACCGCTGCTGCCGTCTCTTCGGCCGCTGCCCCAAGCCCTTCTCGGTGAACGTCAAGGACGCGTGAGCGGCGCTTTGGTTCGGGAGGGCGAGCGTACTCGCGAGCCGGGTTCAGTCCCCAGCTGTTCGGAGGTTCTATGCGGACCCGAGGACGAGGACGACGACGAGAACGAGGACGACCAAATCCGCTCACCACACCCACGGCACGAACCGCCGCGTCGCCGCGCGATAGGCGGCGTAATCGGGGAATTTGTCTCCCAGCATGTGTTCTTCCCGGGCCGCCTTGAACACCAGCACCGGCAGCAGCGCCGCGAGGCAGGCCAGCCGCGGCCAGGAAAAATCGCAGAGCAGCCAGCCCAGCGCGGCGAGTACGACCGCCGCATACATCGGGTGGCGGATCAACCCATACGGCCCGCGCCGCAGCAATTGCGCGCCCGCCGCCGGTTCCGGCATGATGCGCAGGTGCCGGCCCATCACCAGCATCGCCCAGAGACCCAGCCCCACGCCGAGCGCGACGAGCACCGTGCCCACGGGGCTCACGTGCAGCTGCCGGTCGGGGATGGCGATGGCGGTCAGCAGCGCCATCTGCGCCGCCACCAACAGGCGGGATATAAGGTTTGAGGTCACTTCTGCTCTGCCTTCGGCACCGGTTCCAGCGTGATGCCCTCGGCCTCAAGCTGGCGGATGAACTTCTTGGGGTTCGCTTTGACGACCTCAAGGCTGTGCGTGCAGCTGACGTAGATGCGCTTGCCCTCAAAATCCACATAGAGGCTGGGCTTGATCGGTTCGCTCATGACCGGACAGAGTTTCTGTACGTTGGGCGACCTGGGCTCGTCGGCGCGGGCCGGCACCGCCAGCGCAAACGCCAACAGCGCGCAACCCAGCAGCAGCAGTGGCCAGCGTTTCATCGCGTAGACTTTACACGAAGCGGACTGATTTCCAAGGCAGCTCTTGCAGGGGCTTCCAGCGTGTGTTTGGGTGGGTTCGCGGGGTTGGAAGACCCCGCCCACAAGGACCGGCGGCTCTTGTAGGGGCGCAGCTGGCTGCGCCCGCGTGAAACTGCAACCAGTAACACAGAGGGCACGGAGGTTTGGAGAGGTTCACAGAGGTCGGATCTCCGAGTGATAAGGGCTAAATGCTGACCAGGGATAGCAGACCCGTTCACTGCTCAACATCCGATACCGAAAGCCCTAAAAGCTACGACAGAATCATTGTCGGCAGAATCATTAGGATTTGGATGAGTGCATGCCGTCGAGTGTAAGTTGAATATAGCCTGATAGGACCGGAGCGGTTCCATGCCGTGGACAACGGTGTTTGCTCAACGCCGGTACTGCCTGGCATCTGTCCGCTGTTCGGCAAAATCTGCGGCCTATGAGACGCACCTCGTCCGCCTGCTTAGCCACACGCGCCTGGACAGACTCCAGTGGATCAATCACGACCAACGAGTTGTAACGCTCAAAAAGCTGAATTAATGATTCTGCCGACAATGATTCTGTCGTCTCTGAAGTGGTTCAGCTTCTCTTCTCCCTCGCGCGGCTTGGATTCGGGGCGGGCATGGACTATAAATCCCGCATGGCGATGCCAGCGGAAGAGCAGGCGGTGATTTTCGGCGCGAACGACGAGCAGGGGCTGGTCGCGGTCGAGCATGTGCCGGGCAAGGAAAGCGACGAGATATTGCTGTTCTTCCGGCGCGGCGGCCAGACGGAGCAGCGCCGCGAGCCGTTCACACCCTTTCTCTGGTTCGCCGCGGCGGAACTGCCGGCGGACTGTCCGGCGCCCCTGCGCGTGGAAAAGCTCGCGGGCGTCGCGCCGCTCAAGTCGCTGGCGGTGTTCCGCTCGTGGAAGGAATTCCAGAAGGCGGTGGACGCGTTCAAGAGGGCCACCAGCTACACGCCCTCCGATCCGGGCGCGCCGTTTTTCCTGCTCAACGACCCGATCCACCAGCATCTGCTGCTGACCGGCCGGACGCTGTTCAAGGGGCTGCTCTTTGGCGACCTCAAGCGGCTGCAGGTGGACATCGAGACGTACACCGAGGCGGGCTTCGAGTTCCCCAACGCCGAGCGCGCCGGCGACCGCATCATCGCCATTGCGCTGGCCGACGAGACCGGCTGGACCGAAGTGCTCGATGGCTCGAAGCTGGACGAGAAGGCGCTGCTGGAGCGCTGGGTCCAGATCGTGAAGGAAAAAGACCCGGACGTGATCGAGGGGCATAACTTCTTCGCGTTCGATCTGCCGTACCTGATCACCCGCGCCAAGCGGCACGGGGTCAAGCTCACGCTCGGCCGCAACGGCGCGCCGCCGCGGGTGCACGCGAGCCGGCTGAGCATTGCCGAGCGCACGATCGCCTATCCGAAAGCGGAGCTGTTCGGGCGGCACATCGTCGATACCTATTTCCTGGCGCAGTTCTACGACGTCAGCCACCGCTCGCTGGAGGGTTTCGGGCTCAAGGACGTGGCGATCCATTTTGGGCTGGCTTCGGCGGACCGCACCTACATCGAAGGCCGCGAGATTGCGGCGACGTTCGACCGCGACCCCGCCCGGCTGATGGCCTATGCGCGCGACGATGTGGCCGAGACGCGCGGCGTCAGCGCGCTGCTCTCGGCGAGCTTCTTCGTACAGTGCCAGCTGCTGCCCTACACCTATCAAAATGTCTGCGTCCGCGGTAGCGGCACCAAGGTGGATGCGCTGCTGATCCGCGAATATCTGCGCCGCCGCCACGCGCTGCCGCTGCCGCAGCCCGCGCGCGAGTTTGCCGGCGGCTACACCGACCTCTTCCTGACGGGCGTGTTCCAGAACGTCCATCACGCCGACGTGCGCTCGCTCTATCCCTCGCTCATGCTCGAGTTCGGCATCGTGCCGCGCAGCGATGAGCTTGGCGTCTTCCGCACCTTGCTGGCCTACCTGCGCGAGCTGCGGCTCGCCGCGAAGCGCAAGATGCAGCAGGCGAAGCAGCGCGAAGAGGAGCAGCACCAGGACGCGCTGCAGAGCACGTTCAAGATCCTGATCAACTCGTTCTACGGCTACCTCGGCTTCGGCACGGCGCGGTTCTGCGACTTCGGCGCGGCGGAGAAGGTTGCCGCCGAGGGCCGCAAGATCCTCCAGACGATGCTCGCGGCGATCCAGGAGCAGGGCGGCAAGCCGATCGAGATCGATACCGACGGCATCTACTTCCTGCCGCCGGAAAAGAACATCGAGCAGTTCCGCGTGGCGGTGCAGGCCACGCTGCCGCAGGGCATCGATATCGAGTTCGACGACCGCTACCGCGCGATGCTCAGCTACAAGATGAAGAACTACGCGCTGCTCGACGACCAGGGCGAGATCATCATCCGCGGCGCGGCGCTCAAGTCGCGCGGGCTGGAAAAATTCCAGCGCAACTACCTGCGCGCCTGGCTGCAGCTCAAGCTCGAGGGGCGCGACGCCGACATCCGCCAGCTGCAGGACGAGTTCCGCCGCGCCATCCGCGAGCGGGCGTGGCCGATCACGGTGCTGGCGAAGACCGAGACGCTGCAGGACGCGCCCGCGACCTACGCGGCGAAGATCAAGGACAGCCGCCGCGGCCGCAACGCCGCCTTTGAGCTCGCGCTCAAGTCCGGCCGCGACTACCGCGCCGGCGACCAGATTTCCTACTACGTCACCGGCAGCGCCAAGAGCGTGGCGGTGCACGGCGCGGCCAAGCTGGCGACGGAGTTCGATGCACAGCGCCGCGATGAGAACGTGGCCTACTACCTCGCGAAGCTCGACGCGCTGATCGAAAAATTTGATGCACTTTTCTCGGAGGGCGTGCAAGATGACGCCCCAGACGGCAAGGAAGAAGGCATGTTGCTATGAACACATTGAATCGCTTGCAGCGCGGCGTTGGACGGGGCCGGGGTGGCTTCACGTTCCTGGAGTTGCTGGTCTCCATCACGATCATCGCGATCCTCTCCGGCGTGGTCGGCCTCGGCGTCTACCGCTACATCAAGGAGGCGCGCGTCACGACGGCGAAGCAGCAGATCCAGATTCTGAAGAGCGCCATCGTCAGCTACGCCGCCGAGCAAAGCTCCATCCCCCGCCAGGAGCAGGGCCTGGAAGCGCTCGTGCGTAAGACCACTGTCCCGCCCATCCCGGAGAAATTTCCCGAGGGCGGCTACCTGGACAGCCCGCGCGTGCCGCTCGACCCCTGGAAGCACCCCTACATCTATCTCGTGCCCGGCCACAGCAACGAGCCGTTCGAGATCATCAGCTACGGCGGCGACGGCGAGCCCGGCGGCGCCGGCGATGCCGCCGATATTTCCAGCTCGAACCTGCAGTGAGCGGGGCGCGAAGATGGGAGTGATGCCGTAATGGAGCATGGGCGCACTGGAAGACGAGGGCGGGTTGCTGCCAGGTGTTCTTCTGTTTCCCCTGTACTCCAGCGCTCCAGCCCTCCGTTTCTCCCTGCTTCTTCCGGCTTCACGCTGATCGAAGTCGTGGTCGCCTTTGCCGTCGTGGCGCTGATCGTCACGGCGGTCGCCAGCGGACTGGTGGGGACCCTGCGGGCCGAGGCCACCTCGCACCGGCAGGCGACGGCCGAGGCGGCGCTCCGCACCTTGCAGGCGGAACTCTGGCTGGGTGCCGACACCAACAGTATCGCCACCAACATGCCGCCCGGCTGGGCGCTCGCCAGCGAAGCGGTCGAACTGGGCGAAGGCACCAACCGCGTGGTCTGGACCCGCTGGCAGCTCGGCCCCGAAGCGCGCCGCGCCTTCACCGTCACCCTCTCCACGCAGCAGCCGTGACCTTCCGTCCGGGCTCGTGGCGGCAGGGGTCCCGCCTCGGGCGTCACCTGCTCCTCGCGTCCTCCCGGAAAAAATCGGTCGCGGATGGAAAAGCATTCGACATCTTTTCGCGGGAGGATTAGTTTGTACACCATGCGTTGGCTGACCATCATGGTGGGACTGTTGCTGGGCGTCGTCGGCGGCCGTGGGGCGGCGTTGCCCAAGGAGGCCCTGCCGGCGCGCGAGACCTTCGAGGTCGGCCTGCAGATGGCGGAGAAGCAGGGCGCCGAGCGGCTCACGGCGTTGGGCAACGAGTACCTGGCGCAGGGGGGCGTGATCGAGCGCGAGATGCAGTCCAACGCGCAATTCCGCGCCCTGGTGCTCGTGCATGACGAGCTGGTGCGGTTTGCCAAGGTGCGGGCCATGCCGCCGCGGCCGATCGAGGACCCGGTGGAACTGCGCGATGTGCAGGCCGTCTTCCATCTGCGCATCCTGCAGGTGCAGTACAGCAATGAATTCACCCTTGTGAAGCTGGCGGAGAAGTATGTCCAGGAACTGGCCCTCATCCGCGGCACCCTGGAGCGGCACGGCGGCGCTTCGGCCTTGCGGGCGCTGGACGAGGAGCGCGACCGCGTGATCGGGCTGACGCGGCTGCGGCAGGCGCTGGACATTATCAAGGTCCGGCCGCCTTTGTCGTTGGAGTCCCTCACCAACAACCTGGCGGAACCCCCCGAGGGTGAGCGGGTGCGACGGATTCTGGACCTGTGCCGCCCGGCGAATGAATCGTTGCAGTCGATGATCGGGTATACGATGCGGGTGACGGTGTACGAAGACCTCTCCCGGCTGAAGGCGCGCAAGCAGGAGGGCGCCGGGGTGCGCGGCCGCGGGCTCGACGGTCAGATCTTATACACGCCGCGCATTACGCTGAACTGCCAGCATGGCGAGATCGCCTCCGGCAGCCGGATGGTGATCGAATATTTCAGCCGCTCCATCGCAGACCGCGCGCGCCACCGGGAAAGCGTCGAGAGCGTGCTGCTGCCGCGCATCGACCGCGGCGAGCACCATACGTTCGAGGCGAAAGGCATCCAGCTGTTTCGCTCCGAACAGGTTTCCACCATTGCGCGCGTCGGCGTGTCGCGGAGCGCCTCGGGCAGTGAATTCTACGGTTTGATCCTGCACGTGGTGGATCCGGACGGGCGCGTGCTGCTGCAGCGGTTTGCCCCGCAGTCGCTGGAGCGTGATCTCAATGTCCGCCCGCCCGATAAATAGCCGCGGCGCAGTTCTGCGGTGTGCTCTGTCCCTCTCGCAACAGTTTTACGGCTTTGTGTCCCCGCAGCGGCGGAGACGCCCCGCTCCTGCCCCAAGGACCCGTTAAGATGACAGACCTGCTGGCGGGATAGGCGCACGATTGTGGCCGCGGGCGTCAGCGGGCGAGGGCGCTGTCGAAAAAAGCCACCAGCCGCTCGCGCCAGGGCTGCGCGGGCGCGAGCAGCGCGCTGGCGTGCACGCCGTCCTTGACCGTCCACAGCTGCTTCGGTTCTTGCGCCTCTGCGAACAGCCGCTCGCTGTGATGATAGGGGATGACGGTGTCGGCGGTGCCGTGGATGAAGACGATGGGCATGGGCGGCAGGCGCTTGAGCGTGTCGCACGGGCTGCGCCGGTCGCCGACCAGAACCAGCGAAAGGGGCCAGCGTATCAGGCTGTAGAAAAAAATGTGACTCATCGCGTCGCGTGCGACGGCGCGGTAGGAATAAAACGTGGAGTCGAGCGCGATGGCGCGCACGCGGCACGGGCGCTCCGCGAGGGCGGCGAGCGCGATGGCGCCGCCTAGGCTCTGGCCGAGCACGACGATGCGGTTGGTGTCGATGCCCGGACGTTCCGCGAGATAGCGCAGCGCGGCGACGCCATCGGCATCAACGCCGTCACGATCTACCGAGCCGGCCGATTCGCCGTAGCCGCGATAGTCGAAGGTGAAAACGTTGTAGCCCGCTGCCGGCAGCCAACTCACGAACGAGTAATGCGCGGTCAGGTTCTGCGCATTGCCGTGGAAGTGCGCGACCGTGCCCTTCGCCGGACCGACCGCAGGCACAAACCAACCGGTCAGTTGTGTGCCATCGGCGCTCGCAAATCGCACCACCTCGGCCGGCGGCCGCGCCTGCTGCGGCTGGCTGTAGACGGTGTGATCGGGGTGATAGCACAGCCTGTTCGCGCAGCCGCCGGCGAGCAGCATAGCGAGCAGTGTGTAGGCCGTGCCCAGCAGCAGAGATGGCTTGATATCCATTTTCATATCTACCGATATTTGAAGGGTCCAACGTTAGCTGTTTCGCGCAAAGGACGCCAAGTTCGCCAAGGTTTTATTCAGGCAGAGCATTGACCAAGCGTTGTATGTTCCCTCGCAGTAATTCGCCGCCGAAGTTTATGAGCAAGCCCAGCTTGTTGCCAGAGAGACGCAAATAGGTGAGCACTTGCTTCTTGTGAACACGGGCAAGTTGCTCGACGGATTTGAGCTCGATGATAACCTTGTTCTCCACCAGCAGATCCGCCCGGAAACCCTCGTCAAAATGGCGGTCCTCGAAAATGATGGGAATGGATTTCTGGCGTTCGACGTGCAGCCCGCATCGCTGCAAGTCGTCTGCGAGTACGGCTTCGTATACGGATTCCAGCAGGCCCGGGCCGAGGCCTTGGTGAATATGCAGGGCGCAATCCACAATGATCTTGGCGATCTCGTTTCCTGTCATGACTTCATGTCCTCTTTCTAAAGTCACATCAGAACACCCCCACCTTGGCGCGCTTGGCGTCCTTTGCGCGAAACTTCCGCCGTCAGCCTTTTTTCTTCGCCGGCTTTTCGCTCTCGAGGAGCTTGTATTCGACGCTGTCCACGAGCGCCTCCCACGAGGCCTCGATGATGTTCGGCGAGACGCCGACCGTGCCCCAGGTGCTGGTGCCGTCGCTGGATTCGATGACGACCCGGGTCTTGGCGGCGGTCGCCTCGGTGGGGTCGAGGATACGGACGCGGTAGTCGGTCAGGCTGACGTCCTTGATCTGCGGATAGAATTGCAGCAGCGCCTTGCGCAGCGCGTGATCGAGCGCGTCCACGGGGCCGTTGCCTTCGCCGACCGTCAGCGCGGTCTCGCCGTTGACGGCGACCTTGACGGTGGCCTCGGAAATGCACGGCCCGTCCTTGGTGCGCTTTTCGACGATGACGCGGAAACCTTGCAGCTCGAAGAACGGTTTGTGGCGCTTGAGCACCTTCTGGATCAGGAGCTTGAAGGAGCCCTCCGCGGCCTCGAAGGCGTAGCCGTGCTGCTCCATGCGCTCCAGTTCGCGCAGGATCTCCTTGATCTCCGGCGCGTTCTTGTCGAGGGCCAGGCCCATCTCCACGACCTTGAGGAAGACGTTGCTCGCGCCGGACAGCTCGCTGACGAGAATCCGCCGCTGGTTGCCGACGCTCTCCGGCAGGACGTGCTCGAAGGTGGTCGGGTTTTTGCGGACCGCGTCCACGTGCATGCCCGCCTTGTGCGCGAAGGCGCTTTCGCCGACATAGGGCGCCTTGCGGTTCGGCCGCAGGTTGGCCATCTCGTCCACGAACAGCGCGGCCTCGCGCAGTTTCTTGAGGCTGCCTTCGTGCAGGCACTTGTGGCCCAGCTTGAGCACCAGGCCCGGGATGATCGAGCAGAGGTTGGCGTTGCCGCAGCGCTCGCCGTAGCCGTTGATCGTGCCCTGCACCTGCGTCGCGCCGGCGCGGACGGCCTCCAGCGAGTTGGCCACGGCGCAGTCGCCGTCGTTGTGCGTGTGGATGCCGATGCGCACCCGGAAATCGCGGACGACCTGCGCGGTGATGCCGGCGATCTCGTGGGGCAGGGTG
This sequence comes from uncultured Lentisphaerota bacterium, assembly GCA_903912445.1. Classification (GTDB taxonomy): domain Bacteria; phylum Verrucomicrobiota; class Kiritimatiellia; order CAIQIC01; family CAIQIC01; genus DP16D-bin41. The sequence goes on from CAIWHP010000041.1 coordinate 19,458, forward strand.
CCGCCGTTGGTGTCGCAGAGGCACAGGCAGTCGGCGCCGGCGCCGAGCGCCGCCGTGAGCGCGGCGCGCGCGAATTCCGGGCTGTCCTTGTAGCCGTCGAAGAAATGCTCGGCGTCGAAGATGACCTCCTTGCCGTGCTCCTTGAGCACGCGCACGGTGTCGGCGATCATCGCCAGCGCTTCCTTCTCGGGCACCTTCAGCACGTCCGTGACGTGCAGCCGCCAGCTCTTGCCGAAGAAGGTGCAGACGGACGTTTTCGCCTCGAGCAGCGCGCGGACCCCCGCGTCCTCGCCGACCGGCACGTGCGCGCGCCGCGTCGAGCCGAACGCGGCGATCTTCGCGTGCGTCAGCTTTTCTTTGCGGATCTCGTTGAAGAATTCCATGTCGCGCGGGTTCGAGGCGGCGAAGCCGCCCTCGATATAGTCCACTCCGAGCAGGTCGAGCTGTTTCGCAATGCGGATTTTCCCCGCGCTGGAAAACGAAACGCCTTCGCCCTGCGCGCCGTCGCGCAGCGTCGTGTCATAGATGACGATCTTGTTCATGGTTGTCTCTCCGCTGCCCGGTCGAACGGGAATGTCGTGCTCATGACGCAACCCCGGGTGCCTTGCCAGCAGCTTTTTCCTTTTCGGACTGCGCCAGATAAATGAGTGCGAAGATATTCAGCATCCAAACGGCGGCAAGGCCCAGGTTGAACAGGGCACCACCGCGCAAGGTCTCGCTCAAGAGCGAGCCAAACCTGTCGAAGTCGAACGGCTGAACGGCGTTCAGCTGGCCGACGGCGTCATGGATGATGGACCATCTCCAGTGCAGGCGGTTGCTGTCGGTGTGCGCCCAGAGCAACAGCACATTACCGGCCACGAGCATTTCCAGACAACGCGCGAAGGAGAGCTTGGTCGCCGGCAGCAGCCAGAGCATGGCGGCCAGCAGGCAGGAGCCCGCCGAGAAGCAGCGCGCGATCAGCGGATCGCGGGACGGATAGAACAGCGCCAGTCCAGCAACGATAAAAAGAGCGACACTGGTGATGATCAAACCGTTACGAATTCGCTTGGCCTTGGATATTTCCCCGGCGTTCATGGCTGCGGCTGGGTTGCGAAAAACGCATGGTAGAGCGCGCGGACCGCCTTCTTGCGGTCGGCTTCCTTCACGCCAAACATGATGCTGATCTCCGAGGCGCCCTGGTTGAGCATCTCGATGTTCACGCCGGCGTCCGCCAGCGCGTGGGTCGCCTTCGCGGCCAGGCCGACGGTGTAGCGCATGCC
>CAIWHP010000042.1 GCA_903912445.1 uncultured Lentisphaerota bacterium
CGCCGGCCGCCCCGCGCCTTTCTCGGGGGGCGTCCGGCATGAACGCCCACCACATCCAGCAGGTGCTTTTTTCCGCCGACCAGATCGAAGCGCGGGTCCGCGCGCTTGTCCGTGAAATGGCCGAGGGCTGCCGCAGCGAGAACCTGGTGATGATCGGCATCCTGCGCGGCAGCTTCATCTTCCTGGCCGACCTGGTGCGCGAGCTGTACCGGCAGGATGTGCATCCGCGCATCGATTTCATGACGCTGGAAAGCTATGGCGCGGGCACCACCTCCTCCGGCACGGTGCGCGTGGCCAAGGACGTGGGCATGGACGTGACCGGCACCGATGTACTCGTCGTGGACGACATCCTCGACACGGGGCGGACGTTGAGTTTTGCGCACCAGCATCTGCGCGCGCGCGGCGCGCGCACCGTCCGCACCTGCGCGCTGCTCGACAAGCCCGCGCGGCGCAGCGTGCCGTTCCAGGCGGATTACATCGGCTTCACCATCGACGACCGCTTTGTCGTCGGCTACGGTCTCGACTTCGACGGCCGCTATCGCGAAGTCCCGCACATCGCCTGCGTCACCTTCACCGGCTGAACCGGCCCCCCGGAAAAACAAACAGGGCGCAGAGTTGGCTCTGCGCCCTGCAAGATTCTGACGGAAGCTCCTCAGCCCTGCGCCGGCGGGGGCGCGCTCGGCTCCGCAGCCGGCGGCGGCGGAGGAGGGGGCGGCGGCGGAGCGGATTCGACAGGTGCCGGCGCGGGCGCCGGTGCGGCCGCAGGCGCGGCCGGACGCACGGGCGTCTCGACGAGATCGATCAGGTTGCGTACCGACTGGTTCGCCGAAGAGGCGGCTGGCGCGGAGCCATCCGCCGGCGGCTGCGGCTGGCGCTGCGGCTGGCGCTGTTGCTGGGGCGGACGGCCGCCAGCACCCATCGGACGCCGGCCGCGACCACCCCGGTCGCCACGGTCGCCCCGGTCGCCGCTCCGCATCAGCGGGGCGCTGCCCGGTTCGAACTGCTGGCCGCCGCCCTCGGTGGCCTTGCGCAGCGTCGAGATGTGCATCACGCTGCAGCCCATCGACGCGGCCTTTTGCTCGATCGCCGGGTCGGCGGTGAAGACCATCAGGGCGCGCGCACCGGCGCTGCGCGCACGCGAAAGCACGAGATCGCCGGCGCTGCCCTGCTTCTCGGTGAAGAAGACCTTGATGCCGCTGAAGTCGCCGTCGTCGGAGACCTCGCGCAGCGGGCGGCCTTCAAACACGACCTGGGTCTCGATTTTTTCCTGCTTGGCGAAACGCGCGATGGACTGCAGGATCATCACCTGCTCGCGCGGCGATTGACGGTCGCCACCGCGGCCTTCGGCCCAGCGCGTGCCATCCACGATCATCCGGTTCGCCACGGCGGCACCCGGGCCACCGCCGAACAACTTGCTTAACCAACTCATGTGTACTCCTGTGTTTCCGCCGGGAACTGCGAGGAAATCCGGCGGGTTGCTGGTGCTCGGGGGGGGACTTGAACCCCCACGGCTTGCGCCATATGCACCTCAAACATACGTGTCTGCCATTCCACCACCCGAGCGCAAAGCGCGGGGAACATAGCGTGCCACCCGCCGCTGCGCAAGGGTTTTCGCCAAAAGCGCCGCGCCGCACAGGCTCCAGCCGGTCGTTGCCGGCCCTTTCAAGGTTCGGAAACAGCCCCATCGTGCTATGCTGCGCGCGGAGAAAACGGACAATGAACATCGGCTGGATCGGCACGGGCATCATGGGTGCGGCGATGGCGGGCCGCCTGCAGGCGGCGGGCCACACGCTGCACGTCTTCAATCGCTCGCCGGCGAAGGCCGCCCCGCTGCTCGAGCGCGGCGCGACCTGGTGCGCCAGCCCGGCGGCGGTCGCGCAGGCGGCCGAGGCGGTCTTCACCATCGTTGGCTATCCCGCCGACGTCGAGGAGGTCTACTTCGGCGCGCGCGGCCTTTTCGCGGCGGAAAAAATTACGGCCGCACTGGTGGTGGACATGACGACCAGCCCGCCGGAGCTGGCGCGCCGGATCGCGGCCGCCGCCGCCGCGCGCGGCCTGGCCGCCCTCGACGCACCTGTCACCGGCGGCGATATCGGCGCCCGGGAGGGCTCCCTATCGATCATGGTCGGCGGCGCGGCCGCCGCTTTCGAGCGCGCGCTGCCGCTGTTGCGGCTGCTGGGCAAGTCCATCGAGCGCGTCGGCGGGCCGGGCGCGGGCCAGCAGGCGAAGCTCGTAAACCAGATCATCATCGCCGGCACGATGGTCGGCCTGTGCGAGGCGCTGCTCGTCGCCGCGCGCGCCGGCCTGGACCAGGCCCAGCTCATCAACCTGCTCGGCGCCGGCGCCGCGGGATCATGGGCGCTGCAGCGGCTCGGGCCGCGCATCGCGCGCGGCGATCATGCGCCGGGCTTCATGGTCGATCATTTTCTTAAGGATCTGGGCCTGGCCTTGCAGGAAGCCGAAGCGCTCGGCCTCAAGCTGCCCGGCGTTGAGCTGGCCCGCACGCTCTATGAAAAAGCCCGCGCGCTCGGCCACGGCCGCAGCGGCACGCAGGCCTTGCTGCTCGCCTTGGAGGCGCTGAACCCCGCGCGCTGAGCCTGTCCGCTTAGGGGCTTGCTGGTTTGAAGACGGACCGCACGGCCTCCAGATAGCCGTAGCCGTAGCGGGTGCAGGGTTCCAGGTAGCTGCCCTCGGTCCATTCGTTCCAGGCGTTGATCGTGATCAGCGGGGGCTGGTGCGGCTTGCCGTCCGCGTAGGCCTTGGCCTTCCTGAGCGCGGCGGCGAGCTGCGTCGGGTCGTTGTCGGTCATGATCGCGGGCCGGAGCTCCTTGTATCGGGCGTTGCTGTCCCAGCCGACGGAGATGTGCGGGAAATAAGGCACGTCATAGGTTGCAGCCAGCTTCGCCCATTCCGCCTCGGCCAGGGCGACCACCTTCTCCATCGGGTTCTTGACGTTCAGGAAGTGGCAGAACTGGTAATGGGTCAGGCTGTCGAAGTTCAGGCGCTTGACCGCCTCGGCCTGGGGCACCTTCGCCTGGCTGTTGTCGAAGCCGGACAAATTGTACGTGTTGCTGCGCAGGATGCATTGCAGGTGCAGCCCCTTCAGCCCGGCGCGCACGGCCTCGGCCCGGAACCAGGCCAGCGCCTCGGCCGCGGCCTCGACCCCGCCCAGCCCCTGCACAAACCGGTTGAGGTCGTAAATCGCGAAGACCGGCTTGCCGTCCAGGGTGTAGTAGGACGGCTGCGCAAAATAGCTCTGGATCACGTAGCGCGCCAGCTTCTCAAAACCAGCCCGGTCCACCGCGCCTTTATACATGATGGTGTCGCGGTCCCAGCTGTTGCGGATGTCCCAGCCATACGTCACATCGAGGTTGGCCCACATGAGGTAGAATTTCACGCGCCCGTTGTTGCGCGCCTTCAGATAGCCGTTGGTCAGGCAGTTTTCCAGGAACGGGCGCCCGTCGTACCAATACCAGTCATAGATGAAGACGTTGACCCCGTGGTCGGCGGCGGCGTTGATTTGCATCTCCATCACGCCGGGGTCGGCCTCGTTGACATAGCCCCAGAGCGGGAGGCCCGGCAGCTTGTGGCCCGGGAACTTGGGCTGGGCCTGCCGCACGCGCTCCCACTCGCCCATCCGCTCCGGCCAGGCCCAGCGCAGCTCCGGGGTGTCGCTGTACGAGGGCCAGATGTAGGCGGCCACGTCGTAGGCCCGCGCCGGCCGCGCCTCCGGCGCCGCCCACGCCTGCGGGCCAAACCATGCCGCCGCCATCGCGCCTACGAGGGTCGCCCACCCATACCACGCCGTGCGAATTTTCATGCCGGAATCTCCTTTGCGCCTGATGGCGCCAGCCAGCGGCGCAGCATAGGAAGCCGGCCGGGGCGCAGGCAACGCTAAAATGGCGCGCCGCCGCCCGGTGGGCCGCAGGCTTGCGATTTCTTCCAAACCTTGGAACAATGGCCCTGCGCCTTTTCCAAGGCTTGGAAAAGTGAAGGTTGGTTTTTTCCAAGGTTGGGAAAAACGCGGGTTTTGTTTTCCAAGGTCTGGAACATGGATGTTGTACAACATAGGCCCAGGCTGACGCTGGCGACGAAAGTCACCATCGCCCGCCTCATGGGCGTGCCGGTGTTCATCGCGCTGCTGGTCTATTACCTGATCGGCCTGCGCGGCGGCGAGGACATCTGGATGGAGCGGATGCTGGCGCTGGTGGTCTTCGCGACGGTGGCGGTCACCGACGCGCTCGACGGCTACCTGGCGCGGTCGCGCAACGAGGTGACCGACCTCGGCCGGATGCTCGACCCGATCGCCGACAAGGCGCTGCTGCTCTCCGGGCTGATCCTGCTGACGCAGCCCTCGTTGCCGGCGCTGGCGCCGCACATCCCGGTCTGGTTCACGACCCTGGTGATCAGCCGCGACGTCGTGCTCATCCTGGGCTCGTTCCTCGTGCACGAGTTGGCCGGCAATGTGACGATCCAGCCGCGGCTCAGCGGCAAGACCGCGACGTTCTTCCAGATGGCGACGATCATCTGGGTGCTGGTCGGCGGCGCGGAGCGGCAGTTCAACTGGTTCGTCGGCATCGCCGCGGTGCTGACGGCGATTTCCTGGATGCAGTATGTGGTGGATGGCGCGCGCCAGCTTGCGCACGTCCAGCATGGCTCGCAGCAGAAATAAGCTCGAAAAGTTTCAAGTTGCAGGTGGCAAGTTGATGGAAGGCAAGATGAAGAAGAACGCAGAGCAACCGCAGGCCGAAACAGTCCAACCGGCCACGTCCAGCCTGGAGCCGGCCACCCCGCCCCCGCCGGGCGCGCCCGGCCGCGTGATCGCGATCGTCGGCCGGCCGAACGTCGGCAAGAGCGCCCTGTTCAACCGGCTGGTCGGCCAGCGCATCGCGATCGTCCACGAGGAGAGCGGGGTCACGCGCGACCGGCTCGTCCACGAGGTGGTCCGCGACGGCGAGCGGTTCGAGCTGATCGACACCGGCGGCCTGGACACGTTCGACCGGCAGCAACCCGACCACGAGATCCACGCCGGCACGCGGCAGCAGGTCGAGATCGCCATCGAGGACGCGGCCGCGATCCTGTGGGTGGTGGACCTCACCGCCGGCTGCGCGCCGCTCGACGAAGAGGTCGGGGCCCTGCTGCGCCGCAGCGGCAAGCCGGTGTTCCTCGCCGCCAACAAGGCCGACACCCCGCGGCTCGACGACCAGACCACCGAGTTCGAAAAGTTCCACTATCCGATCTATCCGGTGTCGGCGCTGCACAACCGCGGCATCGGCGAGCTGATCTGCGCGGCGCTGCCGCACCTGCCGCCGGGCGCGCCGCCGGAGACCACCGAGGCGCTCAAGGTGGTCGTCGCGGGGCGGCCGAACGTCGGCAAATCGTCGTTCATCAACAAGCTGCTCGGCCACAACCGCGTGATTGTCTCCAACGTGCCCGGCACGACGCGCGACAGCATCGTGGTCCCCTTCGTCATCGGCACCGGGCCGCAGGCGCGCCGCTACCAGCTGATCGACACCGCCGGCATCCGCCGCTCCGGCCGCCTCCACGAGGCCGTGGAGAAGTTCAGCCTGATCCGCGCCGAGGAGAGCATCCGGCTCGCCGACGTGGTCGTGCTGATGCTGGATGCCGAGGACGGGCCGACCGCGCTCGACAAGCGCATCGGCGCGATGATCCAGGAGGCGCAGAAGGGCTGCCTGATCATCGTCAACAAATGGGACCTCGTCGCCGACACCGTGAAGATGACCACCTACGAGAAGGCGCTGCACGACGCGCTGCCCTACCTCGCGGTGCCCATGCTCTTCATCTCCGCGCTGGACGGCACGAACCTCCGCAAGAGCATCGAGGCGATCGACCGGGTCTCCGCCGCCGTGCAGTTCAAGATGCCGACCGGCGTGATGAACCGCGTGCTGCGCGATGCGATGCAGAAGGTGCAGCCGCCGATGATCGAGGGCCGGCGCCTGAAGCTCTACTACGCCACCCAGGTCGGCACCAAGCCCGTGCGCCTCAAGCTGTTCGTCAACCAGGTCCGGCGCCTGACGCCGGCCTACGAGACCTACCTCGTCCGTGCGCTGCGCCGCACGTTCGACCTCGACGGCGCGCCGGTGGTCTTCCACCTCGCCTCGAGCCACACTCCGCCCACGGTGGGCGGCTCGTCCCAGGGCGGGGCCCCGGACAAAAGCTTTGCGCCGGCCGCGGCCCCCCGCGCGCGCCGCCCGGAGCGCACCCGCCCGCGGGGCACACGCCTGCCGCGGCGCCGGAAGTGACGGCCGCCGGACCCGGCGCACCGCCGGGTCCGTGGGTTTGCTGCGGCCGGGAACACCGCGGCGGTGTGGCATTGACAGCGCGCGCGTTTCTCTTATGCTCACGCGGCCGCCGGGAGCGGCCTGAAAGAACGGTTGCCTGAACGTCATGGATGACACGCCGCCACAACCAGCGCCGGTCGCTGCCGCGCCTGACCCCGCCGCCGAGCGCGAGCTGGTCCGGCGTGCGCAACGCGGCGAGCTCGCCGCCTACGAGGAGTTGGTCCGGCACACGCACCCGCAGATCTACCGCCTGCTCTACCACATGACGGCAAACCGCGAGGACGCTGAGGACCTGGCGCAGGAGATCTTCCTCAAGGCCTATGCGGCGCTGGCGCGCTTCCACGGAAACTCGTCGTTCTACACGTGGGTCTACCGCATCGCCATCAACCATGCGCTGAATTTCCGCGAGAAAAACCGCCGCCGCGTGCTGGACCTGCGGCTGGACGACATGGATGCGGGCATCGAGCGCGACCCGACCTTCGTCGAGCTTCGGGCGCGCGAATCGCCCTACCGCGACGTGACCATGGCCGAATTGCAAAAAAGATTGAACACGGCGCTGCAGAAGCTGTCAGATGAACATAGAATGGTCGTGGTGTTGCACGACATCGAAGGTCTGAAGCACCACGAAATCGCGCAGATGATGAAGCTCTCGGAAGGCACGGTGCGCTCCCGGCTCTTCTACGCGCGGCAGCAGTTGCAGCGGGAACTTGCGGAGTTTGCGCCATGAATTGCGACGACGCCAAATTTTATGTCGGCCTGGACGCGAACGACCCGCGCGCGGCCGAGATGCGCGCGCACATCCGGGCCTGCGCCATGTGCCGCGCCGCGGTGGACCATCAGAACAACATCCGCGCCACCTTCGGCCTGCTGCGCTATGAGCAGCCGCCGGCGGACCTGTCCGCCCGGTGTGTCAGCCAGATCATGCGCGCGCTGCCGGCGCAGCCCGTGGCCCCGCCGGCCCTGGCCTGGTGGGCGGCGTGGCAGGAGCACGCCGGCCAGCTGTTCCAGCCGCTGCGGCTGGCCGCCGCCGCGGTGCTGATCGTGGGGCTCGGCCTCTACTTGATGCATACGCCCGTCGCGAACGACACCGGCGCGCCGGTCCTCTGGTCGCAGATCCGCATCGAGCCGCCGGCCCATGGCGCCCCGGCGGCGCCAGCCATCACGCCGGCGCCCGGCGCCGTGGAGAACCTGCCCGTCCTGCTGGCCTCGTCCAACAACGGCCCGTTGCGCATGGACTACGGCCCCGGCGGGTCCGTGCCCGTGAAGTTCGAGTACTGAGCGCAGCCCAGGCGCCGCGTCCCATCGCCCTTGTCCTTCAGCCCAGGGGCCCACGCTTTTTCACCGCAGTACGTCTCCCTGCGGGCCGACCGAATTATGGCGCAGCTCTATCGCCACACGGCCTGTCGCCATCTGGCCGCCCTGTAGTTCCCCGGCGCGGACAGCCGCGCCTCCTTGCGCAGCGCACCCGCCCCGGGCCTTGGTGGACAAAAACAAACCGGCCGGAATTTTCACAGGGAAAACTCCGGCCGGCCGTCGGAAGCAGCGCGGGCTTACTTCGCTTCGGGATACTTGATGTCGGCCTTGGACTTCAACGCGGCGATGTACTTCTGCACGACTTCGCCCTTGTTCTTGTTTTCAAGGTACTTGGCGATGTCGGCCTTCACTTCGTCGAACGACGGCGACTTGCCCGCGTTCTTGGAGAGCGTCTGGATGATGTGGTAGCCGAAGGGCGTCTCGACCAGCGGGCCGATCTCCTTGAGCGCCTGGGTGAACGCGGCGTTCTCGAACGCCGGCACCATCTGGCCGCGCGGGAAGGTGTATTCGCCGCCGGTCTCCTTGCTGCCCGGGTCATCCGAATGTTCCTTGGCGAGCTTCGCGAAGTCCCCGCCGTTCTGGAGCTGCTTGCGCAGGCCCTCGGCCTTGTCCTTCGCCGCCGCCTTGGCCTTGTCGTCGGCACCCTGCTCGAACTTCACGAGCAGGTGGCGGGCGGTCACCGTCTCCGGCTGCGCGAAGCGCTCCTTGTTCTCGTCGAAGAACTTCTTGCTGTCCGCATCGGTCACCTTCGAGGTTCCGTCGGTTTCCTTTTCGATCAGCTTCTGGATCTTCATGCCGGTGGCAATTTCCTTCTCGAACTCCGCCTTGCTCAGGCCTTGCGCCTGGTAGGCCGCCTCGATCGTCTGGCCCGGCGGCAGCGGCAGTTCCTTGATCGCCTTCGCGATGTCGGCGTCCGAAACAGCGATCTTCGCCTTGTCGGCGGTTTGCAGCAGCAGCGTCTGCATCACCAGTTCATCCAGCACGCGGCCGCTGACCTGCGCGCGGAACATCCCCTGCTTTTCCGCCGGGATCCGCCCGCTGAGCATCTTCATGACCTTGTCCAGCCGCTCGTTCACGGCGGACTGGCGCAGCTCCACGCCATTGACGACCGCGACCACGGTGGCCGGCGGGACGTCCTTGAGGATCGGCAAGGCGGGCATGCTGGGCATGGTGGGCGGCACGGCTTCGGGTTTCTTCTCGTCGGCGGCGCGGGCGGTCAGGCCTGCCACGGCAATGGCGGCCACCAACACTGACAGACTCACGTGCATGTTTCGCTCCTGTTGGGTTGACTCCGCCGCGCGCAGGAACGGGCTTTATGCCCGCGGCCGGACGGCGAAAACGGCGCGCATGATGCCGACGCCCCCGCCCCAACGCAAGGCAAATCAGCCCACGCACGGCGTTTTCCAAGGGCCTGGAAACCCGCGCCGGCCGGCTGCCCAGCCCTGGCTGAACCCGGCGCCAGGCCGGCCTTGCACGGGCGGAATACGCCGGGTGAGCGCGCTGCCGGGAATGCAAAAGGATTGCCGCGGCGCGGGCGGGCGGCTACGGTGCCGCCACGATGTGGACGCGGGCGACCAAAACCGACACGGTGAGTTCGTGGCAGGAGTTCGAGCGCGACGACCTGCTGGCGACGCTGCACGTCCATGTCTTCTGCGCCTACCGCTCGCGCCTCGGTCCCGCTTGGTCGTGCCAGCGCTCCTGCGATTCGCGGTCGCGCCTCTATTTTGTCCACGGCGGCGCAGGCGAGCTGCGGCATCACGACGGCGTCTTCCGTTTGCGCCCCGGCGGCCTCTATCTGCTTCCCGCCGGCACACCGCACGATCACCGCTGCCAGCGCCGGCTTGATCTTTCGTGGTGCCACTTCGCGGCGACGCTGCACACGGGCCTCGATCTGTTTGCGCGGATGCAGGTGCCGTTCGAGCTGCGGCCCGCCGCCGCGGCACGTGTCCCGGACCTTTTCGCCGACCTGATCCGCCTCTATCACGACGACTCGCTCGGCGCGGTGCTGCGCCGCTCCGGCCTGCTGCTGCAACTGCTCGCGCTGTTTTTGGAGCAGGCCGATATGGCCGCGTGGAACCGCTGGCATACGCGCGCCGCCGCCTTCGCGCCCGCGCTCGCGGAGATCGAGCGGCGGCTGCACGAGCCGATCGCCATCGCCGAGCTGGCGCAACGCCTGCACCGGCATCCCGCCACATTCACACGCGCCTTCAAGGCCGCGCTCGGCGTCGCGCCGCACCAATATCAGTTGCGGCGCCGCATCGAGGCCGCGCAGCTCGCGCTCGCGCAAGGCGATGACAAGCTGGAAACCATTGGCACCGGCCTCGGCTTCGGCGACGCGTTCCATTTCTCGCGCGTCTTCAAGAAGATCACCGGCCTCGCGCCCGCCCGCTACCGCGAGCTGATCCGCTCGCCGTGAGCGCGCGGTCATTTTCATCCATGCCGCCGCCCGCTCCGTGCATGGACAGCCACGCGCCGCTTTTCTATGGTGGTAGCGTGCTGATCACAAAAGGAAGTGCGACATGAAAAAGTTGCTTGGCTGGGCCCTGGCGCTGGCGTGCACCGGCTGCATGTCGGCGCACGGGGTGCGCACCGGCGGGGAACGGGTCGCGGCTGGGTCCGGTACCGTGCCGGTGACGGACCGCGTGGACTGGCCGGCGTTCCTCGCCCGGCACGATCTCGTCTGGGAGACGTTGCCAACGAAGTTCGACTATGGCGCGTTCCTCGGCAATGGCCTGCTCGGTACGATGATATACCGCGACGGCGACAACCGGCTCCGGTTCGAGATGGGCCGCGCCGATGTCACCGAACACCGGCGCGACAACAACCGTCTCCCCATCGGCGGCCTGGTACTCGAAACCGTCGGCAAAATTCAAGACGGCACGCTGCGGCTCGACCTGTGGAACGCCGAGGTGCGCGGCACCGTCACCACCGACAAGGGCACGCTCCGGTTCGACACCTACATCCATGCTGACCTGATGACGATGGTGCTCGATCTCGAAACCAGTGCCGGCGAACAGGGTGCCAGGTTTGCCTGGGAGCCCGGTCACGGTCAGGACAAGCGCAACCAACAGAAGTTCAAAGACCCACCCAACCCACCGGCCACGGCGGAGACGATTGATGGCCTGCCGGTGTGTGTTCAGCCCCGGTACGCGGGTGGCGAATTCGCCACGGCTTGGAAGGAACTCGCGACGCCGAGGAACCGCCGCGTCTATCTAAGCATCGCCGACTCGTTCCCCGGCAACTCGGCGCGGCGGGAGGTTGTCGCGACGGTCCTGCAGAGCGCAGCCGCAGACCCCCTCCTGCTCGTGACGCGTCACCGGGCGTGGTGGCACAAGTTGTACCCAAAGAGCTTCGTGTCAGTGCCCGATCCCAAGCTGGAGAGCTTCTACTGGATTCAGTTCTACAAGCTCGCCTCCGCGTCGCGGCCCGACCGGGTGCCGGTGGATTTGCTCGGACCGTGGTTCCGCGATACCGGTTGGCCGCGCATCTGGTGGAACCTGAACATCCAGACGCTCTACCTGCCGGTGTACACAGCCAACCAGCTCGAACTCGGCGAGTCGTTCGTCCGGTTTCTCGACACCAAGCGCGCCAACTTTGTCCGCAACGCAAAGGAAATTTACGGCTTCGACGATTGCGCGACCGTCCCACACACGACCGACTACGAGGGTCTGCGCGGCGATGGTTCGTGCGCGCCCGATCACTACATCAATCCCGGCGACTTTACCTGGGCGCTCCACAACTATTACCAGCACTACCGTTACTCGATGGACCACGCCCTCGTCACGAACCAGACACAACACGCTTTCTATCCGCTGCTGCGCGGCAGCATCAACCTGTATCTACGCCTCCTGAAGAAAGGCGACGACGGCAAGCTGCACCTGCCGGTGTTGCACTCGCCCGAGTACGGCAATGCCGCCGACAACAACTACAACCTCGCGCTTCTGCGCTGGGGTTGTCAGGCCCTGATCGAGTTGAATCAACGCTACCAGCTCAACGACCCGCTGCTGCCCAAGTGGCAGGAAACAATGGCCATCCTCGCACCATATCCCGTGGACGAAAACGGCCTGCGCATCGGCGCCGACATGGCGTTCACCAAATCCCACCGGCACTGGTCGCACATCCTCATGGTGCATCCGCTCCACATCATGGACGCCAACGATCCTGCCCATCGTGATCTGCTCTACAAATCCATCCACCACTGGCTCACCGTGGACGGCAGCCGCGGCGTCTATGGCTGGTCGAGGGCCGCCGCCGCGTCGCTCTACGCCGCGCTCGGCGACGGCGACAACGCCCTCGCCAGCATCCACCAACACATGGCCGACAAACGATTCGTCCGCCCCAACACGATGTACATCGAAGGCAGCCCGGTCATCGAATGTTCCATCGTCCTCGCCCGTTCGCTCCAAGACATGCTCCTCCAAAGCCACAGCAACCTCATCCGCGTTTTCCCCGCCGTCCCCGGCACATGGACCAACGCTGTCTTCCATAACCTCCGCGCCGAAGGCGCCTTCCTCGTCAGCGCCGAACGCAAAGCCGGCAAGACGCGATGGATCCGCATCAAAAGCCTCGCCGGCGAGCCGTGCCGGGTGTGGGTGGATGGGCAGGTGCAGGAACTGCGGCTGGCGAAGGGCGAAGAGACCCTGCTTGGCGACAGCCCCGGCGTTATCGCGCCCTTGCCGGTTGCCCCTGCCGACGCCAATCCGCACGGCCTGAAGAAAGCCAAAGTTGATACGGTCGCGCTCTCGAACGGCAAACCGGCAAAAGCATCGAGCGTCTGGAGCACCGCCCTCAACGCCGCGAAAGCGTTTGACGGCGACGAGGCCACGCGCTGGGGCGCCGCGCCCGGGTCGCGCAGCGGTTGGCTCGCAGTTGACCTCGGCACGCCCACTCCGGTCAACCGCGCCGTGATCAAGGAGCTCGGATTCCCCCGCACCCAGCAATTCGCCGTCGAGTACAAAGCCGGCGACGCATGGCAACCGTTGGTCACCGGCACCACCATTGCCGGCGCCAAGTCGTTCGACTTTCCAGCCGTCACCGCGCGCCACTTCCGCCTGAACATCCTCAAGGCCGGCGAAGTCCCGACCCTCGAGGAATTTCAACTGCTAAACACCACCAAGTGATCGGAGAGAGATGAAAACAAAAACACTCGCAACGCTTCTGTTGGCTCTCGCGTGCGCCGGCTGCATCACGGGAGCGGTGCGCATCAGCGACGCGCGGGTGCAGGAGTTGCAAAACCAGCGCTTCGGCATGTTCATCTGCTGGAGCTTCTCGACGTTCTCCGGCAAGGAGTGGACGCCGGGCGTGACCAACATCAATTTCTTCCGCGCGACGGAGTGCGACACCGAGCAGTGGGCGCGCACCGCCAAGGAAGCGGGCATGGGCTACATCCTGTTCCTGACGAAGCACCACGACGGCTTCTGCCTCTGGGATACCAAGACTACCGACCGCAAAGTCACCAAGGCGCCGCTGGGTTGCGACGTGCTCGCGGAGTTGAAGAAGTCCTGCGACAAGCACGGCATCAAGCTCGCGCTCTATTTTTCCGAGGGCGAGTGGCGCCAGCCAGGCGGACTGGACGATCCCGCCACACCCGAGCCCAAGAAGAGGAATCAGGGCGGTACGAATGCGGAACTGAAGAAGGCGCAGCTTAAGGAACTGCTGACGCAATGCGGCCCGGTTGAATACATCTGGTTCGACCATGCCGTGGGCGATGGCGGCTTGAGCCATGCCGAGACGGTGGCGTGGTGCAAGCAGTTCCAGCCCGGCTGCTTCATCGGCTTCAACCACGGCGAGCAGGGCGAGGCCGATATCCGCCTCGGCGAGATGGGCCGGCCCGGTCCGCTCGGCGACCACAGCGCCGCCGGCCCGCACATGAAAAATCCGGCGGGAAAAAATTATCGCCTCGCCGAGTTCACCTATCCGATCCTGCCCAAGCACAAGGGCGGCGCGATGTGGTTCTACTCGCTGCCGGAGCACGATGGCCTCTGCATGAGCGCGGAGAAAATCTACGCGGACTATCTCGGCGCGAAAAAATTCGGCAACGTCTTCGCGCTCGATGTGGGCCCCGACTACCGCGGCCGCATCCGCGACATTGACGTGGTGACCCTGCGCAAGGTTGGCGAACTGATCCGCACCGGCGCGCCGCTGCCGGAGCCGATCCGCGCGTTCTGCGTGGACTTCAACTGGGGACCGGGCGGGCCGAACGGCTTCGCGCCGCCGGGGCTCTGGGCCGACGCCGATCCCGCGCAGCATGTGGCGTGGTACGCCGGGCTCGGCGCAAATGTGCTCCAGACGTTCGCCGTCTCGTGCAACGGCTACGCGTGGTACAAGGGCGGAAAAATTCCCGCGCAGCCCGGACTGAAAAGCGATTTCCTGCCCGAGGTCGTGAAGCTCGGTCACGCCAAGGGCATGCAGGTCATGGGCTATTTCTGCATCGCCGCCAACACACGCTGGGGCGCAGAGCATCCCGACTTGAGCTACGGCACGCCAAGCGCCTATCACATTCCTTTCACCGACGCGTATTTGGACTATCTCGCCGTCGCCATCGAGGAAGCTCTGGCCAAGAGCGGCATGGATGGCTTCATGGTGGACTGGCTGTGGAATCCCGCCGACAAGGTGCGCGCCGGCAAGTGGCTGAACGCAGAGAAAAAACTTTTCGAGCAGCTCACCGGCCAGCCGTTCCCCGGCGAGGACAAGCTGACGGCGGAGGCGAAGCTCGCCTACGAGCGGAAAGCGCTGGATCGCTGCTGGGAGCGGATCCGCTCGACGGCGAAGCGCGTGAAACCCGACGGCATCATCTGGCTTTCGTGCAACAAGGTGTCCGATCCGACCATCGCCGGCTCGCCGCTGCTCAAGGAGCTTGACTGGATGATGGACGAGAGCGGCACGCCGGACGCGATGCGCGCCGTCGCGCCGATGTTCGGCGCGAAGACGCGGCAACTGCTCTGCGTCGTCGGCTGGGGCGACCGGCACGACGCGCGGAAAATTGTTTCCGACGCCGCCAACGGCGACTTCGGCATCTACGGTTTCAGCCGCCCCGGCACCAATTCGCTGCCGCTGCCCATCGCGACCTACGCAACCCAGCCGCCCGACTCCTTCAGGGGCAATGACCGTAACATCGCCGTGCTCGCGCGGCTCTTCAACGGCCAGCCATTGCCGCCGCCCGCCAGCTCCGCTGTTTTGCCCGCGGGCATGAAGGTGCGCGCATCGAGCGAGTGGAACGCCGAATATTCTGCCGCTAAAGCCTGCGATGGCGATGAAAGCACGCGCTGGGGCGCGGCTCCGGAGTCGCGCGCGGGCTGGCTTGAGGTTGATCTCGGCGCAGAAAAAGAAATCAACCGCGCGCTGGTGATGGAACTTGGCCATCACCGGACCGAACAGTTCGCCATCGAATGCAAGGCGGGGGCCGCATGGAAGCCGCTCGTCACGGGCACAACGATTGCCGGACGGCGCGTCTATGATTTTGCGCCGGAGAAGGCGCGCGTTTTCCGGCTGAACATCATCAAGGCGAGCGAAGTCCCGACCATCGAGGAATTCCAGTTGCTCGCGCCCGGCGCGAAACTGCCGGAGGCGCTGGAGAAGGCGAAGCAGGACGAAGCCAAGCGCGCCGCGCGGCTGCAGTGGTTCCACGAGGCGAAGTACGGTTTCTTCATCAACTGGGGGCTCTATTCCATCCCCGCCGGCGAGTGGAAGGGCCAGAAGATCGGCGGCATCGGCGAGTGGATCATGCACAACGCGCGCATCCCGGTGAAGGAATATGAGCAGCTCGCGCAGCAGTTCAATCCGGCGAAGTTCAACGCCGACGAGTGGGCGCAGCTCGCCGCCGACGCCGGCATGAAGTACGTCGTGTTCGACTGCAAGCACCACGACGGCTTCGCGCTCTATCGCTCCGCCGTCAGCAAATACAATTGCTTCGACGGCACGCCGTGGCATCGCGACCCGTTCAAGGAATTGCAGGCGGCGTGCGCCAGGCGCGGCCTGAAATTCTGCTTCTACTACTCGCAGGCGACCGACTGGCACGAGCCGAATGGCGCGAACAACAACTGGGACTTTCCGCCAAACCCACAGAAGGATTTCGACCAGTACTTCCGCGACAAATCCATGCCGCAGGTCCGCGAGCTGCTGACCAACTACGGGCCCATCGGCCTGATTTGGTTCGACGTGCCGACCTTGATGACGCCCGCGCGCTGCCAGCAGCTCGTGGATCTTGTCCGCACGCTCCAGCCGGATACGCTCATCAACAGCCGCCTCGGCCCCGGCGGGTTGCAGGATTATCAGTCGCGCGGCGACAACGAAATTCCGCACACCGTCACGCCTGGCGCGTGGGAGACCGCCGCAACGATCAACGACACGTGGGGCTACAAGAAGGATGACCAGCGCTGGAAGACGCCCGAGGACATCTGCTTCAAGCTCGTGGATATCGTCAGCAAGGGCGGAAACTACCTGCTCAACGTCGGCCCCGATGGCGAGGGCGCGATTCCGCAGCCGAGCCAGGACATCCTCCGCACGGTCGGCGCGTGGCTCAAGCGCAACGGCGACGCGATCTACGGCGCGGGCCGCACGCCGTTCGGCGACGAGCTCGGCAGCTACGACCCCGCGAAAAAGGACAAGAAAGGCCGCCCCGCCTTCAACGCCAAGACCGACTGGCGCTGCACCACCAAGCCTGGAAAACTTTTCATCCACTTCTTCAAATGGCCCGCCGGGAAATTCGAACTCGCCGGCGTGAAAGAGAAAATCGCGCAGGTCTCGTTGCTCGCCACACACCAGCCGCTGCCCTTCACACAGGACGGCGAAAAGGTCAGCGTGACGCTCCCAGAAAAAGCCCTCGATGCGCTGGCGACCGTGCTGTGCCTGGAAACAAAATGAACCGGTGCGCGCAACTTTTCCAACCATTGGAAACGGAAACAGCCGGGTTTTCCAAACCTTGGGAAAAGCCACGGAGGAGTTTCCCAAGGTTTGGAAATTGCGCCAAAAACGAAGGAAGAGTGTGTTTGACGAACAGTGGCGCGCATACTTCACAGTTGCTAAGCGGTGAAACCGATGAGCCCCGCGCAGGCACTAGCTGGGAGCGGCGGCATTCCTGCCGCCGCAGAGGAACCGGCAGGCGAGGGCGTTGCATCCGGTGCTGTGGCTACGGCATGGCGGCCCCACTATGCAGGGCGGTGAGGACACCGCCCCTCCCAGCTAGTCAGACAGCCTCACCCTATTCTCAGAGCAATATCAAATTCTGGAGAGCTGGATCTCCCGCCCACAAAGCCATTCACATTCGGAACGCTAGGGCACGGCATCGGCCTGCGGGGCAGGCCTCAAGCGGGCAGAATTTTGGCGCGGATTGCAGGTGCGCTGCCCCGCAGCGCGATGCGTTTATAGAGGAGAAAGCATGAAAACTCGTCGTCAACTGTGCTTGTGGACGTTGCTGCTGCTTGGTGGCGGCGGCGCGGCGTGGGCAGCGGCGCCGTTCCAGCCGACGGATGAGTCGCTCAGGCAGTATGCGTGTCCGGACTGGTTCCGCGATGCGAAGCTGGGCATCTGGGCGGTGTGGGGGCCGGAGTCGGTGCCGATGCAGGGCGATTGGTATGCGCGTAAACTCTACCTAAACGACGAAAAGGGCAGGGAAGGTCAGTCCATCGGCCAATCCCGCCATAACAAGTGGCACCTGGAGCACTACGGCCATCCCGCCACCAATGGCTTCAAGGACATCATTCCGCTCTGGCGTGCGGAGAAGTGGAACCCGGATGCGTTGATGGCGCTCTACCAGAAGGCGGGCGCGAAATATTTTTGCATGATCGCGATGCACCACGACAACTTCGATTGCTGGAACTCGAAGTTTAACCGGTGGAACTCGATCACCATGGGGCCGCGTCGCGACATCGCGGGCGAGTGGCAGCAGGCGGCGACGAAAAACGGGCTGCGCTTCGGCATGACGGAACATCTCGCGGCAAGCTGGTGGTTCTACGGCGCGACCAAGGGTGCGGACAAGACCGGCCCGCTGGCGGGTGTGCCCTACGATGGCAACGATCCGAAATTCGCGGACCTCTATTGGAGCGGGAACGATAAGACCGACTTCCACTATTACGGCACCAACGTGCCGCCGGCCTTCAAGCAGACATGGTTCGACCGCATCAAGGACATGATTGATCGTTATCACCCCGACCTGCTCTATTCCGACAGCCCGCTGCCCTATCCCGATGAAGTCGGCCGGCAACTGCTGGCGCATTACTACAACGACAACGCGCAGCGCCACGGCGGGAAAAATGAGGCGGTCTATAACTGCAAGCAGGAGGCGCAGGGTCGCTGGGTGCGCGACCTCGAACGCGGCGTCATGGAAGGCATCCATCCCGAACCGTGGCAGACCGACACGTGCGTCGGTGGCTGGTATTACGACGAGAAGGTGCTGGAGCGCCACGGCTACAAAACCCCGGCGCAGGTCATCCACATGCTCTGCGACATCGTCAGCAAGAACGGCAACCTGTTGCTCAACTTCCCGCCGCGTCCCGATGGCACGCTCGACGAGGACGAGCTGAAAATCCTCGACGCGATGGCCGCGTGGATCAACGTCAACGGAGAGGCGATCTACGGCACGCGTCCATGGAAGGTTTTTGGCGAAGGCCCGACGAAGCTCGGCAAGGGACGCCACGGTGGCCTCAACGACACCGGCAACTACAAGCCGTCCGACATCCGCTTCACCCTTCGACAGGGCTCAGGGCAGGCCCACCAAGGCGGAACGCTCTATGCCATCGCGCTAGGGTGGCCCGAGGACGGCCAGCTCGTCGTGAAATCGCTCGCGCTCGCCGCTGGAAAAATTTCCGACGTTGCGCTGCTCGGTCACGCCGGCAAACTGGATTGGCAGCAGACCGCCGAAGGCCTCGTCGTGAAGCTACCCGCGCAAAAGCCGTGCGACCTCGCCTTTGCCT
The DNA here is from genome assembly GCA_903912445.1 of uncultured Lentisphaerota bacterium. Taxonomy (GTDB): domain Bacteria; phylum Verrucomicrobiota; class Kiritimatiellia; order CAIQIC01; family CAIQIC01; genus DP16D-bin41. The sequence goes on from CAIWHP010000042.1 coordinate 18,527, forward strand.
TCAAGATTACCGCCGTCGATTTGCAGCCAGTACCAGTGATCTATGACGGCAGCCTCACGCCTCGCGCCGACGGACGCTTCGTGCTTCCCGCCGCCGAGGCCACGCTTCATGGCGACACGCCGAAATATGAACACACCGCCACTAAGGATCACATCGGCTGTTGGGCTAAAGCCAACGACTTCGTTTCGTGGAACATCAAGCTGACCAAGCCCGGCACCTACGCCGTCGAAGTCACCTGCTCCTGCGCCGCGCCCGGCAGCGCCTTCACTGTCGAGGCCGGCGGCCAGACGCTCACAGGGAAGTCCGTGTCGACCGGCTCGTGGGAGACCTACCGCACCGACAACCTCGGCACGCTCAAGCTCGACCACCCCGGCACCATCACCCTTGCCGTCAAACCCAAAGCCGACCCGAAATGGAAAGTCATCGGCCTGAAAGCTGTCACCCTCAAACCCATCGAGTGAAAGCGTGAGAATCACATCGTTCATCGCCGTTGCGGTATTGGCTTCAACGGTACACTCCGCCGCTTTGCAGATGCCGGTCGCCGACGGGCCGTTCAAGCCGACCGATGCATCGCTCCAGCAGTATCAGTGTCCCGAGTGGTTCCGCGATGCGAAGCTGGGCATCTGGTCGCACTGGGGGCCGGTCGCCGCGCCGGGCGGGTTCGGCGGCAACTGGTATGCACGCCAGATCTATGTGCAGGGGACGCGGGAGTACGTGCACCACGCCCAGACCTACGGCCACCCGTCGAAGTTCGGTTACAAGGATGTGATCGAATTGTGGAAGGCCGAAAAGTTCGATCCGGACCGCCTGATGAACCTCTACGTGCAGGCGGGTGCGAAGTACTTCGTCAGCATGGGCGCGCATCACGATAACTTTGACCTCTGGAACTCGAAGCACCAAGAGTGGAACGCGGTCAACCACGGCCCGAAGAAAGACATCGTCGGGCTCTGGCGCGAGGCGGCGCTCAAGCGCGGGCTGCGCTTCGGCGTCAGCGAACATTTCGCGCGTTCCTACAACTGGATGCAGCGCAGTCACAGCAGCGACACCAACGGGCCGTTCGCCGGCGTGCCCTATGACGGCGCTGATCCGAAGTATGCCCGTCTCTATGGCCCGCCGCACGGCGACACGAGCGCGGGCTATCCCACCCATCCGCCCGTGGCGTGGAAGCAGGAATGGTTCAACCGCATGCAGGATGTCGTGGATTCGTACCAGCCGGACTTGGTCTACTCGGATGGCGGCATTCCCTTCGGCGAGGTCGGCCGCAGTTTCATGGCGGACTTCTACAACAAAAACATGAAGGCGCACGGCGGCAGGCTGGAGGCCGTGTACAACATCAAGAAGGGCCGGGATTGCGGCGACTACGTGGAGGGGGTGGCGGTTCAGGATGAGGAGAACACCGTGCTGGCTGGCATCAAAGAGCAGCCGTGGCAGACGGACGCCTCCATCGGGACCTGGTTCTTCGTGCCGGATCTCGAGCCCAAGTGGCGGAGAACGGGGCCGGATGTCATCGTGATGCTGGCGGACATCGTGGCGAAGAACGGCAACCTATTGCTGAACATTCCGCAGCGTGGTGACGGCACGATTGACGCGGAGGCTGAACAGGTGCTGGCCGATCTGGCAGCGTGGACGAAGGTGAACGGCGAGGCGATCTTTGCCACCCGTCCGTGGAAGATTCTCGGCGAGGGCCCGGCGCTGTCGGCCAAGAGTCGCGGTATCCGCAGGGCGGCAGACTACACCGCCGCCGACATCCGCTTCACGCGCTCGAAGGACGGTGCGACGCTCTATGCCATCGCGCTGGGCTGGCCCGCAGATGGCAAGCTGGTGGTGCGTTCGCTCGCGACAGCGGCCGGCCCGATCGGCGAAGTGTCGCTGCTCGGCCATGCCGGCAAACTCGACTGGCGACAGAGCGCGGGTGGCCTCGAAGTAACCTTGCCCGGGGCAAAGCCCTGCGCCACCGCCAATGCCTTGAAGATCACCGCCGGCGACTTGAAGCCCGTGCCGGTGGTCTACGCCAACGCCGTGGCAGCCGATGCCAACGGACGTATCCTCCTGCCGGCCGCCAAGGCTCGGATTCACGGTGCGACGCCGAAGTATGAACACAGCGGCGCCAAGGATCAGATCGGTTACTGGAACGGGGCAGCGGATTTCGTTTCGTGGGACATCAAGGTCACCAAGCCCGGCACGTACGCCGTTGAAATCGCCTATTCCTGCACCACGTCCGGCAGCGCGTTCACCATCGAGGTCGGTGGACAAAAGCTACCCGGCACCTCCACCTCGACGGGTGCGTGGGCCACCTACCGCACCGACCAGCTCGGCCAGCTGACTTTCGACAAACCCGGCATTTATGAAATCGCCGTCAAACCCAAGGCACCGCCGAAATGGAATTCCATCGGCCTGAAATCTGTTATCCTCGCGCCGCATGCAAACTGATCACCCAGCTCGCGCGGAAGTTTTCCAAGGATTGGAAGACGAAGTGACCGGATTTTCCAAGGGTTGGAACTTTTCGGCAGGATTCTTCCAAGCCTTGGAAAAGTCCGCAAATGTTTTGCGCCGGGTCGGTGACCCGACCTACAGGTTCAACGCTTTCTGTTGTAGGCCGGGTCACCGACCCGGCGTCTTCGGTTGCGCGCTGTTGGCCGTGGTGCTGGCTTGTGCGGCGCGCGCCGAGCTGACGCCGGCGCAGCAGCAGATTCTCGCGGCGCCGGTGATGCCGCCGCCCTCCGCGGAGTTCAGCTTTTCTTTTTCCGGCGGGCCAGAGTTCACCGATGCCGGGAAGCAGGCGCAGCGCGAGGCAGGCCAGACCGTGCTGCCGCTGGTGCTCACGGCCTACAGCAACGGCGCGGAGTCGGTGCGGATTCCGCCGGGCGATTACCGCTTTGGCAGCGAGCGCTGGGGTCGCGACGGCGTCCACTACGCGCTGGAGTTCTCCGGCCTGCAGCGCGATGCCGCGCATCCGTTCACGATCGACGCGACCGGCGCGACGTTCTGGTTCGACCTGCCCGACGACCAGGCGCCGCACGCGCACTTCGCCTGCGGCCTCAAGAACTGCCGCAACATCATCTTCCGCGGCGCGACGCTTGACCGCGGCACGCGCGGCCAGGTCGAGGGGCGCATCACGCAGCTCGACGCCGCCAACAACCGCATCGAACTGGAACTTTCGCCGGGTATCACCGTGCCGGCCAAGTTCAACGACAAGACCGAGCAGCGCATCGTGCCGTTCAAGTCCGACGGCCGCTTCTGCGCGCCGCTCTATGTGCTGCAAGCCGGCGGCGTGCACCTCAAGTACAAGAGCATCACGCCCGGCAGCGCAGCAGGCCGCGTGTTCGTGACGATGCAGGACACGAAACTTTTCGAGACGCTCCGCGACGAGCAGTGGCAGCAGACCTACGGCGAACTCGGCACGCTGAACGTCGGCGACGGGCTCTCGTGCGTCTATTCGGTGGCGTGTGGCGTGGAACTCGTCGGCAGCGAACACTGCACGATGGACGGGCTCCGGGTGTTCATCACCAAGGGGTGGGGCGCGGAGCGCGGTGGCGTGGGCGGGCATCTCTGGAAAAATTGTTACTTCGGCCCGCGTCCCGGCACGAGCCGCTGGCAGGGCGGCGAGGGCTTCATGTTCAACGCCACGCGGCAGGGCACCACGCTTGATGGCGTCGTCATCCGCCATACGGCCGACGATGTCGCCAACGTCCACGGCTACTGGGGTCTCGTCAAGAGCCTCGCCGGGCAGCGCGTGGCATTCGAGATACCGGGCGAATTCCGCCAGACGGTGGCGAAGAACGCGCTGCCGGGCGACAGGCTGTTGTTCCGGGACAAAAATTCCGGACGGGAACTGGGGCAGGCCACGCTCGTCGCCTTCTCCAACGACACGGCGACGGTGGATCGGTCGGTGGAGTGCTTCACGAATGCCATCGTCGAGTGGACCGATCATGAGTGCGCGAACTGGCTGATCCAGCGCTGCACGTTTCAGGATTGCTATCAACGGTTGCTGATTCAGTCTGGCCCCGGCGTGGTGCGCGGCTGCGAATTCACCCGGCTCGGCAGCAGCCTGGAAATCAACAGTGACTTCCCGTACGTCGAAGGCGGCGTCGCGCGCGACCTCACGATTGCGGACAACACCTTCACCGATGTGAACACCCGGCCCAACGGCGCGGCGATTGCGATGCACGCCCACACCTACGGCCGCGAAGCGCCGCCGTTCGCCAACTTCGTCATCACCGGCAACACCTTCGAGCGTTACGCCGCCGCCGCCATCGCCCTCGACGGCGTCCAAGGCGCCCTTATCGCCAGCAACCGCTTCGGCCGCGCCCTCTCCCCCAGCGCCCAGCCCGTCCGCCTCAAACGCTGCTCCGCCATCCGCGAAGCAGCCAACCGCTGAAAGGGATAACGGCTGCAACGAGTGGCACGAGGGCCCGCCGACCAACCACCGCCTGCTGAAGCTCAAACCCGGCGCGGAAAAAGAGCTCCAAGTGACCCTGGACGAGCTGATGGTCCAGCCGCCGAAGAACCCCGGCCGCTGCTTTCGGAAGAAGCAGGATAACCACGCAAGCATTCGAAGCTTGCGGGATTTTCTTTGAATACCTTGTGAGCTTTTGCGGCCAGGCCTCTGCCGCGCTTCAGCGTTACAGCAACGCGAGCGCCTCGGCGACTTCCGCGAGCGGCAGGCCGACGACGTTGGTGTAGGAGCCGCGGATGGCGGTGACCATGTGCGCGGCGTGCCCTTGGATGCCGTAGGCGCCGGCCTTGTCGAACGGCTCGCCGGTGGCGAGGTAGGCGGCGATCTCCGCATCGGTCAACGCGCGGAAGTCCACCTCGGTGCGCACCGCGCGGCAGTCCTCGCCCGCGCCCGTGAGCAGCGCGAGGCCGGTGATCACCTCGTGCCGGTGTCCGGCCAGCGCGCGCAGCATCGCGTGGGCGTCCGCGGCGTCGCGCGGCTTTTCGAGGATGCGCTCGCCGAGCACCACGATCGTGTCGGCGCCGATGACGAGAAAATGGTCCGCCGCCGCGTGGTGGCGCACCGACCGCGCCTTCTCGCGCGCGTTGCGCACCGCATAGTCGCCCGGATGTTCGCCCGGCAGCCGCTGCTCCTCGTGCTCCGGCTCGATGACGCGGAACGGCCGCCCCAGCAGCGCGAGCAAATCGCGCCGCCGCGGCGAGCGGCTGGCCAGGATGAGGTCAAGGGCAGGCATCGGCGCGAAGATAGCCGGAACGGAATTGTTTGTCAGTCGTCTTCGCGCGCGTATGGCCGCGCGCCGAGGTGGCGCGTGCCGTATCGCCAGGCGGCGATACGGAAGGAGACCTCGGCGATCAAGCGGTAGAGCCACACCGGCATCATCGGGCGCGCGAGCGCCTGGATGGCGCCCGCGGAGAGAGGACCGCCCGCGGCCAGCTCGTCGGCGGCGCGGTGCAAGGCCGCCGCGACCGCGTGCGTCCGGCCGTGTTCCGTGATGGCGTGGCCGGAGAGCGCGCCGCCCATGCCCAGCGCCAGGCCGCCGTCCCAGTGGAACCCGGCGCGGCGCGCGAAGCAGCGGCAGATAGCGAGCGCCGTATCGTTTTGGCTGGCTTCCGGAAAACCGCTGTTTACCACGGCGATCAACCGTTGCGCCTGCGGCGGTGTCGCGGTGCGACGCAGCGCATGCAAGCGTTCGAAGGTTTCGATCAGCGGTGCCGGCAAGCTGTCGACATACAGCGGAGTTGCCACGATCACCAGTTCCGCCGCCGCTGCGGCACGTTCCAATTCCGACCAGGAGGACGTGTTGGCGATGGCCGTACGTGCGACGTGGGTGGTCGCGGTCCAGCCACGCTTTTTCAGGCCGGCGACCAGCACTTCGCCGAGCTGCGCCGACGTGCTGCGACCGCCACGTGGACTGCCGATCAATAGAACCGCTTGGCCGGGCGCGCTCATTTCCACCCCGCTATATCGAAGGCGGCTTGCAGCGTTGCGCGCGTCGCGGTGGCGCCGGCGTCCGCGCGCACGAGCGCCACGGCCGGGCGCGGCTCGTGCCAGTTGAGCGCGTTACGCGCAACCAGAGTGCGGAAAGTCTGCGCCTCTACGGCATCATCATCGCCCATCAAACCCAATGCGCCAAAGCGCGGTTGCCGCGTGTAGCGCAGGCGGTGATGCGTTTCGCCGTTCACCGTGGAGAAGAACGGCGAAATCATCGGAATGATGCGGTCCAGCGCGCGTTTGAGCAGCGCCGAATATCCGCCGAACGTCACCGGCGTCAGCAAGATGACGCCGTCGCTTTGAACAAGCTGCTTGAGCACTTCGCGCCCGTCGTCGTCCGTTACGCAGATGCCCGGCGTCCGCAACCAGCAACCGAAGCATCCGGTACACGACGCGATAGTCAGCGCTCTCAAGTTCAGCGTTGTAGGCGACCAGCCGCGTTCGCGGCAGGCCTCCGCCAGCCACGCCGCTGCCGGCTGCTCCACCGCGCAGCCATCGATTAGGAGAATCTTCATGACGCCCTCCGGGCGCTGATAGCATGCCCGTGCCGAAAATCAATCCGAAACCAGGCGGCAAAGGGGCAGCCAAGTGGGTAGCCATTGAACTTGACACGGAATGGGCCCCTTGGAGATAGTTTTGAAATGACCAAAGCGATTCCTTCCATGGGCTGGCGAAGCGGGATGGTTAGCTTGTGTATGGTGCTTGGCTGGGGGCTGCCCTTGTGCGTTCAAGCGGACCTGGTGACTTCCTTTGAAGGGTTGACTTTGGATCCCAATCTGTACCTTGACGTTCCCGACCCTGACATTGGAACGATCGAACTGGATACGGTCAACCACAATCTCCGGTTTACCGGCCCGGGTGCCGATTTGTGGGATTGGCGCAATGGCCTGCCCTATGCTTGGACGGACATCCCGCAGGTCGGGGTGGGCGGAGTATGGCGGGCTGAAACCGAGGTGCAATATTATGATACATCCGAGCGGGGGCGCATTGTCGGTCTGACCACCTATGCGGGGCCCGATGGCGCCGGCGGTGCCGCCATGGGGCAGGAGTTTACCTTTGGCCTCGACCACTGGGACTGGCCCAACGGGGTCTGGGTCCAGGGGCTAGGGGACAACCAGCCTGGCGATTCCGGGAATCTGGCGAACGAATTGATCACCGACCTGGTGGATTTGAGAATGGACGTGACCGTCGGCGACCTGAACTTCAATACGTACGATTTCTATTATAAGCAGTGGGATGATGTTGACTGGACCGGCCTAGGCACCATCAGTTATGTCAATGAAGACAAGCGTGTCGCGTTGTTTTTCAAGGGCAACGAGATGAATGTCTCGTTCAATTATTTCAATGTCACGGCCGTGCCCGAACCCGGTTCGATCGCGATGGTCGGCATCGGGGCTCTCAGCCTGTGGCTGGTTCGCCTGCGAAAACCAGCCCGGGCCTGAAGTCCGCTACTGGCTGGGGCCGCGAACTGCAAAGCCTTTGCTTTTTCCGGCTGTCCCGTTAAGCTTCGCGCAACCAACCGGAGCAACGACCATGGCCAAGAAAAAAGACGTTTTTATCACCGAGGATTTCCTGCTGTCCACCAAGGCGGCGCGGAAGCTCTACCACGATTACGCGGCGGACCTGCCGATCATCGACTACCACTGCCACCTGCCGCCGGCGGAGGTCGCCACCGACCACCGCTGGAAAAACCTGACGCAGATCTGGCTCGCCGGTGACCACTACAAGTGGCGCGCGCTGCGGTCTAACGGCGTCGCGGAGCGGTTCTGCACCGGCGACGCGACGGACCGGGAGAAATTCCAGCAGTGGGCCCAGACCGTGCCGCAGACGCTCGGCAATCCGCTCTACCACTGGACGCACCTCGAGCTCAAGCGGCCGTTCGGCATCAGCGACCGGCTGCTCGGGCCGGATACCGCCAAGGGCATCTGGGACGAGTGCAACGCCAAGCTCGCGCAGCCGGAGTTTTCCGCGCGCGGCATCATGCAGCAGATGAACGTCGTGCTCGTCTGCACGACCGATGACCCGGTGGACGCGCTGGAGCACCACCAAGCCGTGGCGAAGGACAAGAAGTTCAAAATCCAGATGTTGCCGACCTTCCGGCCGGACAAGGCGATGGCGGTCGAGTCGCCGGAGCATTTCAACGCGTGGACCGACAAGCTCGCGGCGGCCGCGGGCGTGAAAATTACCACGCACGACGACTTCCTCGGCGCGCTGAAAAAACGCCACGACTTCTTCCACCAGGTGGGCTGCCGCCTCTCCGACCACGGGCTGGAGACCGTCTATGCCGGCGCCTATACGGACGCGGGCGTCGCCGCGTCGTTCCGCAAGCTGCGCGGCGGCGAGGCGCTGGGCGCGGAGGAGATCCTCGCGTTCAAGTCCGCCATGCTGCACTTCTTCGGCCTGCTGAACGCGGAGAAAAACTGGACGATGCAGCTGCACCTGGGCGTGCTGCGCAACAACAACAGCCGCATCTTCACCACGCTCGGGGCCGACAAGGGCTGCGACTCCATCGGCGACTTCCACCACGGCCGCGCGCTGTCGGATTTCCTCGACGGCCTCGACCGCCTCGGCAAGCTGCCCCGGACCATCCTCTACAACATCAATCCCGCCGACAACGCGATCATGGCGACGATGATCGGCAACTTCCAGGACGGCCTCACGCCCGGGAAGCTCCAGTTCGGCAGCGGCTGGTGGTTCCTCGACCAGAAGGACGGGATGGAGCAGCAGCTGGCGGCGCTCGGCAACCTCGGGCTGCTCAGCCGGTTCGTCGGCATGCTGACGGATTCGCGCTCGTTCCTTTCCTATACGCGCCACGAGTATTTCCGGCGCATCCTCTGCGCCAAGTTCGGCGCGGAGATGAAAGCCGGCCTGCTGCCGCACGACTTCAAGCTCGTCGGGAAAATGGTCGCGGACATCTGCTATCACAACGCCCGCCGCTACTTCGGCTTCGCCGGCCTGCCGGAAAATCCCTGACCAGCGCCGTTGCCGGAGCTGGTCAAGATTTTGCATTCGCAGCGACCGGGTGGCCTGCTATGGTGCGCGCCATGAAGATGCTTTTGCTGGGTCTGTGGGCGGGCGTGGCCGTGCTGGGGGCGGCCCGCGGCGGCACTGTGGGCCGGGTGGATCCGGAGACGCTGCGCACGCCGCTTTATGTCGCGGAGGGCGATGCGTTCGTCCGGCACAACGGCGACCGCTTCAACAACCGGCCGCTCTACTGCAACCAGATCAGCGCCATCGTCGTCGCGGGCGACCGGCCGCTCGTCCGCTTCGGGCAGGGCGTGGTGCTCAACGGCACGTTCATGGCGGCGCTAGTCCGTGGCGACAGGGCCAAGTGGCTGCACGATTTTTCCGATAACACCTCGAAGTATCGCCCGGACCGCATGGAGTGGATTCTCAAGGACAGCGGTTTCGGCGCAACAGAACTGATTTTCCGGGCGGTACCGCCGGCCGAAGGCGCGGGCGTGGAGCTGCAGCTGCAGATCGAAAACGCGCAGCCCGGCGACCGCCTGGTCTGGGTCTGCGGCGGCGCGGTCCAGCAGGCGAAGAGCATGGTTGATGTCTGGGATGTGACGACAGGCGGACGCCAGAAAACGCTGACGCGCGGCTTTGATCCTGAAGAGTGCCATACCAACCGCGTGACGCTCGATGGCGCACGCTTCCTCGTGCAAGCGAACAGCGGCCGCGCTGCGAGCGCCATGGTGGGCCAGTGCAGTGTGGCGTCCAAGATGATCGTCGCCGACGCCGCGGCGTGGAGAGACCCGCTGAAACTTTTGGCGAGTACCGGCAAAGAGCGGCCGCTCGTATGCGGCGAGGTTGATCTCGACGGCCAGCGGTCGCTCTGCTGGACAATGCACAGCTACCGGAGCGGGAAGTCGGTCAAGGTGCCGAAACTTTTGCCGCCGGTCGAGGCGTTCGTGGCGGGCTTGCGCCGGGCCGAAGCCATCGGCAACCGGATCGTCGTGCAGACGCCGGACGCGCAGCTCAACGCGCAGGTCGCGGCGTCGAGCGCGGTGATGGATGGCGTCTTCCGCGAAGGCATCTTCACGCACTCCGGGATGCGCTGGGGCGTGCCGCTGCTGGGCTGGCGCACCATGTTCGGCGGCACGGCCTACGGCTGGCACGAGCGCGTGCTGGCGCAGGCGCGCACCTGCCTCGCGAAGCAGATCACCGAATCCGACAAGACGGTCGCAAAGGCCGACGAGAAAACCGGCCTAAGTTGCCAGGCGCTCGACTCGCGCCTGTTCGGCAAGGGCCGCGTCAACCTCCATCACCCCTGGCACTACGACATGCAGAGCCAGTTTTTCGACCAGCTCATCCACGCGTGGCGCTGGACCGGCGACGCGGAACTGGAGAAAATTCTGCGCCCTGCGTTGGAGCTGCATCTGGAATACATCCGCGACTGCTTCGATCCGGATGACGACGGGCTCTACGAGAGCTACGCGAATACGTGGCCGACCGACGACCAGTGGTACAACGGCGGCGGCACCGCGGAGGAGACGGCTTACGCCTACACCGGCCACAAGGCGGCGCTGGAACTCGCCCGCCGCGCGGGCGACAACGCCGCGGTCCAAAGACACGAGGCGCGGCTGGCGAAGATTCATAAGAGTTTTATAGAGCGGCTGTGGATTCCGTCCAAGGGCTACGTCGGCTCGTATGTCGAACAGGGCGGGCACGGCCGGCTGCACGAGGACTCCTGGCTGTATGCGATCTTCTGCCCGATCGATGCCGGCATGTTGCCGACCGACCTGGCGGCCAAATCGCTCTACTACACCGAGTGGGGACTGGAGCGCGAGCAGATGCCCTACGGCGGCGAGCGCGTGTGGCCTTCCAACTGGGTGCCGAGCATCTGGTCGCTGCGCGAGATGTGGCCCGGCGACAACTATCACTTGGCGCTCGCCTACTTCCAGACCGGCCTGGCCGACGACGGCTGGAAGGTGCTGCGCGGGACCTTCCCGCACATGGCTTTCTACGGCCCGGTCCCCGGCGATCTGGGCTATCCCAACGGCGGCACGGACTTCAACGACTGCGCCAGCATGTTCTGCCGGATGGTGGTGGAAGGCCTCTTCGGCTACCGGCCCGATTATCCCAACGGCCTCGTCACCATCGCGCCGCAGCTGCCCTCCGACTGGGAGCACGCCTCGATCAAAACGCCGGACGTTGCGCTCGATTTCACCCGGACAAAAGTTTCCGTTTCGCTGACCAAGCCCGCCGCATTGGAACTGCGCCTGCCGGTGCGTGCAAAAAAAGTCACGGCAGTCACGGTCAACGGTCAGCCAGCAAAATGGGATGTGTTGCCCGCCTACGGGCACAGCGATCTCCGCGTCCGCGTGCCGGCCACGAAAACCGCAACGATCGAAATGGTCTGCACGGAACCCTTGTCGCAGTTCGACGCCCTGCCGCTGAAGGTGGTGGCCGGGGAAAATCCCCATCCGCCGGTCGGCGAAGCCAAGCTGCTGGAATATTCCACCTTCCCGAAGACCGCCGGATATCATCTGGTTGACGCGCTGGTGCAGACCGGCGAAACACAGCAACGTCGCCTGTTCAAGGTCAAGGTGAGCGATCCTGCCGCCGAGGCAGCGGAGGCTGCGCGTATTTTCGAAAAAGTTCCGGCCGCTGCGCAGTGGGAGGGCGTGGACGTGTCGCAGCAGCTCAACGGCGATATTCGCGCGATCTTCCAGCAGCAGTATCTCTCGCCGCGCCCGGCGACCTGTTCGCTGCGGCTCGCGGCCGACGGCTACTCCACGTGGCAGATGATGCTCGACCCGAAACACAAGACGCCGGTGATTGACCTGGCCGGCGTGCCCAAGCTGCTCGACCCCGCCCAGCGACTGCGCACGCCGCAGGGTGTCCCGTTCGCGTGGGCCGGGGGCGGGAAGAACATCGCGTTCACCTCGCTGTGGGACAACTGGCCGCGGCAGGTGACCGTGCCGGTGAACAAGAAAGCCGAGGGGCTGTGGCTGCTCGTGTGCGGCTTCACCAACCCGATGCAGGGCCGGATCGCCAATGCCGAGCTGCGGCTCAAGTACGCCGATGGCGTGGTGGAAAAAATCGAACTCGTGCCGCCCTTCAATTTCTGGTCGCTGTGCCCGTTCGGGCGCGCGGACTACGACTACCAGCGCGACGGCTTCGCGCTGCCCAAGGTCCCGCCGCAGACCGTGCAGCTCGGCGCCAACTGCCGTGCGATCGTGCTCAACCAGCGCCTGCGCCCCGGCGTCGCGCTGGAAAGCATCACGCTCGAAACGCTCTCGCAGGAAGTGATCATCGGCCTGCTGGGCGCGAGCCTGATGAATTCGGGCAGATGACACAACCTTTCGGGTCTATGAATTTCCAAGGATTGGAATATGATCGCGCCGTTTTCCCAAGGCTTGGAAATGACCGGAGACACCGAATGAAACGGATTGTGCAGTTGATCGCCGCAGCGTTGCTGCCCGCCCTGCCGGTCGCGCTGTCCGCCGCTGACACTCCGCGAACGCCCAGCATTGTTTTCATCCTCGCCGATGATTGGGGCTGGGGTGATTTATCGTGCCACGGGCATCCGTGGTTGAAGACGCCGAACCTTGACCGGCTGGCCGGCGAGGGCATCGACTTCCAGCAGTTCAATGTGCTCAATCCCGTGTGCTCGCCGAGCCGAACAGCGGTAATGACGGGGCAGTATCCGGCGCGCGTTTCCATTCATCAGCATTTTGCCGCACCCGTGCAGAATCATGAGCGGGGTATGCCGGACTGGCTGGACCCGAAGACACCCACGTTGCCACGCCTTCTGAAAGAGGCGGGCTATCGCACCGCGCACTTCGGCAAGTGGCATCTCACCAACCGCGAGACACATGGTGCGCCAAAACCGGAGGCCTATGGCTATGACGAGGCGGCCGTGTTCAATGGTGGCGCGGAATGGCCGTCGGCGGATTTGCACGCCACGGCGAAGGACGCGGTGGCCTTCATCAAGGCGAACAAGGCCAAGCCGTTCTTCATCAACGTGTGGATTCACGAAAGCCACACGCCTCACGTCCCCACGCCGGCATCCATGGAGCGCTGGAAGCATCTCGACGAGCAAAAGCAGGTTTATTCCGCTGTCATCACCGATGGCGACAACGCCGTCGGTATGATTATCGATGCACTCAAGGCGGAAGGTCTTGAGAACAGCACCCTCGTGATGTTTTCGAGTGATAACGGCCCGGAGAGTACCGGAAGCAAGCCGAAGAAGAGCTCAGTCGATCGGGATGCGAAGGTCACGGGCTACGACACCTACTACAGCATCGGCGACACCGGCGGGCTGCGCGGCCGGAAGCGCAGCCTGTTCGAAGGTGGCGTGCGGGTGCCCTTCCTCGTGCGCTGGCCCGGGCACACACCGGCGGGCGCAAAGAACAACACGACGGCTTTCACCGCGGTGGACCTGCTGCCGACACTCTGCGCCGCTGCGGGAGTGAGCCTGCCCGCCGACTACAAGGGCGACGGCGAAAACCTGCTCGCAGCCTTTGACGGGAAAGGCATCAGCCGCACGCGGCCCATCTTCTGGGAATGGCTCGGCAACAAAGCCGAGCCCGACTGGTGGCCGCGCCTCGCTGTGCGCGATGGCGGGTGGAAGCTCGCGATGACGGAAGATGCGCAGCGCGTCGAGTTGCATCAGCTCCTCGACGACCGTGCGGAGGCGAAGGACATCGCGAAGGAGCACCCGGACATCGTCGCCCGTCTGACCAGGCTCGCGCTCGACTGGAAAGCCACGCTGCCCGAGAAACCAAACCCCGCGTGCCTGACCACAGTGTCGGACCCCCAGAAACCCGGTCCGCAGAAACCCCGTGTCAAAGGCGTGACTCCTGAAGTCCGCTCCAAAGCCTTTGACCGCTGGGACACAAACCACGACGGGTTCCTCACGCTCGACGAATACCAAGCCGGATTGAAGGGTCAGGAAAACCTCGAAGCCCGTTTCAAGAGCTTCGACAAGAACGGCGACGGGAAACTGATCCGCGAAGAGTTCGTGCGATGATTTTCCCAATAATTAAAACAATGAAGGGCATCAAATGAAGCGAAACCTGTTGCTGGCGCTCACTCCACTGCTGCTGGCGCCATGGACCGCGCTCCATGCCGCGTTGCCCGATCCGAACACCTGCGAGGAGCTGCGCATGCGGGACGGACTGCCGAACTTCTTCGCCAAGCTGGCGGCGGGCGGGCCGGTGCGCGTCGCCTATCTCGGCGGCAGCATCACCGCCGCCGACGGCTGGCGGCCGAAAAGCTTCGCGTGGTTCAAGGCGCAGTTTCCCAAGGCGGAGCTGATCGAGATCAACGCGGCGATCTCCGGCACCGGTTCCGACTATGGCGCGTGCCGGATCGCCGGCGATGTGCTCGCGAAAAATCCCGACCTCGTTTTCATGGAGCACCGCGTGAACGGCGGTGGCGGCTACGAGGCCAAGTCCGTGGAAGGCATCGTGCGGCAGATCTGGAAGCAGAACCCGCGGACCGATATCTGCCTCATCTACACGCTTTCGCAGGGCATGCTCAAAGACCTGCAAGCCGGCAAGCAGGCGTGGTTCGGCGATGTCATGGAGAAGGTTGCCAACGTCTACGGCATCCCCTCGATCGATCTCGGCGTGGAGGTCGCCAAGCGCGAGCAGGCGGGCAGCCTCGTTTTCAAAGGCGACGCGCCCGTGGCCGGCAAGCTGGTCTTCTCCAAGGACGGCGTGCATCCCGGCAACGAGGGGCACGATCTCTATCGCGACAGCATCGCCCGCTCGATGCTCGCGATGAAGACCCTCGGCAAAGCGCAGGCGCATCCGCTGCCCGCGCCGATGGAAGCGCGCTGCTGGGAGACGGCGACGCTCGTGCCCATCGCCCAGATCGCGCATAGCGCCGGCTGGCAGCCGGTGGACGCGAAAAACGATGCCGTCTATCGCGACGATTTTGGCCGCACGGACGCGATGCTGCGCGGCGCCATGAAATGCGGCCAGGCCGGCGAAACCATCACCGTGACCTGGACCGGCACGACCCTCGGCTTCAGCGACATCCCGCAGGGCAGCAACATGGTTGTCGAGGTGACGATTGATCACGCCGCGCCCATCGCCATCAAGCGCGTACAGTCGGAAAGCCGGAAACGCTACGCCCGGTTTTTCTATCTGCCCGAGCAGGCTCCCGGCGAGCATACCGCGGTGCTGCAGGTGAAGCACTTACCCGACGGCCTCTGCTTCTACGCGGGGCACGTGCTTATCATCGGTTCCAAACACTGAGGCCCATGAAGACCAAGCGTTTCGTTTTTATTGCCGCCCTGCTGTTGGCTCCGCTCGGCGCGCCGGGCGCCGCCGAGGCGCTGCCCCGCAAAACCATTGTCAGCATCGTTGGCGAAGATTTTCACATCAATGGCCAGCCGACGTTCGCAGGCCGCTCGTGGCGGGGGCACCGCATCGAAGGGTTGCTACCCAACGCGCGGATGGTACAGGCAGTTTTCGACGACCTGAACCCGGAGACGGCCAAGCGCTGGGCCTACGCGGACACCGGCCGGTGGGACGCCGAACGCAACGTGCGCGAGTTCATCGCGGCGCTGCCGGAGTGGCGGCGCCACGGGCTGCTCGCGGTCACGGTGAACTTTCAAGGCGGCTCGCCGGAGGGCTACTCGAAGACGCAGCCGTGGGAGACCGGCGCATTCACCGCCGAGGGCGCGCTGCGGAAAGAGTTCGCCGGACGGATGGCGCGCGTGCTCGATGCCGCCGATGAGTTGGGCATGGTGGTCATCGTCGGCTACTTCTACTTCGGCCAGGACCAGCGGCTGCGCGACGAAACCGCCGTGCTGCGCGCGACGGACGAAGCCACGCGCTGGTTGCTCGACGGCGGCTGGCGGAACGTGCTCGTGGAGGTGAACAACGAGTGCAACGTCAAGGCCTATGACCATGACAGCCTGCGTCCGGCGCGTGTTCACGAGTTGATCGAACGCGTGCGCAAGACCGGACTCAAAGGCCGGCGCCTGCTCGCGGGCACCAGCTATGGCGGCGGCGCGGTGCCGCAGGAAAACGTCGTGCGCGCGTCGGACTTCCTGCTGCTCCACGGCAACGGCGTCAAGCAGCCCGCCCGCATCGCGGAGATGGCGCAGAAGACCCGCGCCGTGCCCGGCTACCGGCCGATGCCGATCGTGTTCAACGAAGACGATCACGAAGCCTTCGGCCAGCCGGCGAACAATTTCACCGCCGCCATCGCCGCGCACGCCTCGTGGGGCTGGTTCGACTACCGCCGCAAAGGCGAAGGCTTCAATGAAGGCTTTCAATCCCCGCCCGTCAACTGGGGCCTCGCCTCCGAACGCAAACGCGCCTTCTTCAAACTCCTCGCGGACATCACCGGCGGTGCGCAACCATGAAACACTTATCCGTACTTGTCGTTCTGCTGCTGACGCCACTGGTCGCGGCAGGCGCCGCCGCTGCCCCCAGCGGAACGTTGGCCTCGGCCCTGCAACCGTTCGTGGACCGGCAGATCATCGCCGGGGCGGTGGCGCTGGTGGCGGACCAGGGCCGGGTGCTCGCGGTGGAAACGGTGGGCTATGCCTCCTTGAGCGCGAAAGCGCCGATGCAGACCAACACCCTGTTCTGGCTCGCCTCCATCACCAAGACCTTCACCGCGACCGCGCTGATGATGCTGGTGGACGAGGGCAAGGTGAGCGTGGATGACCCGGTGGAGAAATATCTGCCGGAGTTCAAAGAGCAGCAGGTCGCAGACGCGACCGACAAAACGCGCCGGCATCCGCCGCAGCATCCGGTGCTGATCAAGGAGCTTCTGACCCACACCAGCGGCCTCATCGGGCCGAACGATGCGCCCATCAAACGGACCAACGTGTTGAAGGAGGACGCGGAACAGTATGCCGCCGCGCCGCTCAAGTGGGAGCCGGGCACCAAGTATCAATACAGCAACGCCGGCATCAACACCGCCGGACGCATCATCGAGGTGGTCAGCGGCATGCCCTATGGGCAGTTCATCCAGCAGCGCCTCCTGGAGCCGCTCGGCATGACGGAGACCACGTTCTGGCCCGATGCCCAGCAGGCGGCGCGGCTCGCGCTGACCTCGCAGCGCAACAAGGAGAAAACCGCGCTCGAAGACCTGCCCAACAAGCCCGACCCGGCCTGGCTCAACCAGCCGACCAACGCGCCCAGCGTGCCGCTCATCGTGCGCACCTATAGCGGCGATGCGCTGCGGGCCTATCCGAACCGCTACGCAGCGCCGGCGAGCGGCCTGTTCTCGACCGCGCCCGACCTCGTCAAATTCGGCCAGATGATGCTCAACGGCGGCGTGAGCCGCGGTAAACGGCTCGTGTCTGCAGCCGCGTTCAAGCGCATGACCACCATCGAGGCGCGCGCTGTCCCCATGAAGCCGGAGCCCAGCATCGGCCTCGGCTGGTTCGTCAAGCTGAACGATGATGATGGATTTGCCGTGGGCAGCTTCGGCCACAACGGCGCGCGCGGCCCCGTGATAAACGTGGACCCCAGCCACCAGCTCGTGATGATCCTCCTGATCGAGAGCGCCGACATTCAGCTGCTCGGCCAGCCGCGGGGCGCGGAGCAGAAGAACCTCCGCACCACCTTCTTCCGCACCGCCATCGAGAAATACGGAAAGACACCCCAGCCATGAGAAAGCCCCTGCTGTTCTCGGCCTGCTTGATGGGCTTGATCGGCACCACAAACGCCGCGGAGTTTTTCGTCGCGCCAGCCGGCGATGACGCCCAACCCGGCACGGAAGCCAAGCCCTTCGCCACCGTGCAGCGCGCCCAGCAGGCCGTGGCGCCGGGCGACAGCGTCTCCATCCGCGGCGGCACCTACCGCCTGACGGAAGCGCAGATCGCGAAGAAGAAGAGCATCTTCGCCGCCATCACCTGCCTCGACAAGAGCGGCGCGCCCGGCAAGCCGATCACCTATCGCGCCTACCGGGATGAGCAGCCGGTCTTCGACTGTTCGGCCGTGAAACCAGCCGGCATGCGCGTCTCCGCTTTCGCCATCACCGGCTCATGGCTGCACCTGCAAGGCCTCGAGGTCACCGGCGTCCAGGTGACGATCAAAACGCACACGCAATCCATCTGCTTCGAGAACAACGGCAGCCACAACATCTATGAGCGCCTCGCGATGCACGACGGGCAGGCGATCGGCCTCTACAGCGTGCGCGGCTCCAGCAACCTATTCCTCAACTGCGACGCGTGGAGCAATCACGACTGCACCTCCGAGGACGGCAAGGGCGGGAACGCGGACGGCTTCGGCTGCCATCCGACGAAAGGCAGCATGGGCAATGTCTTTCGCGGCTGCCGCGCTTGGTACAACAGCGACGACGGCTTCGACTGCATTGGTGCCGCCGAGGGCGTGACCTTGGAAAACTGTTGGGCGTTTTACAACGGGCTCGACGCGGCCGGCGCGAAACTCGCCGACGGCAACGGCTTCAAGGCCGGCGGCTACGGCTCGCGCAAGCCCGGCGAGCTGCCCGTGCCCCTGCCGCGCCATGTGATCCGCGGCTGCCTTGCCGTGGGCAACCGCGCCAGCGGCTTCTACGCCAACCACCACCCCGGCGGCTGCGACTGGTTCAACAACACCGCGTTCCGCAACGGCATCAACTTCAACTTTCTCGGGCGGCTGGCCGATAACCTCACCGATGTCCCAGGCAGCGGCCATCGCATCCGTAACAACGTCAGCTTCCGCAGCCGCGGCCTTGTCACCAGCTTCAAGCCGGAGCAGAACGAGGCCGACCACAACACCTTCGCGCCGGAGATGAAACTTGCCGACCGCGACTTCGTCAGCCTCGACGAGAAGCAGCTGACGCTGCCGCGCCAGGCCAACGGCGACCTGCCGGTCATCACCCTGCTGCATCCCGCCGCCGGCAGCGCGTTGCTCGGCGCCGGTGTGGATGCGGGCCTGCCCGGTCGCGGTCCCAAGCCCGACCTCGGTGCGTTCGGGCGGTGAGCGGGGTGATGTGTGGTTGCGGTTCGCGGGACTGGAAAGCCCCGCCCACAAAGCAGGGGGCCGAGGGCGGGTCATGCGGCGTACAGCATTTCCAATGTTTGGGAAAAGAGCCTGTTGCGGTTTCCAATGCCTGGAAACGGCTTTCCGCCATGCAACCGGTGCACGGAAATAGGCTTGCGTGCGGGACGCGGCGGGCGTTATGCAGGGCGCATGAAAACAATCCTCTTGGCGCTGGGCTTGGGTGTGGCCGCGCTCGGCGCGGCGCAGGCGGCGGAACTCCAGGTGACACCGGGCGGCAGCGGCACGGCCTCGCTCGCCGGCGCGCGCGAGGCCGCGCGCAAACTTCCCAAACCGGTGCGCATCGTCCTCACTGGCGGACGCTACGAACTTTCCGCGCCGCTCGAATTCGGTCCTGAGGATAGTGACGTGAGCTTTTCGGCCGCGCCGGGCCATCGCCCGATCATCAGCGGCGGCAAAGTCATCGACGGGTGGGAGCAGGGCGCGGGTGGTATCTGGCAGACGCGGGTGCCGGACGTCGCCGCGGGCAAATGGCACTTCGAGCAGCTGACGATCGATGGCCAGCGTGCCGTGCGGGCGCGGACGCCGAACGAGTTCTGGTTCTACACGCGCTCCGTCCGGGAGGAGTCGCTGGATGCCGTCAAGAAGACGGGCCCCAAGGTGCGCCCCGGCAAGGCGCAGCAGACCGTGGGGATGTATCCGGCGGATTACGCGACGGTGGCACAACTGACTTCGGCGGAACTCAAGGACGTGAACATGGTGGTGCTGCACAAGTGGGACAACACGCGGCGCTTCCTCGACGGTCTCAACCCCGGTGAGCAGTCCCTGACCACCTTCGGCGGCGGCATGAAGCCGTGGAACACATGGGGCCGCAACACGCCCTATTACCTCGAAAATTTCCGCGCCGCGCTCGACCAGCCCGGCGAGTGGTTCCTCGCGCGCGATGGCGTGCTTTCCTATCTGCCGCGCCCCGGCGAGAACATGACCAAATGCGTGGCCATTGCGCCGATGACGGGAAAGCTGCTCGTCATCAAGGGCGATGCGGCCGCGGGCAAATTCGTCGAGAACGTGACGTTCCGCGGGATTTCGTTCCAGGACGCCGCGTGGAACATGCCGCCGGGCGGCTTCGAACCGATGCAGGCGGCGGCGGCGATCGAGGCCGCGGTCATGGTCGATGGCGCGCGGCGGGTGGCTTTCGAGGACTGCGAGATCGCGCACGTCGGCGCGCATGCGATCTGGCTGCGGATGGGCTGCACGGACTCCGCGTTGCGCCGTTGCCACATCCACGACTTCGGCGCGGGCGGCGTCCGCATCGGCGAGACGCGCGTCGCCAAGAACCCGGCCGAGCGGACGGGCCGCATCGTGGTGGATAACAACATCATCCGCCACGGCGGCTACACGCTGCCCTGCGCGGTCGGCCTGTGGGTCGGCCAGAGCGGCGCCAACCAGGTGACGCACAACGAAATCGCCGACCTCTTCTACACCGGCATCAGCGCGGGCTGGACGTGGGGCTACGGCGAGAACCTCGCCAAGACGAACACCTTCGCCTTCAACCACGTCCACCACCTCGGCTGGGGCGTGCTGAGCGACATGGGCGGCATCTACACGCTCGGCCCCTCGGAAGGCACGGTCGTCACCAACAATGTCTTCCACGACATCCACGCCTATTCCTATGGCGGCTGGGGTCTCTACACCGACGAAGGCAGCACCGGCATCCTGTTCGAAAACAACCTCGTCTACAACACCAAGACCGGCAGCTTCCACCAGCACTACGGCAAGGAGAACTTCGTCCGCAACAACATCTTTGCGTTCAGCAAGCAGCCGCAGCTCGCGGCGACCCGCATCGAAAAACATCTCTCGTTCACGTTCGAGCGCAACCTCGTGATCTGGACCAACGACTCGCCGCTGCTCGGCGGGCCGTGGGACAAGATCCAGCTCGTCACGCGCAGCAACTGCTACTGGAATGCCGGGGGCGGCAAGGTGGAGTTTGTCGGCAAGCCGCTCGCCGACTGGCAGGCGCGCGGGCAGGACGCCGGCAGCCTGATTGCCGACCCGCTTTTTGTGAACGCACGGGAACGCGATTTCCGCCTGCAGCCCGGTTCGCCCGCCGCGCAGATCGGCTTCAAGCCGTTTGACCCGGCGCAGGCCGGCGTCTATGGCGAGGCCCAGTGGGTGGCACTCGCGCGGAACGAAAAATATCCCGAGCTGCGCATCGCGCCGGAGCCGCCGCCGACCACGGTCGCCGATACGTTCGAGCACGACGCCGTCGGCTCCACGCCGAAAAGTTTTGAGGCGCACACCGAGGGCAAGGGTGACAGCATCCGCGTCACCGAGGACGGCGCTGCGTCCAGCAAACGCGCGCTCAAGTTTACCTGCGTGCCCGGCCTCCAGCATAGCTTCTATCCCTACCTCAACTATCACGTGAACTATGCGACGGGCGTCGTCCAGAACGCCTTCGACCTGCGTGTGGAGAAAAACGCGCAGGTCAGCTTCGAGTGGCGCGACGACCATGTGTCGCCCTACCAGACCGCGCTGCACTTCACGATCCGCGGCGGCAAGCTGGACCTCGGCGATGGCGCGCCCCTCGCGGTGCCGGCCGGGCAGTGGGTCCATTTCGAATTGAACGGCCGCGTCGGCGCGTCGGGTGCGGGCCAGTACACCCTGCGCGTCACCGTGCCCGGCCAGGCCGCGCGCGAGTGGAAGGACCGCCCGTGGGCGATGCCGAAGTTCCAGAAACTAACGTGGGTTGGCTTCACCAGCGGTGCGCGGACCAATACCACGTACTATCTCGACAACTTCAGCCTCAACCTGACCGCGCCGTGAGGCGCAGTACGCCTTGCGCGCAAGCAAAGCCGCGGCTGATTCGCGCGAAGAACGCCAAGCAAGGGATGCTTGGCGTTCTTTGCATCTTGGGGTGCGAGGTTTTTGAACGTAGAGCTCCAGAATGATCTTAGCGGCCCGGATTCCGTCCGAACACCGCGCAGGGGCAGGCACGCAGTCGTCGCAGTAGGGTTCTACCCCATAGAACATGGCCGCCCGGCGGCGTAGCCTGAAGCCAGATATCGACAACCGAAAGGGCTCTCTACATGAATAAGTCAACGGGTCAATGGGCGGCGGTGGTGGCGCTGGCCGCGGTGGTTTCGGGGTGCGCTACGTTTCGCTCCGAGGAAGTAACGGTGCCTTGGAACAATGTGCCGTCCGCGGTGCAGTCCACCATTGAGGCCCACAAGTACGGCGGCGTCGTAAGCAAGGTCGAGATGGAGCGGACGAAGTCCGGCCTGGTTTATGAAGCCAAGGTGCAGGGGCAGTCGGGCACGTGCAGCGAAGTCAAAGTGGCCGAAGACGGAAAGCTGCTGAAGTACAAGGTGGAGAAATGAAAGGGAGAACGATGAAGAAGAACCAGATCAGCCTGTTGTTATGCGTCGGACTGCTGGCTTGCGCGCTGGGCGCGCGGGCCGAGGATAGCGGGTTGCGGCTTGGCGCGGGTGCGAACTATTGGACCGCGGTCAAGAGCCTGGATGCGGACAACGTGGACAAGCACGGTTTCTCCTGGGTCGGCACCGTGCAATATTGGCCGTCGTGGATTGGCGTCGAGGCCGATGTCGAGTGGTTCAAGAGCGGCTACGCCGGTGCCGTACAGGACGTCTGGGCTCCCCAAGGCTACCTGATCCTCGGCAAGACGCTCTACGCCGCGGTCGGTCTCGGCGGCTACTATTCCGATGGCGACTGGGCCGACAAGCCGTTCTACGCCTTCCGCCTCGGCTTGGACCTCGAATTCTTCTCGCGGCTGCATCTGGATATCAACGCCAACTACCGCTTCCAGGACTGGTCCTCGCTCAACACCTCGGACATCGATAGCGATACGATCACGCTCGGCGTGGCCGCCCGCATCGCGCTCTGAGCGTTTGCTCTAGCGCAGTTGCGGGGCCAGCGGTCCCGTTGCGCCCCTGCCGGATCAGCCGGCAGGGGCGCTCTTTTTGGCGGAGTGCTGTGAAAACTCCCTGAAATAATTAGATTGGAAATGTCCCCCGGGTCTGGACAATGCAGCGTGATCCGGCCCCGCTGGGGCCGGAGCCGGAAAAGATACGGCAGGCTTGGTCAACGCAGGAGCAACAACATGAATCGTCGCAGCTTCATCATGACAGGCGCCGGCGCCTTGGCGGTGGCGGGCCTCGCGCCGCACGCGCTCGGCGCGGCGAAACCCAAGGACGCGGCGAAGGCGCCGGCGGTGCCGAAGGCGATCCCGCGGTTCGGCGACGGGCGCGACTGGTTCTTCGAGAAGCGGTTCGGGATGTTCGTCCACTGGGGCCTCTATGCGATCCCCGGCTGGCACGAGCAGCACCAGTGGCGGGCGCGGGTGCCGCGCGCGGAATTCGTCAAGCTGGCGCAGCAGTGGAATCCGGCGAAGTTCGATCCCAACGCGTGGCTCGACCTGCTGGAGGCCGCGGGCATGAAGTACATCTGCCTGACGACGAAGCACCACGACGGCTTCTGCCTGTGGGACACGCAGCAGACGAAGTTCAACACGATGAACACGCCCTACGGCAAGGACATCGTCAAGCTGCTCGCCGACGCCTGCCACAAGCGCTCGGTGCCGCTGTGCCTCTACTATTCCATCGCCGACTGGAACCAGCCGAATTATCCGAACGAGGGCCGGCACCACGAGCTGCCGCCGCAGGCGGGCGACTCGCCCGACTGGAACAAGTATCTCGATTTTCTCCGCGCGCAGGTGCGGGAGCTGTGCACGAACTACGGCGAGATCCACGGGTTCTGGTGGGACATGAACGTGCCGAAGCACAAGGATCCTTCAATCAACGCGCTGATCCGCCAGCTCCAGCCGAAGGCGGTGATCAACAACCGCGGCTTCGACGAGGGCGACTTCGGCACGCCGGAGCGCGACTACGAGAAGGACGAGGCCAACGGCTTCGAGCGGCTGACCGAGGCGTGCCAGTCGGTGGGCGTGGAAAGCTGGGGCTTCCGGCGCGACGAGGATTACTACACCGACCGGCATCTCGAGCGCAGCATCGATCGCTATCTGGCGCGCGACGGGAACTATCTGCTCAATGTCGGGCCGCAGCCCGATGGCCTGATCCCGGAGGTGTCGGCCGGCATCCTGCGGCGCATCGGCCAGTGGTACGGCGCGATCAAGGAGTCGGTCGAGGGCGTCCAGCCCGCGTCGCACCTGACGGGCAACCGCAACGTGATGCTCACGCGCCGCGACCGCACGCTCTATGTGCACATGAACAAGGATCTGACGGGCGACGGCCTCAAGCTCAAGCCGTTCAATGTCCTGCCGAAGAGCGCCGTGCTGCTCAACACCGGCAAGCCGATCGCTTGCGTCTGCAACCTCACGCCCGCCGATCACCAGGAGCAGAAGGCCTACCTGCGCCTGATGCACCTGCCGGCCAACGAAATGGCGAACACCGTCCTCGTCGCCAAGCTGGAATTCGACCGCCCGCTCGAGGAGCTGGCCCGGTCCGGCACCGGCGCCGAAAAGGTCAGCGAGTTTCAGAAGTAATGGGAACACCGTCCATGCACAAACGAATCAGCGCCCTGTTGTTGTTCGCCTTGGCCGCAGGGCCGCTCACGTTGCTCGCCGCGCCGCCGCCCGGCTACAAGCTGGTCTGGTCCGACGAGTTCAACGGCGCGGTGCTCGATACCAACGTCTGGCACCACCGCACCGGCGCGCGCCTGCTGAGCTTCCAGAAGCCGGAGAACGTCAGCGTGACCAACGGCCTGCTGCGGCTCGCGCTGAAGAAGGAGCCGGCGGGCAAGCTCGCCTACACCGCGGGCGGCGTGATCAGCAGGCGCGAGTTCACCTACGGCTTCTATGAGGCGCGCTTCCGCTGCCCGAAGGGCGCAGGCTGGCACACGGCGTTCTGGACGATGTACTACCAAGACGCCGGCGCGCGGACCGGGGCGGACTTCGCCCAGCTCGTCGAGCAGGGCAAGGCGGGCGGCGCGGTGCGGGCGCAGGAGATCGACATCTGCGAGCAGGACGCCGTGAACACGCGCTCCTATTCCGCGGGGGTGATCGATTGGAGCGGGCGGGGCGGCAAGAAGTCGGTCAACTTCGGCCGGCAATATTTCTACGCGCCACGCGAAGAAGTGCCCGACTTCGCCGCCGACTTCCACGTCTGGGCCTGCGAGTTCACCCCGCAGGTGGTGAAATTCTTCCTCGACGGCAAGCTGACGCACCAGACCGACGCGACCAAGTTTCCGCACGGTCCACAGAGCGTCTGGCTGACCTGCGTCGGCGCGCTCTGGGGGAAACCAACCGCTCCGAAAAAGATGGACGACTCCGCCATGCCGGCCTTCGCTGACTTCGACTGGGTCCGCGTCTACGAGCCGGCCAAGTAGCCGTCACGCGCCGAACTCTTTGGCTTTTCCAGCTGGGCGGGGCGGTGTCCTCACCGCCCCGCACGGTTCAGCTGTCATGCCATCCGCGCGGTCAGGTCGCCCCTGCTGTCGAATTGCATCTTGTCAGCACACCTTCTTCGTAGGGGCGCAGACTTGCTGCGCCCTATGTGCGTGGCTGTGGTGAAAGAGGGCGCAGCAAGACTGCGCCCCTACAAGCGTGGCGTTTGCGCAGCTCTTTTCCGCTCACCCTTCCCGCGAGATCGGCCGCATGCAGCGCGCGCCGGCGGCCGCAACAAGCTGGTCCGTGTCCTCTTCATGTGCCGCCGCTTTACTCCTCCCGCCCGGTTCCCCAAAGTCGGCGCATGTCCCCTGACGGGAACGGGCCGGGGCCTCGCGTCGGTCGTAGTAATAGTGATCCGCAGCCGTCCTGTCGCGCCCGGTCAGGATGCGGGCGACCAGTTGCCGGTTGCGCAGCAGATGCCAGTCGCCGAACTCGTCGAACTTCCGGCATGAGGTCACGATGCAGGCGCGCAGGATCAGGCCGTAACGCAGCCCCCGCGCCAAACCCCAGCGCCGCACCCGGCGGGCAAAATCCACATCTTCCGCGCTCACCAACTCCTCGTTGAAGCCGCCGACCGCCTCGAAGGTCGTGCGCGGCAGCCAGAACAGGCCCGCCCAGCAACGCTCCGCGAGCAGACGCGGCGCGAAGGTCAGGCAGCTCATGAAGATGCCCGGCGACGTGCGCTCCAGTTTGATGCGAGCACCGCCGCCCGCATAGCGGCCGGTCGCCAGCCGGCGCATGACCTCCAGCAGCATGTTGTCCGACATCCTGCTGTCCGCATCCAGGGTGATCACGCCATCGCCATGACTCGCCCGGACGCCGGCGTTGCGAATCCGCGCCATGTTTCGTGCGTCCTCCGTCACGAGCGCGGCCCCGTGGTCGCGCGCCAGTTCCGCGGTGCGGTCCGTGCAGCGGTTGAGCACCACCACCAGTTCCACGGGCGCCGCCAGCCGCCGTTCCGCCGCCCGGATGGACCGGAGACAGGGGACGATGAAGCGCTCCTCGTTATGCGCCGGCACGATGACGGAAAGGCGCGGCGTCATGTTCCTCGCCGCCGCCGCGGCGTGAGTTGTTTCTTCCGCCCGGCGGTATAGGCCCACCACGGACGGGCCGGCGCGCCTGCGACAAAGCGCGTGGCGGAGATGAACACGTCCAGCAGGCACGGGTCGTGACGCACGCCGGTGCGCGCATTCAGTTTCGCGTAGAGATCGTAGGGGTCACGGCCGGCCAGATCCAACGGTGTGCGGATGGCAAGCTGGCGCAGCTTGAGGGCAATGGCAGGTCCGACGTTGGGCAGATCTTCGAGCCGGGATATCCGGGCCTGCCCTCGCGCATCCCGAAATCTCTGCACAGCGGATGGGGGGCCGGGCTGCATCGCCTCTCCACGCTCAACCTTCCAGCGAGATCAGCAGCGGCTCCTCGATGGCCTCGACGATCCAGCGCATGAAGCGCGCGCCGTCGGCGCCGTCGATCAGGCGGTGGTCGTAGGAGAGCGAGAGCGGCAGCATCAGGCGCGGCGCGCAGAGCGCGTCCTTGTGCTGGATGCACGGCTCCATCTGCGCGCGGCCGATGCCGAGGATCGCCACCTCCGGCGCGTTGATGATCGGCGTGAAGAACGAGCCGCCGATGCCGCCGAGGTTGGTCACCGTGAACGTCCCGCCGCCGAGGTCGGCCGGGCCGATCTTGCCGGCGCGCGCCCGCTGCGCCAGCTGGGCCATCTCCAGGGCGAGCTGGATGATGTTTTTCTTGTCCACGTTGCGGATCACCGGCACGAGCAGGCCGCGCTCGGTGTCCACGGCGATGCCGAGGTGGATGTACTTCTTGAAGACGATCTCCTGCTTTGCCATGTCCACGCTCGAATTGAACTTCGGGAAGACCTTGAGCGCGGCGGCGACGACCTTGAGCAGGATCGCGGTCATCGTCAGCTTGGCGCCGGCCTTTTCCGCGCGCTCGGCGAAGCGCTTGCGGAGCGCCTCCAGCTCGGTGATCTCCGCGCGGTCGTGCTGTGTGACGTGTGGGATGGTCATCCACGCCATCGTCATGTGCGCGGCGGTGACGCGGCGGATGGTGCTCATCGGCTCGTGCGCGACATCGCCCCACTGCGCAAAGTCCGGCAGGGGATGCTGCGGGAAACCCGCTACCGGCGCGGCGGCCGGGGGCGGGGTCGTGATCAGCTTCTTGGCGAACGCCTTGACGTCCTCTTCCGAAATTCTTCCGCCGGTGCCGGTGCCTTGCACTTGGTGAATATCCACGCCGAGTTCGCGCGCGAGCTGGCGCACCGTCGGCGCGGCCGCAACAGGTACGGCCGCCGGGGTGGGCGCCGGCTGCGCGACCTGCGGGTGCAGCGGGGCAGCGGCAGCAGCGGGGCGCGGGTCGGGGGTCGCGGGCGGAGTGGCGAGTGCGACAGCCGCCACGGCTGGCGCGGCGCTGACCGCTGACTTCTGATCGCTGACCTCTGGCTGCGCCGCCGCGCCGCCGGCGAGCGTCAGGAGGGCCTGGCCGCTTTTCACTTTTTCGCCGACCTTCACCAGCACCTGGGCGACCACGCCGGCGTCAGTCGTGGGCACCTCGATCGTGGCCTTGCCGGTTTCCAGCTCCACGATCGGCTGGTCCACGGCGAGGGTGTCGCCGACCTTCACCATGATCTTGGTCACATCGGCGGTCGTAATATTTTCGCCCAGCGCGGGAACTTTGATGTCCATAAAAACCTTTCTTTCACCACAGAGGTTCACGGAGGTCCGCGGAGGTCACGGAGTTTCCAAGGATTGGAAAAGCAACTGACTGTTTTTCCAGGCCTTGGAAACCGCTGCCTCTGTGAACCTCGATCAGCCTCTGTGACCTCTGTGGTTAATTCTTTTCATCATGACAAAAGCGGATCGGGTTTCTCGGGATCGATCTCGAGCGTCTTGAGCGCCTGTGCGACGACGTCGGACGAGATTTCGCCCTGGCGCGCGAGGCCGGCGAGCGCGGCGAGCGTGATGTGGCGCGCATCCACCTCGAAGTGGTCGCGCAGGCTGTCGCGCCCGTCGCTGCGGCCGAAGCCGTCGGTGCCGAGCGTGATGATCGGGCGCGGCATCCACCGGCAGATCGCGTTCGGCAGCACCTTGAGGTAATCGCTGGCGCAGACGATCGCGCCGGGCGCGTCGCCGAGCTGCTGCGAGACGTGCGGCACGCGCGGCGCAACGCCGGGGTGCCGGATGTTCCAGCGCTCGGCCGCGATCGCCTCGCGGTGCAGTTCCTTGTAGCTGGTGACGCTCCACACGTCGGCGCTGACGCCGAACTTTTCGGCGAGCAGCTGCTGCGCCTTGACCGCCTCGTTGAGGATCGCGCCGCTGCCGAGCAACTGCGCGCGCAGCTTCGCGTTTTGCTCGGGCGCGCTGCGCAGCTTGTAGAGCCCGCGCAGGATGCCTTCCTCGGCGCCGGCGGGCATCGCGGGCTGCGCATAGTTCTCGTTCATCACGGTGATGTAATAGAACACGTCCTCGCCCTTCTCGTACATGCGGCGGATGCCGTCGCGGATGATGACGGCGAGCTCGTAGGCGTAGGCCGGGTCGTAGGCGAGCAGGTTCGGCACGGGCAGCGCAAGGATGTGGCTGTTGCCGTCCTGGTGCTGCAGGCCCTCGCCGGCGAGCGTCGTGCGGCCGGCGGTGCCGCCGAGGATGAAGCCGCGCGTGCGCTGGTCGGCCGCGGCCCAGATCAGGTCGCCGGTGCGCTGCAGGCCGAACATCGAGTAGAGGATGAAGATCGGGATCGTGTCCACGCCGTGCACGCTGTAGGCCGTGCCCGCGGCGATGAACGAGGCGAGCGAGCCGGTCTCGGTGATGCCTTCCTCGAGGATCTGGCCGTTCTTCGCCTCCTTGTAATAGAGGAAGCTGTCGGAATCCACCGGCTCGTAGAGCTGGCCGGGATGCGAGTAGATGCCGCACTGGCGGAAGAGCGCCTCCATGCCGAAGGTGCGCGCCTCGTCGGGGACGATCGGCACGATCAGCTTGCCGAGCTGCGGATCCTTGAGCAGCTTGGTCAGGATGCGCACGGCGACCATTGTCGTCGAGACCTCGCGCTCGCTGCCGGCCTCGAATTCGGTGAACACGTCGCCGGACGGCGGCGGCACGCTGATGAACTTGGTCGAGCGCTGCGGCAGGTAGCCGCCGAGCGCGGCGCGGCGCGCCTGCAGATATTTCATCTCCGGGCTGTCGTCGGACGGGCGGTAGAACGGCAGCTGGTCGATGTCCTCGTCGGAGATCGGCAGGCTGAAGCGGCTGCGGAACTCGCGCAGCTGCTCCTCGTTGAGCTTCTTCTGCGAGTGCGTGATGTTGCGGCCCTCGCCGCCCGCGCCCATGCCGTAGCCCTTGATCGTCTTCGCGAGCACCACGGTCGGCGCGCCCTCGAACTCCGTCGCCGCCTTGAACGCCGCGTAGACCTTGTCCGGGTCGTGGCCGCCGCGCGGCAGCTTGAACAGCTGGTCGTCGGTCAGCCGGCTGACCATTTCCAGCAGGCGCGGGTCCTTGCCGAAGAAATGCTCGCGGATGTATTTGCCGCCGGCGACGACGTACTTCTGGTATTCGCCGTCCACGACCTCGCCCATGCGCCGCACGAGCAGGCCGTGCTTGTCCTGCGCCAGCAGCGGATCCCAGCCGCCGCCCCAGACGAGCTTGATCACGTTCCAGCCCGCGCCGCGGAACATCGCCTCGAGCTCCTGGATGATGTGGCCGTTGCCGCGGACGGGGCCGTCGAGCCGCTGCAGGTTGCAGTTCACGACGAAGATCAGGTCGTCGAGCTTCTCGCGCGCGGCCAGCGTGATCGCGCCGAGCGTCTCGGGCTCGTCGGTCTCGCCGTCGCCGAGGAACGCCCAGACCTTGCGGTTGCTCGGCGCGCTCAGACCGCGGTCCTCGAGATAGCGGATGAAGCGCGCCTGGTAAATCGCCTGGATCGGGCCGAGGCCCATCGAGACGGTCGGGAACTGCCAGAAATCCGGCATCAGCCACGGGTGCGGATAGGAGGACAGGCCGGGCTTGTCGTGCAGCTCGTGGCGGAAGTTCGCGAGGTGGTCCACGTTCAGCCGGCCCTCGAGGAACGCGCGCGCATAGATGCCCGGCGCCACATGGCCCTGGATGAAAACCAGGTCGCCGGGGTGCTGCTCGGTCTTCGCGTGGAAGAAATGATTGAAGCCGACCTCGTAGAGCGTCGCCGAGCTGGCGAACGACGAGATGTGGCCGCCGATGCCGTCCTCGCGCCGGTTCGCGCGCACGACCATGGCCATCGCGTTCCAGCGGATCAGGCTCTTGATGCGCCGTTCCAGCTCCCGGTCGCCGGGGTAGGGCGGCTGCTTCTCGGTCGGGATCGTGTTGATGTAGGGCGTGTTCGCCGAGAATGGCATCGTGACGCCCGCGCGCTGGGCGTGCGTCTGCAGGTCGCGCAGCAGCCGCTGCGCGCGCTCCGTGCCGGACCGCGCCAGCAGGTCGTTGAACGACTCCAGCCAGTCCTGGGTTTCCTGCACCTCAATATTTTCCGCATCGCTCATCGGGGCTCCTTCACACATCCGTGCCATCAAGGCGGCGAAATTAGCACAGAACCGCGCAGTTTTCCAAACCTTGCCGACATCGGGAACCTTGTGCCAGACGCCGCGTGCGATCACGCGGCCTGCAAATTCATTTATTCACATTGGTTTTTCGTTGTAGGCCGGGTGACCGACCCGGCGCAACAGGCGCTGGCCGGTATCGTCAAATTCAGGCGCTTACGGCGTGGAGTGCCGGGATACTGCACACCGCCCCATGAGCCGGAGTACGACCGCTTGTGCCATGGCCCAGCATCGGGCTTGCACTTTGGCTGCGAAATCGGCGAAATGCCGCCGTGTCTGCGCGCCAACGAAAGGGCTGGGATCTGTGAACACAAATTTAGGTTCGATCATCGCCGGGGCGCTGGCGCCCGGCATCCTGTGCGCGGCCGCCACGCCTGTCGCCACGGTCACCAACATGCCCGGGCTCGTCGCGTTCTGGACCTTTGGGGAGGAAGCCGGGCAGCCGCGCCACTCGGTCGGCACGCCGGACCCGCATCCGCTGCTCGAAATCGGCGGGCCGATCGCGCGCGTCGCCGGCGGGCCGTTCTCCGGCTATGCGGCGGACCTGAACGGAAAGCAGTACTTGCACATCCCCTATGCCGCGACGGGCGACCTGAACATCTCCGGCCCCGCGGCGCAGGTGAGCATGTTCGCCGCCGTGCGCATCATCGACCTCAAGCGCAGCCGCACCATCGCCGGCATGTGGAGCGAGGGGCAGGGCGCGGGCGACGACAGCGGCACGCGGCAATACGCCTTGCTGATGAACATGCCGACCTACGGCGGGCCCAATCAGCTCGTGCCGCACATCTCCAGCGAGGGCGGCGTCACGCGCCGCGCCGACGGCAGCGCGTTCCCGTGGTGCGGCGACTACGCGGCGTCGCAGTCGGCCGTGCCCACCGGGCGCTGGTGCACGCTCGGGTTCACCTACGACGGCCGGTTCATCCGCGCCTATATCAACGGCGTGCTCGATGCGCGGCCGTTCGATCCCGTGAAGGACAAGCGGACCGACCGCTACTACACCCACGAAGGCCCCGACGGCGGTCCGCGCGGCATCAACCCCTATTTCCACGGCCGCGGCATCTTCCGTTTCGATCCGGCGCTCCATGCCAAAACCAAGCCGATGGGCGGCTCCGATTTCACCGTCGGCGCGCGCTACGCCGTCGGCCACCCGCTGGGCGAAGGCTCGGCGACGGTCGGCAAGTTCGGTGGCCTCGCCGTCTTCAACCGCGCCATCACCGACGCGGAGATGAAGACCCTGCACGAGGCCGCCCGCATCGCGGATCTGAAATGAGTGGGATTCAACGACCATGAAACTTGCCATCCGCCCCGCGACCGCGGCCGACGTGCCGCTGATCCTCCAGTTCATCCGCGAGCTGGCCGACTACGAGCACCTGACGCACGAGGTCACCGCGACCGAGGAAAAACTGCGCGCCACGCTGTTCGACCCGCGTCCGTTCGCCGAGGCGCTGATCGGTTGCGTGGATGGCGAGCCGGCGGGGTTTGCGGTGTTCCTGCACAACTACTCAACCTTCCTTGCGCAGCCGGGCCTCTACCTCGAAGACCTCTTCGTGCGCCCGGCGTTCCGCAAGCTGGGCCTGGGCAAGGCGTTGATCGCCGCCGTCGCGCGCATCGCCGTCGAACGCGGCTGCGGCCGCTACGAGTGGTCCGTGCTCGACTGGAACACGCCCTCCATCGCCTTCTACCAAAGCCTCGGCGCGGAAATGCACGGCGACTGGCGGCGCATGCGCCTGACCGGCGCACCGCTGGCGGCGCTGGCCCAGGCAACCGCGCGCTGATTTTTCCAAGGTCTGGAAAATAAGGCGTTCGGGTTTCCAATGCTTGGAAAACTTTCCGGCGGGTTGGAAGGGCCTCAGGTTTCGAGGACGATCTTCCAGCCGAGCGCGTCGGCGAGCGCCTGCACGGGCGCCTTGAGGTCGCCGTAGGCGGTGACGCGGTGCCAGCCCCACTGGTCCCACGCGGTGAACAGCTTCTCGAAATCGCCGAGCGGTTCGCCACAGAGCTTCGTGCGGCAGGCGCGGTCGTCGGGGTCGTTGGCGACGGCCTTGGCCTGGTGCAGCAGGATTTCCTTGCGCGCGGGCTGGATCTCCAGCGTCGTGGTCAGGTAGCCGGTGGGCAGAAGCGAGCGCACCGAGGCGCCCTGCCGGTCCTCGGAGTGCGTCAGGATGTGGAACGGGTTCGTCGGGCCGGTCGGGCCGAACGCCTTGTTGGGGGCCACACAGTGGGCGTAGATGATCTGCCGCTTGGCGCTGTCCATCACGGGATCGGAGATGTAGCCCGGCCTGCCCTGCGTCAGCGTGGTGATGGCGACCATGGTCGCGGTCGAGCGCACGTCGCATTCGCAGGCGCCGATCAGGCCCTCGTTGCACAACTCATGGAAGCCGAGGCACGGGTAGGCGTGGATGTGGCCGCCGTAGAAACCGCCGAGGCAGTTGACCGTGATGGCGTTGGCATCGTGCTTCTTCAGGACGGCCTTCATGCCCAGGTACATCGCCGCGGAGGTTTCGAGCGTCTCGCGGCTGACGCCCTCGATCGAGGCGGCGGTCTTCTGCCAGCGGTCGGCGATGGCGCGCGCGGCATCCTTGTCGGCGGCTTCCCACGCCGCGTTGAGTTCGGCGAACGCGACGCGCTCCTGCGGGATCGCCAGGATCGGCTCGGCCGGGCCGGCCTCCTGGTTGCGGATGGCGAGAATCTTCCCGGCCTTCATCCGCCGCACACAGTCCTCCGTCGAAAGCAGCTTGAACTCGTCGCTCTTGCAGCCCAGGTCGCCGGCCAGCGGCGTGCGCTCGCCGCGCAGCCGCGCGGTCGCCGCGACGAAGGCCGCGGGCGTACCGCCCTGCCTCACGACGTCGAAGCACTGCACCGCCGCAACCAGGTCGGCCAGCTTCGACGACGCGACGAAGCCGACGTTTGCCGACTGCGCGCGCAGGAAGGCCGCCGTGTAGACGAGGAAGCCGCCGCTGCCCGCGAATTGGAAATCGGCGTAGAGCACCGGCTTGCCGGAGGTCGCGATCGTCTGCACGACCTTGTTCCAGCAGTTCATCTGCATGACGACGTAGCCGGCCACAGGGACCGCCTTGTCGGCCTCGAGGATTTTCTGCGCCTCCTCCGGGCCGGTCGCCTGTGTCGGGACGAACTCGAAACCGGAGCATTGCTGTGCCAGTTCGGTGTTGAACCGGTCCATCACCGGGGCGAAATCGAAGCCGACGTTCGGCCAGTCCGGGCGCGGCTGCTTGGTCGCGTGGAGCGCATAGATGATGCGGATGCGCGGTTTCCTTTCCACGGCACAGGCCGTGCGTGGCGCGGCCAGCAGGCCCGCGGCGCACGCCGCGCCGCCGGCTGCGAGAAAGCGCCGGCGGCTCATCGGACAACCAGAGCAACCCAGGTTCGTTTGCATGCTGACTCCTTTGCGGCAGGGCTTGTTTCGCAGCCCCAGCCAGCGCTGGCGAAACTAGCAAAAACCGTCCAGCGCGCCAATGTGAAAAGCTCTTTCCGGCCTTGCTGCATCGCCGGCCCGCTCCTATGCTGCGCGCATGAAAACCGCATGGCTTGCCGCCGCCCTGCTCGCCTTGATGCGGCACGCTTCTGCCGACGGCTTGGCGGCGCGCTATCCCGGCGACGCCGGCATCGCCGGGGACCCGGACGTGCTGTTCGCGGAGTCATTCGCGGAAACCTCCATCGCGGCGCTGGCGCAGCAGTGGACGGAGGCGAAGGGCGCGCGGGACGGGACGCTGGCGTTTGCGGCGGACGTGCCGCCGGGCAGTCCGGGCCGGCAGTCGCTCCGGATCACCGCGACGAAGGGCAAGAACACGGGCGGCCACCTGTGGAAGCTGATCAAGCCGGGCGTGGACGAGATGTACGCGCGGTTCTATGTGAAGTTCAGCCAGGACCATCCCTACGTGCACCACTTCGTGAAGCTTGGCGCGTGGAAGGATTCGCCCAACTGGCCGCAGGGCGAGGCGGGCCACCGGCATGACGGCGCAAAAAGCTTCCAGACCGGCATCGAGCCGGCGTCGGCGGGGGGCCGGTTCGATCCGCCGGGTGCGTGGCACTTCTACACCTACTGGTGCGGGATGCGGAGCTGGCAGGGTCCGGAGGGGACGAGCTGCTACGGCAACGACTTCGCGCCGGCGGCGGCGCAACCGGTGCCGCGCGGACGCTGGCAATGCGTCGAGTTCATGGTCAAGGCGAACACCGCGCCCGACCGCCACGACGGCGAGCAGGCGTTCTGGATCGATGGCCGGCTTGCCGGCCGCTGGGCGCCGGGCACGCCGCGCGGGCGCTGGCTCAAGGACCGGTTCATCGCCCGCGAGGATGGCGAGCCGTTCGAGGGCTTCCGTTGGCGGACCGATGACGCCGTGAAGCTCAACACCTTCTGGCTGCTCTACTACATGGAAAGCGTCTTCAAGGGGGACGCACAGTTCAAGCCGCGGGCGGGCGTCCTGCAGAATCCCGACGCCGGCACGGTCTGGTTCGCGCACGTCGTCGTCGCCCGGAAATACATCGGCCCGCTCGCGCCCGCCGGCGCGCGCTGAAAGCTCCAGTCTTGTCGGCACCGACCATGGTCTGTTTCGTCTGCGCCTCTGACGCGCCGCGCGAAGCGGAAGATGCGACAGAATCATTTGACGGCAGAGCCATTTTGACACGACGTGCGCGATACGCTTGCTGGCGACAAAGTCGGCGCACTCTGATCTTCGCCTTCCAATGATTCTGCCATCAATGGTTCTGTCGAACTCCGAGCGACCCGTAGTGCGGCTTTCCCCGTCAGCAAACCGCCCGCCCACAAGAAGGCAAGGCGATACCGGAAAACTTGTCGCGGCGCGGGCGCGGCACTATGATGCGCGCCATGAAAAAAATCCTCCTGCCGCTGCTGGGCCTCGCGCTCGGCCTTGCCGTGACGGTACGCGCCGAACCGCTCCGGGTGATCTTCGACACCGACGTGGGCAACGATGTGGATGATGCGCTGGCGCTGGCGATGCTCCACTCGCTTGAAAGCCGCGGCGAGTGCAAGCTGCTCGCGGTGACGCTGACCAAGGACAGCCCCTTCGCCGTGGCGTTCACCGATCTGCTCAACACGTTCTATGGCCGCGGCGGGATTCCGATCGGCCGCGTCAAGAACGGCAAGACGTCGGAGCCGGGCAAGTTCCTGCAGGCGGTCGTCGAGGCGCGCGACGAGCGCGGCGCGCTGCTTTATCCGCGGCGGCTGGCGCCGGATGCGGCCGTGCCGGAGGCCGTCGCGCTGCTGCGCAAGACGCTCGCGGCGCAGCCCGATGGCTCGGTGGTGCTGATCCAGGTCGGGTTCTTCTCGAACTTCGCGCGGCTGCTGGAGTCGCCGCCGGACGAGTTTTCGCCGCTCGCCGGCCGCGAGCTGGTCATCCGCAAGGTCAAGCTGCTCTCGGCGATGGCGGGCCGCTTCAACGACAAGAAGGGCCGCGAGTACAACGTCTTCATCGACACGCCCGCCTCGCAGAAACTTTGCAGCGACTGGCCGACGCCGGTTTATTTTTCGCCGTGGGAGCTGGGCGAGAGCATGAAGTTCCCGGCCGTCAGCATCGAGCGCGACTTCAGCTATGTGGCGCACCACCCTGTGACCGACGCGTACCGGGCCTACATGAAGTTTCCCTATGACCGCCAGACGTGGGACCTGACGAGCGTGCTGTTCGCGGTGCGCCAGGACCGCGGCTACTTCACCGTGAGTGAGCCATGCCGTGTGACGGTGGACGACAAGGGCAAGACGGTGCTCAACGTTGATCCGCAGGGCAAACATTACATCCTCTCGGCGACGCCGGAGCAGCGGGCGCGCACGCTGGAGGCGCTGATCGCGCTGTCCTCGCAGCCGCCGGACAAACCTTCCAAATGAGCAAGTCCATGCTGAAGTCACTCCCGCCCGCACTCGCCTGTGCCACGCTGCTGGCCGGCTGCGCCACGCCCTTCAATGGGCTGACCACCAACCTCGGCAACCTTTACCGCACGTCGGACGCGCAGTCGCGCTCGATCTGCCCGGAGAATTTCACCGGCGAAAAAGGCGCCGCGGGCATGGCGACCACCGGCACCGGTACGCGCGCTTCGAGCGACCTCGGCCGCGGCTGGAAGGTATCGCCCTCGGTGCGCATCAAGGCGAAAACCGTCTTCACGCTGGCCGACATCGCCGGCTCCGGCTGCATCCAGCAGATCTGGATGACGCCCACCGGCAACTGGCGCACCTCGATCCTCCGCTGCTACTGGGATGGCGAGACGCTGCCGTCGGTCGAATGTCCTGTCGGCGATTTCTTCGCCTGCGGCTGGGGCAAGTATTGCCAGATCAACTCCGCCGCCGTCTGCGTCAACCCCGGCAGCGCGTTCAACTGCTACTGGCCGATGCCGTTCCGCCGGCGCGCGCGCATCACGCTGGAGAACCTCGCCGACAAGGAAATGACGCTCTATTACCAGATCAACTACGCCCTCGCGAAGGTGCCCGCCGATGCCGGGACGTTCCACGCGCAGTTCCGCCGCGAGAGCACGCTCAAGCAGAAGGGCCTCTACACCATCCTCGACGGCGTCGCCGGCCGCGGCCAGTACGTGGGCACCTACCTGGCGTGGGAAGTCCACAGCCCCCGCTGGTGGGGCGAGGGCGAGATCAAGTTCTTCCTCGACGGCGACAAGGAATTCCCGACGATCTGCGGCACCGGCACGGAGGATTATTTCTGCGGCAGCTACAACTTCGAGAACCGCGACACGAAAAAATACCAGACCTTCTCCACGCCCTACAGCGGCCTGGCCCAGGTGCTGCCGCCCGATCAGATCTATCAGCCCGGCCAGCGCTTCGGGCTCTACCGCTGGCACATCGCCGACCCCGTGCGTTTCCAGCAAGATGTGCGCGTGACCATCCAGGCACTCGGCTGGCAGCAGGGCGGCAAATACCTGCAACTGGACGACGACATTTCGTCCGTCGCCTTCTGGTATCAGCAGGAGCCCCACGCGGCGTTCCCCCCGCTGCCCGCGCAGCTGGAGTTCGCCCCGCAGCTGCCGGCGCCGGAAAAGAAACCGTGAGCCGGGAACGCCCGGTGCTGCTCGCGGCACGAAGCCATATTGACATACGGGGAGGGTAGCCATACTGTTCACCGTATGAAGACGACGCTAGAGATTGACGAAAAGCGTTTACGTAGCGTGATGGCCCTGACGGGGCTCAAGACGCGCCGCGCCGCGGTGGACTACAGCCTGGCCGAGGTCGAACGTCTGGCGCGCGTGAACCAGGTAATGGAGCGGGCGTGGTCGCCGGAGCAACTCAAAGATGTGCTCGACCCGCGTTACGATGTGGTCGCACTGCGCGAACGGGAGCGGCCGGGGCGTAAATGATCCTGG
Organism: uncultured Lentisphaerota bacterium; assembly: GCA_903912445.1. Classification (GTDB taxonomy): domain Bacteria; phylum Verrucomicrobiota; class Kiritimatiellia; order CAIQIC01; family CAIQIC01; genus DP16D-bin41. The sequence continues at coordinate 56,737 of CAIWHP010000042.1, forward strand.
TGGATTCCACCGTCTACATTGACCTGCTGCGGCAGCGGCAGGATCCGCGCGCCGCACTGGCTCAACTGTTGCGCAACGGCGGACTGGGCTGCTGCGAAATTGTCAGACTGGAAGTGCTGCGCGGTATCATCGCGCCCGCTTTCCGCGCCGAGATGGAGGCTTTCTTCGACTTGGTTCCGGCACTCCCTTTGAGTCCCGCCGTCTGGCGCCGCGCTCTGGACCTGGGTTGGTCGCTCGACCGTAAAGGTGAAGTCCTGCCGCTGACCGATCTGCTGATTGCGGCCTGCGCTTTGCAGCACGGCGCGGCACTGGTCAGCAACGATCGACACTTTACTCGTATCCCCAACCTGAAGCTCTGGAAGAATCTACCCGTGTCGCCCACGCCGTTGTAACCAGAAATGGTCGCGTCCGCACGGAGCATGGTGCCGCGTGTGGGCCGTAGCAGTGTGCGGATTGTGGCGGCAGGCATCTCGTGTTCCAGACACCTGCCCCCACAGGTTTTTATCCCGTGGTAGCCAAGCCAGACAGCCCTACGGCGTGCTCAGGGCTTGTCGTCGCCGCCGAGGGCGGGCGGGGCGTTCTTCAGGCGGTAGAGGACCTCGCCCGCCTTGGGCACGTGGAGGATGCCTTCGGCCTCGCGGTTGGCGTAGTCGGCGGGGTTGATCGTCGCCGGGTCCATGTAGCCGAGGTTGATCTGGCGGCAGGTGGCCTCCGGAATGCCGGTGGCGAGGATGACCTCGATGCGCGCCTTCTCGATGCCGTTCTCGTAGGTGCCGATGCCCTTGACGTGCGTCGAATGCGCCAGCACGCCCCACGGGTGATGCTTGAACTGGTCCCACTGCTTGAGGAAGTAGTCGCGCGTGTGGTAGCCGACGGCGCGGATGGTCTTGTCGTGCGCGACGGCGATCTCGTGGATGTGCGGGGCGTAAATGATCAGCTTGCCGCCGTCGGCGACGACGGGCTCGAGCTTGTACATGCACTTGGCGCCGACCCACAGCTCGTCGTACATCTGCGGCGCGCAGGAGAGGACGGTGTGGAATGGCTGGTCCTTGAACTCCACGTGGATCTGGCGCGAGAGGTCGGCGGCCGCGCTCCAGGCCTCCTCCGGCGTCCCGGCGTAGAGGCCCGCGAGGTCGCCGTGGCCGCGCACGACCATGCAGAACGCGCGCCGCTCGATCTTCAGCAGCGTCGCCGCGCGGTCCACCACCTTGCGCACCGGCGTCCACTTGTTGCCGATGATGCGCGGGTTGCTGATGACGGCGCCGAGCCAGTGGAAGAAGTTCAGGATCTCCTCGCCCGCGATGCCGGGGAAGATGTACTTGTTGCCGCCGGAGAAGCCGACGACCTCGTGCGGGAAGACCGGGCCGAGGATCAGCAGCAGGTCGTAGTCCTTGATCATGCGGTTGACCGAGACACCGACCTCCATCTCGAACAGGCCGCCGGTCAGCTCGCGGATGTCCGCGTGGCGCAGCCGTCCGACCTCCATCAGCGCGGCAGGATTGTTCCAGTCGTGGTTGAAGAAGCGCGTCTTCGAGAACTTGGTCGCGTGCTCCGCGGCGGTGATGCCGACGCGGTGGCAGATCGCCTCCATGCTCATCGCCGGGTGCGTGCCGAGGGCGACGAGCACGTCGAGGCACTGGGCCCGCGGCGCGACGGCGTCATAGACCTGGCGGTAGAGCCGGTCGAGCGGGCACGAGCGCGTGTGGTCGGGGATCAGCGCGAGCACGCGCTTGCCGTCGAGCTGCCAGCTGGCCGCCGCCTGCTGCACGATCGCCGCGGATTCCGCCGGCGTCAGAAACCGGTTTGCAAAGCCTTGTCCGTTCATATGCGCGTTCCTCTCGATTGAATCGCGGAAAACCTAGCGGTGCGGGCGGCGGCGCACAAGGAAAAAGCCGCAGAGCGCGAAGCGCGCGTCAGTTGTCAGTGGTCATTAGTCGGTGGTCGGCAACCATTGGTCAGGTGCTCTACTGGAGGGGGTGGGATTGAGTCGACAGTCCCGGGGGGATAGGATGGCGCGATGAACCGATGGGTACAAGGGCTGGTCGTGGCCCTGCTGGCGGCGCAGGCCGCGGGCGCGGCGGCGGGCGAGCGGATGATGGCGGAGGGCAGCAACATCTTTGCGCGCGCCACGGCCGTCTGCTACCGCCATCTCAACGTCCCGGCCAGCGCGCAGGTGCGCTGCGATCCGCAGGGCGACTGGATTTCCAGCAACGATTGCTCCGGTTTCGCCAGCTTCATGATCCACCGCGTCGCGCCGCGCGCCTATGCCAGCGTGCTGGCCGGCGAGCAGAAATACAAACATGTGTGCTCCATCACCTACGCCCTGTTCTTGCAGGGCCTGGAGACCAACCGCACGGCGGTGGGCTGGCAGCACATCGCCACGTGGCGCGAGCTGCGGCCCGGCGATGTCATCGCGTGGTCGTCCCTGCCCAGGACCAACAAGGAGCACCAGGTCAAGAGTGCCAGCCATGTCCTGCTGGTGGCGCAGCCACCGACCGGTCCGCACGAAGCAACGGTGGACGGGAAAAAGTTCCGCTATGTGAGCGTGCCGGCGCTGGACAGTTCTTCCGTGAAGCATTTCCCGCCGGAAACCTATCCGCCGCACGCCGGCCAGACCGCGCGCAACGGGCTGGGTTACGGGACCGTCCGCCTGCTGCTCGACGACCACGACCGGCCCAGCGGTTACTGGGAGGGCACGTGGTGGGGCGAAGGTCAGACGCCCATCCGCCGCCCGACCCGCACGCCGATCCTCGGCTTTGGCCGGCTGGTGGATGATCCGGCGGCGGCGCCAACGCCCCGTTGATGTCAGGTTCCCGCAGAACAACAGCCGCAGATCACACCACGACTCAGCGTGAGCCCGAACTGCAGCGTGGGGGCTCAGGCGCGCAGGCGCAGGATCGCGGCGGCGGCCGCCGCGTCGATGTCGCCATGCTCGCCAAAGGCGTCGCCGCGCGCGGCAAACCGCGCGCCCACTTTTTCGGCGGCTTCAGCGGCGTCGATGGAGTAAGCGCTCAGGCGTGTCGGCATGCCGATATCGAGGAAGAATTGCTCGGTCCGGGCGATGGCGGCTTCGGCGGTCTTCACGCCCCAGACCCGCCGGCCGTACTGCTCCAGCTTGGCACGCTTGGCGGCCAGCTTGTACTTCCAGACGCCGGGCATGACGATGGCGAGCGTCTCGGCGTGGTCGGGGCCGTAGAACGCCGTCAGCTCGTGGCCGATCATGTGCGTGGCCCAGTCCTGTGGCACGCCGCAGCCGAGCAGCGTGTTCAGCGCGAGCGTGGCGCTCCACATGAAGCTGGCGCGCGCCTCGTAGTTGCGCGGCTTGCCCAGCGTCACCGGCGCGACCTCGACCAGTGTCTGCAGCACCGACTCGGCGAGGCGGTCCTGCAACGGCGCGGCCGCCGGGAAGGTCAGGTATTGCTCCATCGTGTGGGCGAAGGCATCGACGATGCCGTTACGCACAAATTTCCTGGGCAGCGAGAACGTCGAGGTCGGATCGAGCACCGAGAACGCCGGAAAGACCAGCGCCGAGGTGAAATGCAGCTTCTCCTGCGTCGCCGCGCGCGAGATGACGGAGTTGCCGTTGGCCTCCGAGCCCGTCGCGGGCAGCGTCAGCACCGTGCCCACCGGCAGCGCGGCAGCGACGTTCGCGCCGTGCGTCTCCAAGATGGACCACGGATCGCGGCCCTTGAACACCGCCGCCGCAGCGATGAACTTCGCCGCGTCCAGCACCGAGCCGCCGCCGACCGCGAGGATGAATTTGACCTTCTCCTTCTTCACCAGCGCGACCGCCTTGAGACAGGTCTCCAGCAGCGGATTCGCCTCGATGCCGCCGAACTCGACGACACGATGTTGCTTGAGTGCGGTTTGGACCTGCGCGTAGACGCCGTTGCGCATGATCGAGCCGCCGCCGTAGAGCAGCAGCACGGGTGTCTTGGTCGGCACGCGCGAGGACAGCTCCGCGATCATGCCTTTGCCGAAGAGGATCTCCGTCGGGTTTTTATACGTGAAGTTCTGCATGTTGATTTCCTGGTTGAATTTTATTCCACAAACAACGCTGCGCTGGCCACGGAAAAGCCGACACCCTTGGCCGGATCGGCCAGGGCGGCGGTTCCAATTTCGCCGCCGCCATAAAAGCCAAACAGCGGAACCTCCGGCGCAATGGCCAGCATCTGTGCGAACTCGTCGGCGAGTTTCTTCTGTTTGAACAATTCGCCGCGCCGGCCGCCGCAATCGAAGACGAGCACCAGCGCCGGCTTGCCGGGCTGGGCCTTGACGGCCTTCGTCAGCGATTCCCCGGCCTTGGCCACGAGGTCACCGTTGCCGCCGCTCAGGCCGACGCCAAGCTTGAAGCCCCCGGTGATCAACACGGCCACATTGGCGCCGGTCACCACCTCACCCTTGACGATCTCCTTGGCGCTGCCGCCACCCGCCGCCGCGCCGACCACAGGCACATTGCCGCCCAGCGTCTTGAGCAGGGCCTCCACATACGGCTGGTTGGAGCCCACATGCTGGTTGCCGAAGGTGAAGATCAGCTTGCTGCCGCTGGCGGCATCCACGGCCGCTTTCAGTTGTTCGCCGATACGCCGGCCGCACGCTGCGAAGCCATCCTTGCCGTCTTCCTTGCGTACGACATCCGCGACCAGCTTCATGTCGGCCTTGCCGCCAAGCGCCAGCACGGTCACACCGCTTTTGATCTCGTGGCCCTGGTCCGCAAAATTACCCGCCGCCGTGAGCGGCGCATAGCCTTCGCAGCCGGAGATCAGCGCCTTCTCGAATACTTCCGCCACGCCGCTGACCAGTTCCGGTGTCAGTTGCTTCCGTGCCGCGAAGACCACGATCAGCTTCGGCGACTCGCCGCCCAGCGCGGTCTTCGCCAGTTTCGCCGCCTCCGCGCCCGCCGCCCTGGCATCGACCAGCGCCGAGGCACCCGTGCCCGCCACCAATGCACGCGATGGTTCGGCCTGTGCCGTCAGCGCCAGCACAACCGCTGTGCCCAGCGTCCCTGCAAAGAGTTTCATGTTCATCGTTTCGCTCCTCCCGTTATTCAGAAAACTTTCCCGAAATTGCGCTCCTGTGGAATGGCGACGCCGCCGGGCATGTCCATGCGCGGACGGGCCTGCAGCGCGGCTTTGCCTTTTTCCAGCGCCTGGAGCAAGGCCTGATAGACCGGGTCATGGGTGTCGCGGAACAGCGGCGGCTTGCGTCCCTCGTCGGCCGTTGCAAGGCCGAGGCCGCCGGCTTCGCGCGCGAGGTGCGCGTTGAGCACACGGCTGAATTCCGGCCGCGTCAGGTTGAGCCAGCGGTTGTGCGGATAGAGGCCGTGGCGCGCGCGGCGTGTGCCGGCGCCAAATTCACCATGGCACGAGGCGCACTGCGCGGCGAACACCGCCCCGAACTCGGCGAACCACGGTTCCGGCTGCGGGGGCACGCGCTGGTTGTTGGCCACGAAGTGCCACGGGTCGCGGCCGCCCTGCGTGTGGGGGCGGCTCATGTCCCACGTGCCGTAGTACGGCGCATTGGCGTCGATCCACGCGAACACGCCCCGGCGCTCGACATCGGTGAGCTTCACTTCATGGTGATTGGTCTCGACCAGCGTGGTCAGCCGGCTGATCCACGAACCGCTGCCCATGGCGGGGAACACGCCGGTCGGACCGGGATTGATGAAATAATAGTCCACCATCCGGCGTGCCATCAAGTGGTCGAAGGACATGTTGAAGAAGCGCGTCTTGTCGCCGGACAGATCAAGGTCGGCCTTGGGCGCGCGGCCGGAGTGGCAGGCGACACAGTGGCGGTCCCACACCGGCTGGACCTGCCGGACGTAGTCCACCGGCCCCGCTCCCCAGGGCGGCGGAACAAGCGCGTCCGGTCCGCGCGCGAGCCGCGCGGCGCTCTTGGTCGAGACCGGCGGCGCCTGGAGCCGGTCCTCGTGGCAGCCGACGCACGAGACCTTCTCGCCGGCCGTGACCTGCGTCACCGAACCCATGCGCTGGATTTCCTTGCCGCGCGCGTCGAGCGCGATGAAATAGAGTTCGCAGTTCGAGGGCGCGGTGAAATAGGCCGAACCGTTTGCGTCCACGGGGGCCTCGCCGAGGATTTCCTTCACATAATAGCTGCCGTAGCCGATGAGCGGATAGTGATCGTGGAAGCGCGGGCCCTCGGTGTTCCATTTCTTCGGCGTCTGCCGCAGCACGCGCAGCGCCTTGACCGCGCCGCGCGCCACGCCCTGCTGGAGCAGGCCCTGGTAGACATCCTGCACAAAGAACGTGCCCATGCCCGGTTCGACGGGGCATTGCCCGCCGATGACAACGCGCGGCAGTTCGCGCGGCGCGAGCGCCACCGGCGCGAAGAAGCTTTCGCCCTCGCGCGCCCACACGGGGAAGCGCGTGCCGTCGTAGCGGCAGAGGCAGATGCGGAAGCCCGCCGCGGGCCGCGCGTCATTGCCAATGGCGGCGAGGAACAGACCGTCGGCCAGCGGCCACGGGTCGGTGGCGGCCTGCGCGTAGAAGATATCGCCCGGTCCCCAGTTCGTGTCGCGCCACGTCCGGCCCTTGGTGGGCTGCAGCGGCGTCTCGAACGTCACCTTGCGGAGGCCCGCGAGCTCCTCGAGCCCGGCGCTACGGTCCACGAGTGCGATGTCGCTGATCGGCGGCAGATGGTGGCCCGCCATCGTGATCAGCACCTGGTCGGTGCCCGGCACGGGCCGCCCGCCGTAGCGCGAGTTCGGGATGGTGAGCGTGTTGCCATAGTAGAGCTTCAGGTTGCGGCCGTCGGGATGGATCGTCCAGAGGCCCTGCCAGGAGAAGATGTTCTTGTCGTTATATTCCCAGCGCGAGCAGAGGATTGTGCCATCCGGCAGCACGGCGGGCGTGCAGGTGCAGAGCGTGGTGAAATCGATCCGCCGCAGGTTGCCGCCATCGGCGTCGCAGATGTGCAGCGCCGCCGCGAGAAAATCCTGGCACAGCGAATAGCTCTCGACGCGCGACGAGCAGAAGACGATGCGGCCGTCGGGATAATAAACCGGATTGAAATCATGGTACGGCCCCTTGGTGACCTGCCGCAGCCCGGTGCCATCGGCGTTGATTTCCCAGACGTGAAAAGGCTGGTCGTTCGCTTCCTTGTAGCTCATCAGCAGCTTCGTGCCGTCCCAAGAGGGGCTCAGGTCCCAGATAAACCCATCCGTGGTCTCGAAGATGACCTGCGGCGGCTGCTGGGGGTGCGCGGGGTCGAAGACCATCAACGCCGAGCCGCGGTCGGTGCGGTGCGAAAACATCGTCGCATTCGTGCCGCGCAGCCCGTGCGAACGACGCCGGACGAATGCGATACGCGGCAGCTTGCCAACCTGCGCCGCGCGCGCCTGCTCATAGAGCGCCGCGAACTGCGGCAGCGGTTCCTGCCTCTGCACCATCGAGGTCGGCAGATACTTCTGCGCCAATCCCTGCACGGCTTTCCGCGCCGTCGCATCGTTCGTGGCCGTCGCCCACTCCAGCCAGGGCACGCCGGCGCACGCCTCGAATGTCGCGAGCTGATCGGGCTGGCGCGCCTTGACCTCGTCGCGCAGGCCCGGGGCCGGACTGGCGTTTTGCAGCGCCAGCACCTTCGCCCGCCCCGCCAGCATCGTCGCGGGGAAATCCGGCGCCTCCGCGCGCGCAGCAAACGCGCCGGCCAGCAACAGCCAGAGCGGGAGGGCGAGCCGCCATGCAAACCGCCGCTGTAGCGGCGGTCTGTGACCGCCGCCTGCAACCGCCCTCCGCCACCCCGCCCACAGAAGACATTTCCAGCCAACCCGTGAGGTCGGTTTTCCAAGCATTGGAAAAGGAAACCGGTGGTTTTTCCAAAGCTTGGAAACCGGTGAAACGTGAGCACCGAACAGCGAGGCCCGGAGAGAGGTTGTGTGCAACGACAGCATCCTTCGATATTCGGTGTGGAGTGTTGGACGTTCGATGTTCGCCTAGACCTGCGAGCCGGGCAGCGGCCGCAGGATCAGGTTGGTGATGTTCGAGACGGTGTCCTTGTACTGCGGGTCCTTGCTGAGCTTGGCCCACTCGGGATCGGCGCGGAATTTCTTCCAGCCGGCGTCGAGTGCGGCAGGGCTTTCGAAGCCGAGCATGTAGTGCAGGTTCGGCAGCTTGGTGCCGGCGACGGAGGAGCCGAAGAACACCGGGTGCATGCCGAGCCGGCGGAAGAGCGCGATCTCGCCGCCCTCGTTGAACATCTGCACCTTGCGTGCGGCGCGCTCGCAGTTGTGGCTTTCGTAGATGCGGAGCTGGAAGACCCGGTCGGCGGCGTTGGTCGGCGTCTCGATCTTCGGGCACTGCGTGAAGGCGAGCATGAGCTGTGTCTCGATGCGCTGATAGACCGGATCCTTCATCGGGGTACCGAGCACCGCCTGCTGGGCTGCGGCAAAGGTCGCATCGGCGGCGAGCCGTTTCGCGATCGTCAGCATGCTGGCGGCGTCCGGGAACTGAAGCAGGACGCGGATGATGAGCTCATCGGCTTCGAGCTTGGGATTATCGGCCTTCAGGACGCGGAACGCGCCGACGGGCGTGACGCCCGCGCGGTTCAACCCTGGGACCATGCTCTGGGCGAGGAAGTCGGCGAAGATTTGGAGTTTCGCCTCGTTGGCAAACGAGAGGGTGCGCAACTGGAGCAACTGCTGTGCGCCACCCGCTTCGGCCGCGCGCGCGCCGCGTCCCGCCGTGCCCGCCAACGCCGCCAGCCCCGCCGTCATGATGAATTCCCTGCGCTTCATGTTGCCAGCCTTTCTTGTTGTTGATGCTGTTGAAAACGAACCCGGCCGCCATTTATTTCACAAAAGAATTTCACTGCGCACCGCCATGCAGGAGAACAGCGGAACAGCCACGAAAGAACACAAGGAGCACAAAGAAAGCCGCTGTGATCTTTGCGTTCTTTTGCGGCTATCACCTTTTCGGTTTTCATTTTGCTTTGTCACCAGCGGGCTTTTCTCCCGCGAATTTCCAGCCCGGCTGCGCGTCGCGCGCCAAGGGGAGTTTTTTGAGCGTGGCGCGGAGCAGCTCGATCGGCATGGTGTTCTCCTGCAGCACGGCGTCGTTGAACGGCTGCTCGGCGAGCTTGCCGCGGCCGGTCATTTCGTCATGCAGCGCGAGCAGCTGCAGCCCGCCGATCATGTAGCCGGCCTGGTAGAGCGGCGGCGCGCCGATGAAGCGCCGGACCTCGCTGGTCGCGCCGAACTTCTCGTGGCCGGCGCGCTCGACCATGAAGTTCACCATCTCGTCGGGCGTCATCTGGCCCAGATGATATTTGAGGGAGAGGACGATGCGTTCCGCCCGGTGCATCCGCCAGAACAGCATGCCCAGTTTATCCTCCGGCGTGCGCGCCCAGCCGAGCTCCCAGAGGCGCAGCTCGCAGTAGAGCGCCCAGCCCTCGATGTAGAACGGCGTGCCGAACAGGCGCCGGTGCTGGTTGCTGCGCGCGGCGACGAACAGTTGCAGGTGATGGCCGGGGATCAGCTCGTGCGGCACGGTCAGGCGTGTGAAGGCGCGGTTGTTGCCCCGCATCACCATCAGCTTGTCCTCCTGCTTCATCACCTGGTTGGCGTAGGCCACCAGCATGTGCTGGTTGTTATAGGCCGCGTAGGGAATGTTCTTGAGCGTCTCCGGCGACATCATCGTCACGCGCCACGTCTCCGAGCACAGCGGCGGCACGGTGACGAACTTGTGCTGCGCGACGAACGCGGTCGCGTCGCGGCCATATTGCGCGACGAGCTCGTCCTGCGCGCCGGGCGGCACGCTGTTGGTCTTCACCCGCGCGAGCGCTGCCTTCCAGTCGTCGCCACAGCCCATCTTGCGGGCGGCCTTTTTCATCTCCGCCTCGCACCAGGCAAACTCGCGCTCGCCGATCGCGATCAGCTCGGCCGCGGAGTACGGCAAAAATTCGCAGCGGATTTCCTCGGCGAGCGCCGCCGCGCCGATGCTTTCGCCGACGAGCGGGTCCTCGTCCTTGCCCTTCTGCCCGGCGATCTCCTCCTTGAGCAGCTTGGCGTAATCCTCCAGCTCCTTGTCCGCGTCCTCGCACGGCTTCTTCAGCCACCACGAAGCCTCGGGCTTGAAACCGTCGTAATATTTGAACCAGCCCTTGAGCGTCTCGCGCAGTTGGCCGACGGCGCCGGCGGCGCGCAGCGCCAGCGCGGGCGCGACCTTGAGCGGCACGACCTCCTCGGTCTTCTTTGCGTCGGGTTTCTTCTCGTCCTTTTTGTCCTTCGCGTCGCCCTTGCCCTTTTCGACGCGCTCGCGCAGCTGCTTGACCTGCTTGGCCAGGTCGCTGACGGCTGTCGCCGCCGCCGCGCCGTCCAGCCGGCCCTCGCGCCAGCGCGCGAGCTCAAGCTTCTCGATGGTGCCATGAAAGGCGAGCAGGTGTTTCATTTCCACCAGACGCTGCCGGTCGCGCGCAATATGCGCCAGCTCCGTCTGGCACGCGAGGCGCAGCAGGGTGTAATCCACCTGGTCCGCCGGCGCGAGCGCCGCGAAGTCCAGCTGCTCCAGCCGCGCGAGCCAGCCGGTGTTGAGCTTTTCCCGGTGCTCGAAGCGGCTCGCCGACCACGGTACGTTGTAGAAAGTTCCGACGCTGCCTTCGTCGGCCTCGTACTCGCGGATCAGCGCGGGCAGGGAAGGGGTGGCGGCGGACGCGGCGAGCGCGCCCAGCAGGACCGGCAGCAGGAACAGGCACTTCATAGGGCAGGCGTTTTAGCATCCGCCCCGCCGCTACGCCAGTTTTTCCAAGGGCGCCTCCGGCCCGGACGGGCGGGAAAAGGGTCCGGCGGTCGCTTCCGGGCCTTGGGAAAGAGGGCAGGGTGCCGCCCTCGACCGCCACAGCGAGACCGGCGCAAGCGGCCTTGCATTGAGGCTAAAGAGGCCTACCCTTGCAAAGCGGCCCCGATAGCTTGAGGCTGTTGAAGCAGGGTCGCGGCGCGTGAAAGTGGCAACGCCATGGATTACGAAGAAATCTTTAATATGAGTTATTGGCGCGTGTTTGGTACCGCCGTGGGCGAGAACCCGTTTGCAGAAACGATGTACGGGCAGTTCTTGGGCCACCCGGAGATTGCAGCGAAGTTCGCGCAATCCAATCCGTCCAAGCCCATGGAGATGCTCCGCTTGTCGGTCACGCTCGCCGCCTCGTACTATTTCCACCGCAAGCCGGAGCATCTGCTGGCGAAGTTCGCCGTCATGCACAGCCGCAGCCGCCTCGGCATCGAGCCGCACCTCTACCGGCACTGGCTGGATAGCGTGCTGCAGGCCGTCAAGACGCATGATCCCGCTTGTGACGAGAACGTGCTGGAGGCCTGGCGGCGCATCCTGACGCCCGCCATCGAGTTCATGCAGTCGAAATACGACACGTGAGCCGCGGGTTCCGGCGCGGTCAGTGCTTCTTGTTGGCGGGGTTTTCCGGCATGGGGATGGGCTGCGGATTGGCGATGCGCCGGAGGGAAGAGGGGTCGCCGCCGAGCCACATCGGGCCGACATCGCGCGGTTCCAACGGACGGCGCAGGACCGGTGCGGCGCTCGCCTGATCGCAGCCGATGTCCGGTGTGCCCGACCGTGGTTGCCCGTCGATGTCGTCGGCAAGCGGCATGGCGGCGAGCGGCTTGGCGGCCCCGCTGGCGGCGCTGCCGGAGACCGGCAACCGCCATGTGCCGCCGCCCTGCACGAGGCCGGGATCCTTCTCGACGATGCCCGCGTGCTTCAGGCCCGCCACGGCTTTCTCGCGCGGCCAGACGATGTTCTGTTCCCACGCGTTGCTCGCATGTGCGGACTCGGCCAGCGTGCCGGAGTGGCCCACGACAAGATTGTTGGCACAGCGGTTCTCGCGCGGCAGGAGCGTCGCGTCGGCCGGTTCCGCGCCGCCGGCGGCCTCCAGGCTGAGCCCCACCTTCTTACAATCCACGATGGTGTTGAACGCCACCAGGCAATGGGTCGCCGCCTCATGGATGCTGTCGCCGTGCGGCAGGCAGATGCCCCGCTGGCAGCCCTCGATATAGTTGTTCACCACCTGATGCTCCTGACCGTACACGCGGACACCGCCCTTGCAGCGGAAGAAGAAATTGCCCTCCGCCCGCGTGTGCGTTCCGCCGCGCAGCGTCAGCTCCGCATAGTCGCAGTCCCGAAACGTGTTGTAGCGAATACGATTGAACGACGTCTTGTTCGAGATCGCCTCCGGATCGCCGTTCGCGCGCTCAAACAGGCAGCACTCGACGAGCGCCCGAACCGCTGTCTCACCGGCCGGTCCCTGTCCGAGCTGCACATTCTCCTGGCCGTTGTTTGAGCGGTGAACCATGTCGCGAAAATAATCATGGTCGAAAACATTGTCCGTGTTGCCGAGGTTGCCCGGCGCGCCCACCTTCACGCCCATGCCCACCGAGAGATTGCCCTGCATATAGCAGTGGTCCACCCGGTTGCTGCGTGCGCCACCGCTCAGCTCCACGATCCGCCCGAAGGTGCTGTGCGGGTTGCCGCACTCGATGAACGCACAGCCGGTCAGCCGGCACCGCTCCGCGCCACGGAGGGCGATGACCGGCTCGCGGCCCCACGCCTGGTCGAACACCAGGTCCGCAACCACGACGTCGCGGCCGCGGATCAGCACGGTCGAGCCGCCCGTCAGTATGGCCTTGCCCGGGTGCGCCGCGCGGAACGTCACAGGTTTTTCAGGAGTTCCGTTGGCTTCGATGGTCAGGCGGAAATCCTTATAAAGGCCATCGGCGAGGCGGATCTCGTCGCCCGGCCGGGCGGCGGCGAGGGCCTTGGTGGCGGCCACGGCCGAATCCACATCCCTGCCTTCCGCTGTCGCCAGGCCCGCGCCCAAGGTCAGCGCCGCCAGCAAGGCAACCGCCAAGGTTGGAGGCAGAATGATTTTCATGCGTCGGACTGTAGGGAGCACGACCCGCCAAGGCAATCATGGAACACGTCCGGCGGTCCACGGGGGACGACCCCTTTCATCTTGACCCTGCCGCGGGAAGCGCGAGAATCCGGCGCAACATTCGGGAGCCAACATGATCTTCAAAGCTGCCCAGATGAGCCGCGCCATCAAGGTCGTGACGACGGGCGTGCTGGCGCTGGCGCTCGCCTTCGTCGCCGGCGGCCTGCTCGATAAATATCTGCCGCTCGCCGGCCTGTTCGTAGGCCTGGTCGCGCTCATCTGCTATCTGCTCACCCCCGTCGCCTACGACACCACCGGCGGCCAGCTCACGGTGCTGCTGCGGGTCGGCCAGAAATCCTTCGGGCCGATCACGGGCGCCCTGCCGCTTTCCGGGCGCTGGCCGTTCACCCTCCGGCTCTTTGGCAACGGCGGCGTCTTCGCTGGCACCGGCCTCTACTGGAACAAAACCCACGGCGTCTTTCGCGCCTACCTCACCAGCGCCCGCCAGCAGGACGCCGTTCTGGTCACCACCGACGCCTACAAGGTCATGATCTCGCCGGAAGATCCGCAGGCCTTTCTCGCCGCCCTGCCGATGGCGGAGCAGCAATAGCTGCCAAGTCCCGGCAGGAGCTGGTTACAAAGCCGTACTTGAGGTGGGGCCTTCTGCTGGAGCGGCGGCCTGTGGCCGCCGTCGGCGACCACAGGTCGCCGCTACAGAGGCAACAGGCCACAGAGCCCACGTGTGCCCGCACACATTGTGTCCCTGTTCGGCGCTTTATCCGGGGCTTGAATATTTTGGCGCGTCAATCGCCGGTGCGCTCGACACGGAGCCAGAGGTGGCGCAGCGGCGCGGGGATCTGGGCGGTGAGGACATGGCCCTGCAATTCGGCGGCGCCTTCGCCGGCGAGCGGGGTGAGACGGTATTTTCCGGCCGCGAAGAGCGGCAGCTCGGTCCGCCAGTCGGCGCGCGCGTTGTTCTCGCGGAAGAGCAGCAGGTAGCCGCCGCGCCGGTCGGCGGCGACCGAGGCGAAGCCGGTCCACGCGACGCCGTCCGGCGCGGCGCCGATCGGCAGCAGCGTGCCGCCCAGCAGCTGCGCGCGTTCGCGCTTCCACACCGCGACGAGCGGCGCGAGTTCGGCCACGTAGTCCTCCGGCAGGTTCGAGACCTCGAACCAGCCGAGCGGGTTGGCGAACATGGTGATGGCGAAGAGCGTATCGGCGCGGTAGCGCGCGGGCGCGAGCGGATCGTCGGCATATTTGGCGTCGTTGCGCCGGTTGTTGAGCAGCTCCATGCGCAGGCGCAGCGGATCCACATAGTGCGCCAGCTTCCACAGGTTGCGCAGCGTCTGGTGCGGCCAGTAGCGGTGGAAGTCGGTGTAGCGGTTCTCGACGAACAGCGGGCCGACGTGCGGCAGGCCGAAATAGCCCGGACGGATTTCTGCGGTCACATCGAGATCGAACACGACCTTGCCGCCGGACTGCTCCAGCACGCGATCGAAAAAGCGGCGCAGATTTTGTTCCGTCGCCGGCACCGTGGCCTTGACGGAGTCGATCTTGAAATAATCGATGCCATCCTTCTGGTGTAGCTCCAGCAGGCGGCCGGCGTCGCGTTCCCAGTTGGCCATGCCGTTGCTGGAATCCGGCCCAAACCACAGGCCGAACTTCATGCCCTGCGCGCGCGCCGCCTGGACGACCGGCGCGAGCCCGCGTGGGAAGCGCTGCGGATCGGGCTGCCAGAAATGCGGGTCGGCGGCCCAATAACCGTCCCAGACGCCCTTGCCGCGCGCGGCGGCGGAGTTCGCCGTGCGGCCCTTCTGCCAGCCATCGTCCACCTGCACGATGTCCACGCCGAGCTTGGCGCCGGCGGCCACTTCCTTGAGGATGAACTCCTCGTTGATGCGCGCGTCGCGCGAGCGGTCGCCCCACGTGTTGGACAGAAACAGCCCGTCGCGGGCCGGCTCGAAGCGGCGCAGCTGCCGCTGCCAGCTTTGCAGCGCCGCGATGCGGCCCGGTTCGCCGCCGGTGTAGGCGAGCACGACGAACGGATAGCCCTGCCCCGCGAAGCGCACCTCGCGCTTCGACGGCGTGACGACCGCGTCGGGGCCGCTCTTGACCGGCCGCGCGTGCGGCAGCGGCGCCTGCTTGAGGAAGACCAGCCCCGCGCCGGTCAGCGGATCCTCGACCGCGAAGATGTTGCCCGCCAGCTTCAGCGGCGCCTCGTTCGGCATCAGCAGCCACTCGGTCTCGAAGGCCAGCTCGTTGTGGTTGTCGGTCTGGTCCATCAGCGTCGCCTGCACGAAGCGCAGGTGCTGCGGCGCGAGGGCGAAGAGTTCCAGCGCATCGCCGGAGTCCGGCGCGGTTTTGTCATCGCCCGCGCCCTCGATGCCCGAGGCCGTCGCGTTGCTGGCCTTCTTGGCAGGAGCGGCGGCGTGGCCGGGTTCGCCGCTCGCGGTGAAGCTGATGCCGATGCCGTGCGCGGCCGGAAATATTTGGAGCTGGTGGGCGAAGCTGGCGCGGCCGGGCGCGGTCACGGTGATGGTCAGCGCTTCCTCGGCGACCGGGTTGGCGCGCCCGGTTTGCGCGGCGATGGTGACGGGCCGGGTTTCCTTGGGCACATTTTCGCCGGGGCTGGGCGCGGGGCGCGCCGCGGGCTTGGCGAGCCATTCGCAGTTCGCGTCCTTGTCGCGGAACGAGGTCGCCAGCAACAGGCCCTCGGAAATTTTCCACGTGCGCTCGATGTGCGCGTTGCCGATGACCAGCCCGGTGGCGCTCCACTTCGCATAGCAGCCCTTGAACTCGGCCTGCCCGGGCTCCGCCGCCCACCCGCCCGGCGCCAGCAGCAGCGCGAGCGCCAGCCCGAACCATCTGCCAAAATTCTGTTTGTTTGTTTGCATGGCCCGCATCCTAGCCGGAGCCCGGCGGGAACAAAAGCGCGCAAAAGGAGGCCCCGCCGCCGCCGGCAGAAATATCCAAATCTTGGAAAAAACGCTGGCATCTTTTCCCAAACCTTGGACAATCCGCCGCGTGTGTCTGTGGCGGGAAACAATACCGACGAGGTGAGCGATGACCCAGCAACAATGGAACGAACTGCTCGCGGTGGTCCGCGGCGACAAGCTGCCGCAATTACCGGTGGGCTTCATCATCGACAGCCCGTGGCTGCCGGCCTGGGCCGGCCTGGAGATCGCCGACTACCTGGCCAGCGAGACGCTGTGGTTTGAGGCCAACCGCAAGGCGATCGAGACCTTTCCGGATGCGACGTTCCTGCCCGGCTTCTGGTCGGAGTTCGGGATGTGTACGGAACCCTCGGCGTTCGGCTCGCGCTGCACGTTCCCGGCCAACGAGTTTCCCTACGCGGAAAAGATCATCACCGACCCCGCGCAGGTCGCCGACCTCAAGCTGCCGAATCCCGCCAGCGACGGCCTGCTGCCATTCATGCTGCGGCGGCTGCTCTGGGCGCGGCCGCGCATGGAGGACCTCGGCCACCAGATCCGCTTCTCCGTCTCGCGCGGCCCGCTCAACGTCGCCAGCTTCCTGATGGGCACGACGGAATTCCTGATGGCGATTAAAACCGACCCGGAGCCGATGCACCGGCTGCTGCGGCTGATCACCGACTTCCTCAAGCAGTGGCACGCGCTCCAGCGCGAGAAGATCCCCACGATCGATGGGCTGATGATGCTCGACGACATCGTCGGCTTCATCGGCGAGGAGGACTTCCTCGAATTCGGCAAGCCGTACCTGCAGGAGCTCTACGCCACGGACGTCAGCGTGAAGTTCTTCCACAACGACGCGCCGTGCGCCGCGAGCCTGCGGCACTACGCCGACCTCGGCATCAACTTCTACAACCCCGGCATCCAGCTTTCCCTGCCCGAGATGCAGGCGCTTTCCGGCGGCCGGCTCGCGCTGCTGGGCAACATCCCGCCGCGCGATGTGCTCGCCGCCGGCACGCCCGACGACGTGCGTGCCGCGGTGCGCAAGCTGCGCAGCGAGGTGCAACCACAGACGCGCTGGATGCTCTCCTGCGGCGGCGGCATGCCGCCGAACGTCAGCACGGAAAATATCCGCGCCTTCATCGCCGCCGCGCGGGAGTGACGCCGGCGCGCGGCCGGTTGTGGCGGGGCTGGAGGCATTGAGCCGCCAAGTTCGCCAAGTAGCAGGAACCACAGAAGCTTGCAGAGGTCGGATAGAGGTTCACAGAGGGAGGGTTGCCACGAAGCAAGGCAGGTGAGTTTGATCACTTGTCATGCGTGCGGAAGGGCGCGGCGGGCAGCCCCGCGTGATTGTACAGATTGCAGCCCTGCGGGTTGGTGGCCCAGGCGTAGCGGGCCATGGTCGGACTCGGAACTTCGGCCGCTGAGAGCACCACCTGGTCGCCCTCAAGGACTGCGTCCGCCGTGACGAACTTCCCATCGCCCCCCGCGAGTTCGAAGCCTTGCAGTTTCTGCCCGGACGCTTCGCGGACGGTGTGCAGGTCATCCAGCTGGCCCACCATGAGCCGCGCACCGCCGGTGTCGAACTGTAGCCGGATTTTTCCGCCCGAAACTGCGCAGGATTTATAAAGGGGCGATTGGAAAACGAGTTTTGTATCGCCGTAAACTTTCGCCCGCGCCCAGCGCGCTAGCCGGTCCGCCACATTCCGTTTGTCGGGAGGGTGAATCCGGACTTCGCCCAGATCCACGGCGACGGCCAGTCCGACCCCGGGCGTTTGCGCGGCAACGGCGGCTTGCGCCTCGCGCACGAGGGTCGCCCGCGTCCCGCGCCACGGCTCGCCGTAGTTGGCGAGCTGTACGATACCGAAGGGCAATTCCTTTCCGAAATGCGCGCGCCAGTCGGCGATCAGGGCTGTGAGCAGCGCGGCATAATCGGCGGTAGAAGCCCCGGCATTTGATTCCCCCTGATACCAGATCGCGCCGCGCAACGTCATGGGTGTCAGCGGCGCAAGCATGCCGTTGTAGAGAGCGGCGGGGCCGTTGCGGTGCACCTTGTTCGTGGCCTGCGCGTAGGCGGGCAGACGGCGGAGCGCCTCCACGCTCATCCACGCCTCGATCGGTGAGCCGCCGACCGAGCTCGTGACCAGGCCCACCGGGACATTCAATGTTTCCTGAAGTTTGACGCCGAAATAATAGGCGACCGCACTGAAAAAAGGTGCCGTGTCGCGTGAGGAAATTTGCCACCCGGTCCGCAGGTCGGCCGTCAACCCCTCCGCATTCTTGGGCAGAAATATATGATCCGGCAGCACGCCCTTGCAATCATCCTGCGGTTCGGCGCGCGCCGTTTTCTCGACGTTGAACACGCGCAGGGCCGGCCGGTCAGTCCTAGGCAATTCCTCCGGCCAGAACTTGTCCCCATACCAGCCATTGTTGCCCGCCGGATAATCGGGGCCGAGCATCATCGTCATGTTCGACTGGCCGCCGCAGAGCCAGACCTCCCCGATCAGGAGGTCCTTGAGCTGTACGGAATTTTCGCCGGGGACCGTGAAGCTGATGGTCTCGCGATGCAGGCCTTGGCTGAGCGGCCGGGCGGCCGGCGTCCTGACGGTGACCCGCCATGTGCCGCTGGCGTTGGCGCTGGTTTGCGTCTTCACACCCCACGAGGTTTCAATGAGCACGGACTCGCCCGCATAGGCCCAGCCCCACAAGGTCACCTCGCACTGCTGTTGCAGGACCATGTGATCGCCCAGCACGGCCGGCAACCGGACATCGGCCTGCGCAGACAGCACGCCGGCGACCAGCGCCATAAATATCGTCCCAAGCTTCATCCTTTGCTCACTTTCTGATTCCGGCGACCAGCATTCCCGATTTTCTATTGAGCGCGACCTTCGCTGGGCCGCCACGCCCAGCCCCCACCGCGCCGCCCAACTAGAACTGGAATGAAAATTCCCTAGTTCAACCATCCACGCCACCTCGCATAAGCGATAGACGCGTCGACGACCGTGAAGCCCAAAGAGAGGACCGCGGGAACGGACAAAGCAACCCCGATAAAGCCTATGTATCGGTTCTCGGATTCGCCCTTGAGCCCGGCGCGGAGGAAGAGGATGAATGCGGAGATCGCGAGAAATAAACCGATTAAACGATCTGCATAAGACAGACAAACAAGGGGAGCGTGTTTCCCCGCTAGCACAGCTTTGACTGTCGTATCGCCAGGATAAACAGTATGAGCGCAGCAGAAGGCAGCGATTAAGAGAAAGAGCAATCCAATCGCGCAAGGGATTTCTCCTTTCTTCCTTTTCTGCCACCAGCTATTCATTTCCTCTCCGTGCTTCGCTCATCGCCGGCGATGCTATGGCGGGGTGGGTGGGGACACAAGCGCGGAAGCCGCGGTGCCGCGGCTGTTGGCTTTTCCCGCTCTGCCCAGCTGAGCTGCCTGCTTTGGGTTGATGTTGGCTTTCTGGCGGGCGGCGCAACGCGCCGTCCCAACCATTCGCGCTGAATTCTTCTCTGCGTCTTGTGCTTACCTTCGCGCCTTTGCGATAAAAACCCTCTGCTGCTTCGCTTCTTTTCCGTGCCAATCCGTGTTCATCCGTGGCTGTATTTTTTTTCTTCCTCTGTGACCTCATCCGACCTCAGCGACCTCTGTGGTGAAGTCTTTCCTGGGCCGCGCCCGCGCCTCACGCATTCGGCAAATACCCGCCCAGGAGCTTGAGCTTGCGCTGGAGTTCGGCCACGTCCACGCGGTGGGTCGAGGTGTTCTTCTCCGCGGCGAGGGCGGCGGCGACGCCCGCGGCCTGGCCGGTGATGAAGCAGCCGGGCATGACGCGGAGGGAGCCGTGGACGTGCTGGTCGGCGCTGACGCAGCGGCCGGCGACGAGGACGTTCTCCAGCCCGCGCGGTGTCAGGATGCGGTAGGGGATGCCGTAGCTCTCGCCCTTCTTGTAGCGGAACTCCTCGTCGAATTCCTTGCGGTGCTGGGCGTAGGTGTCCTTGCCCGGCTTGAGCGGGTGGATGTCGATCGAGTAGGCGTAGCGGCCGATCTCGTCGGGGAAGGTCGCGCGGCGTTTGTAGTCGGCGAGCGAGAGCACGTAATCGCCGGTGATGCGGCGGGTCTCGCGCACGCCGAGCAGGGAGCCGGTATGTACGAGCTGCGCTTTTTCGAAGCCCTTGAGGTAGCCGCGGTAGTAGCGCTCGTATTCCTTCAGGCTCTTGCGCCCGCCCACGAGGGCCTTGGTCAGCGAGACCTCGTCGGTGCCGTCGACGTCGAAGGTGTGACCGATGTTGCCGCTGCCGAGATGCTCGCCGGAGCGGTACATGCCGGTCAGGTGCTCGTCCTGGACGGTGAAGACGCCGTCGGCAAAAGCCTTCTCCAGCATCGAGCCGTCGGGCTGCGGACCCGTGGGGCGGTTGGCCAGCCATACGTCCCAGTCGATTTCGCTCCACATGCTGCACAGCGTGCCGGGCATCAGGTGGCCCTGCGCGTCGCCCTTCTCGAACGGCGCGCCGGCCCACGTGGCGAGGTCGCCGTTGCCGGTGGCATCGATGAAGACCTTGGCGCGCACGGCGAACAGGCCGCCCGGCGCGGCGCAGACCGCGTGCGCCACGCGGCCGCCCGCGGCCTCGACCGCGACCAGCTGCGTGTAGAAGCTGAACTGCACGCCGGCCTCGGTCAGCAGGGCGTCATAGACGCGCTTGAGCGCCTCGATATCGGTGCCACCATAGCGTTTGTGCGGCGACTCGGCCTTGAGCCGCGTGAAAATCTTTTCGCCGATGCCGCCGGCGAGGAAATGGATGCCGTCGGTGAACGGCATGAAGACGGGGACGCGCCCGGCGGTGCCCATGCCGCCGAGGCAGGTGTGGGCTTCGGCCAGGAAGACCTCCGCGCCGTAGCTGCGCGCGGCGACCGCCGCGGCGACGCCCGCGGGCCCGCCGCCGGCGACGAAGACATCCACCGTGCGCTTCACCGGGAGACTGCGCTGGAACGCGACGCTGCCTGCCGCCGTGCGCGGCGCCACGGCGGCAGCGAGGACCTTGGTCGACCACGCGCCCGTGGCCAGACCGGACAACTTCAACCAGGTGCGACGGTTCAGTTGCTGCTTCATCGTGCTTTTTCTCCTGATTCGATCGGCGGTCACAGACCGCCGCTACAGAGGCGCTGCGTTTCCGACGCTCGCCTCACGACCCACAACGCTCGTCCCTCTTTTTCACGCTGCTCAGGCCAGCGGTTTGCCGGCGACTTCCGCCCAGCCGATCTCGTGGGGCAGGCGGCGGGTCTTGGCGGCCAGCGCGGCGACCCGGCCCGCGGCCTCGCCCATCGCGACGGAGTTGCCGGTGACGCGGTAGCTGGCGTGCGCGATGAAATCGCCGCTGATGCAGCGGCCGGCCATCAGCAGGCCGTCCACGTCCTTGGCGATGAGCGCCCGCAGCGGGATGTCGTAGGGCTTGGTCTTGAAGCCGCCGTGCGAGATGGTTTCCTGCTTGTTGCCGGCCGGCGTCAACGCGTGGATATCCACATTGAAGGTGGCGCGCGCCACGGCGTCGGGATGCCGCACGCCGGTGACGAGGTCCTCGCGCGTCACGGTATAGCGGCCGTGCAGACGCCGGCCCTCGCGCACGCCGATCTGTTCGGCGCTGGCGACCACCTGCATGTCGGCCCACGGGCCGCCGAGCTTGCGCAGCGCAAGCACCACGCGGGAAATTTCCGCGCGCGCCCGCACCGTCGCGGCGGTCAGCGCCGCGGCATCGTAGGCCTTGACGCCATATTCGTGGTTGATCATCACCAACACCAAATTGTCGCGGATGTGAAACAACGTCGGGTGACCGTAGGAGGTTTCGACGCCGGCCCGCTGCAGCTCGCCTTGGAAAGCGGGCCAGGGATGGCGGCCGGTGCCGTGGAAGAAGGAGATGTAGGGGCCAAGCGCGTTGACATCCTTGACCAACGCCAGCGCGTTGAGCGTCAGCGGCTGGGCGACACCCTCGGGCGGGCGGCCCGAGTCCCAGCCGCAGCCGGCCTGCGCGCCAAGGTCGCCATCGCCGGTCGCGTCGATGAAGACCGGCGCGCGCCAGGCTTCGCGGCCGGACTTCGATTCCGTGAGCACCGTCGTGAGCCGCCGGCCGTCACGCTGGGCGGCGACGGCGCTGGTGAAGAGCTGCAGCTTCACGCCCGCCTTGTCACAGAGTTCCTCCAGCAGCAGCTTCATCGCCTCCGGCTCGTAGACAAACCGGTCGGCATTCGTGTGGCGGCGCGCATCGCGCGCATCGAGTTCGCGGACCAGCTCGCGGGTGAAGCCGGGCTTGTCGAAGTCGAAGATCCAGGTCAGCAGGCCCGCCGTCCAGACGCCGCCGAGGCAGCCATGAACCTCAAACAGGCGTGTGCGTGCGCCGGCGCGCGCGGCGGCGATCGCGGCGGCACAGCCCGCCGGCCCCCCGCCGCAGACGATCACATCGGCGTCGCTGCGCAGCGGCACCTCGCGCGCGGCCTCGAGGAGCCGGTCGGCGCGGCCCGCGGGCGCC
>CAIWHP010000043.1 GCA_903912445.1 uncultured Lentisphaerota bacterium
CCGGTCGGCGCGGCCCGCGGGCGCCGCGTCGTCGGCGCGCAGCCGTTGCGGGGCGGCCGCCAGGCCCGCCGCGCCGGCCAACGCGGTGCGGAAAAACGAGCGCCGCGGGATGCCCTGTGTGTGCTGTGGCTTCATCATCCTTCTCCTCTTTAGCCGGCGGTGGTCACCAGGCGATTTCCGGCTGGGCCAGCTCGCCGCTCATCTGCGCCGGAAGCCGCCAGACGTGGTCGCCGGATTGATTCGTGAAATAGAGGTGCGACTCCGAGGGCGCGCGCGCGTTGCCGTCGGCCCAGAGCGCGTAGAACCCGGGTTGCGCGTTCAGCGGCCGCCGGGCATAGGTGTGATTGCGCTGGCTGGCGCGCGTCAGCTCCTTGACCTTGGTCCACGACGCGCCCTGGTCGCGGCTGGTCCACATGACCATCTCGCCGCCGGGGTTGTAGGGCTGCGGGCCGAGCGTGGTCGGGGCGATGACCCGCCACGTGCCGTCCGCCTCGATGTAGAGCGAGCCATGGTCGTAGTTGCAGCCCGAGGTCGTGAACGGCCGGCGCAGCCACTCCTGGCCGGTCCAGCGCAGCGTCTGCCACTGCCGCGGCCCGTTTTCCGGCCCCGGCTCGAAGCCCTTGCTGGTCAGGAACAGGATCACCGGGCGGCCCTCCGCGTCGAAATTGAGGTCCTTGAGATAGACGAGCAGGTGGTCCGCGCGGGAGTCATAGGCCAGCGCCGGGTTGGCCGCGTTGGTCAACGGCGGTGCGACCGGCTGGCCGGACACCGTTTTCCAGGTCCGGCCGAAATCGCCGGTCTCCAGGTAGTAGAGGTTGGCGCGGGCGTTGAGGCCGAGCGGCGCGGGGTGGAAATCGAACGCCGTCGCCAGCCGGTCGCCGCAGCGCCAGCTGACCTGGTAGTCGCCCAGGGCGATGTTGGCGAGCGGCTGCGGCGCGCTCCAGGCGCGGCCGTCGGCGCTGGTCATCCAGTGCAGCCCGCGCACGCCCTTGATGCCGATGCCGCTGCTGGCGTTGTAGCGCGTGTGCAGGAACAGGAAGCCGCGGCCCGGCAAGTGCCACGGCTGCGTGTAGGAAAAGTTCGTCTCGGTGACGCGCTCGAACTCGTCGATGGAGTAGGGCCGCGTGCTGCGGTGGATGAACGACGGCCGCGTCGTGCCGTGCGACGACGAGAAGATCCAGAGGTAGCCCGCGTCGTCCACGGCGAGCGTCGGGTTGTCGTGCGCGTCCTCGGTGTGCTTGTTGAGCAGGATGCGCGGCCGGGCCACCTGGCCGGTCGCGTGGTCGAAATAGCTGACCATGTGCAGCAGTTCTTGCTTGTCCTGGGCCTGCCGCGCCGTCGTGCCGCCGTAGACGAAGAAGGTCTTCTTCACCGCCGGGCAGTAGATGGCGATCGGCGCGTGCTGCTGCGGATAGGTGGCCATGCCGCCGCTGTATTTGTAGCGGTACTCGTCCTTCGTCGGCTGGTTGAAATACCAGATGCCGCGAAAGCCGTCGTCCGTCGCCAGCGGCGCGGCGGCGGCCGGCAAGCTGCCGGCCAGCGCCAGCCCGACCAGAAGGCTCTTGAGGTCATGCATGCGTCGACTCCCTTCGCAGCCGCTCTGCCTGTTCCAAGGCTTGGAAAAAGAAAACCGGGTTTTTCCAAACCTTGGAAACTTTCAGCACACGCTTCCTGCGCTCAACGGTCCGGACAAGCTGCATTCCCTCCGGGCCGGCTTGCCCGCCTCAGCTGGGAGGCCCGGCCTGCAGCGCCAGCGCGCCGCTCACTTGACCACGGGGCGCAGGACCATGTTGCGGAACTCGATGCAGGTATGGTCGCCCTGGAGGTAGATCGGGCCGGGCTTGAATTCGTCGGAGGTCAGCGCGCCGCCGGTGCAGCCGACGATCGGCTGGTTATCGATGATTTTCTTGCCGTTGAGGATCACGGTGACGTGCCGGTCGACGAGCGTGATGTCGAGCGTCTGCCACTCGCCGCAGGGTTTCTCGGCGGCGCAGCACGGCACGATGCGGCCGTAGAGCGAGCCCATGTTGTGGCAGTCCACCGGCTTGCCGAAGCTTTCGAGGATCTGGATCTCGTAGATGCCGCGCAGGTAAACGCCGCTGTTGCTGCCGGCGGTGGGCCGCGCCTCGAGCGTGATGTTGAAGTCCTCGAACTCGCGGTCGGTGCGGATGTTGCCGTAGTGGACGCCGGGCTTCTTCTCGACGCGGTTGATCAGCACGCCGTTCTCCACGAGCCAGCCGTTCGTCGCCTTGTCATTGAGCAGCCGCCAGCCGGTCAGATCCTTGCCGTTGAAGAGCTGGACCGGCTCGCCGAACTTCACCTTGCCCAGGTCCGGCGCGGGGCCCGGCGCGGGGATGCGCTTGCCGCTGAACTCGGCCTTGCCGGTGACCTTGTCGGAGCCGGCCTTCTGGCGCTCGGTCGTGAGGTTGATGACGTCGCCGGCGAGCTTGGCGCGGATGGTTTCGATCTCCTTCTCCGAAACCTCTTTGCCCGCGGCCTTGCGCTTGTTGGTGAACTCGCGCGTGACGACGAGCGTATCGCCCGCGACCGTGACGCTCTTGCAGTTGACCGGGCTGCCCCCGCCCCAAAGCAGGCTGCCCTGCAGTTGGCCGTCTTTCTCGCTGACGCCGAGCCAGCCGGCGCCGCCGCCGGGGATGGTCAGCGCGAAATTGCCGACGAAGGGATTGTCAGCGGCTACACAACTCACGGCGGCGAGGGCGAACGCGGCCACGGCACTGCGGATGTTCATATGCATGAGGATTCCTTTTGGCGGCGATTGTAGCGCATGCCCGCGCCCGGGCAAGCGGAAGTTGCCGCTGTCCGCGGTTCCGGCGGCTTGCGTGGATGCGCCCCGAAATGAATACATCTAAGACGGATTGACAAGGATGTATGCTAGAGCCATATTAAGCGCATGAAGACGACGCTCAACATCAACGACGAAACCTTGCAGAAGGCCGCCCAGCTCACGGGCGTGACCGAAAAAACGGCGCTGGTGCGGATGGGGCTGGAGGCGCTGATTGCGCTCGAGAGCGCCCGGCGCTTGGCCGCGCTGGGGGGCAGCGAGAAACACCTGCAGCCCGTGCCGCGGCGGCGGGGCTGACCATGGTGCTGGTGGATACATCGGTGTGGGTGGATCATCTCCGCCGGGGTGATGATGAACTCGCGGCCCTGCTGCAGCGTGGCCTGGTGCTGGCCCATCCGCTGGTCATCGGTGAGCTGGCCTGCGGCAACCTCAAGAACCGGGCCGAGATTCTGCGGCTGCTCCAGACGCTGCCCCTGGCGAAGATGGCCGGTCAGGATGAAGTGCTGGAGTTCATCGAAACCCACGCGCTCTTTGGCAAGGGCCTGGGCTTGATCGATGTCCATCTGCTCGCCGCGGCCCTGCTCAACCACGCCCCGCTGTGGACGCGCGACAAGACCCTCGCCGGTTGTGCCCTCGTCCTGCGCGCCGCGCATAGCGGCTGACCCCAAAAACAGCGCGGCCCCGGTTTGCACCGGGGCCGCGCCTTCACTTTGCCAGTCGGCTCATCAGCACTTCGGGAACTTGACCCACTTGGCGCCGAGCTTGGAGGACTTGACCACCGACTCGATGAACGCCATGCCGGTGATGCCTTCCTTCACGCCGGGGAAGTCGAGCTCGAGCTCCGTCGGCTTGCGGCCGTCCATCTTCGCGCGGATCGTGTCGGCGAAGTTGACGTAGTTGTTCGCGAACGCCTCGAGGAACGCCTCGGGATGCCCGGACGGGATGCGCGTGGCGCGGCCGGCGGCGGCGCTCTTCGCGCTGACGTAGCCGTTGCCGCGGCGCCAGACCTGCACGGGGCCGTCGATGACCTTGACGTACAGGTAGTTCGGGTGCTCCTGGTGCCACTCGATGGCCTTGTTCTCGCCGTAGACCCAGATCGCGAGGCCGTTTTCCTCGCCGATGGAGACCTGGCTGGCGTGCAGGATGCCCTTGACGCCCTTGCTCCAGTGCACGAGGACGTTGCCGTCGTCATCGAGCCGGCGGCCTTCGATGAAGGTCGTCAGGTCGGCGCACAGCTCCTCGATCTCGAGCCCGGTGATGTAGTGGGCCATGTTCTCGGCGTGCGTGCCGATGTCGCCCATGCAGCCGGCGGCCCCGCTCTGCTTCGGGTCGGTGCGCCACGAGGCCTGCTGCTGGCCGGTCTTCTCGATCGCGCGGACGAGCCAGCCCTGCGGATACTGCACGACGATCTTGTAGATCTTGCCGAGGTCGCCCTGGCGCACCATGTCGCGCGCGAGCTTGACCATCGGGTAGCCGGGGTAATTGTGCATCAGGCCGAAGGTCTTGCCGGTTTTCTCGACGATCTTCTGCATCTCCTTCGCTTCCTTGAGGCTCATCGTCATGGGCTTTTCGCACATGACGTTGAAGCCGGCCTTGAGGAAATCGCGGGCGATCGGGAAGTGCCAGTTGTTCGGCGTGCAGACGGAGACGAAGTCCACCTTGTCTTCGCGCTTGAGCTCCTGCTCGATCATCTGCTGGTAGTTGTCGTAGGCGCGTGCCGGGTCGATGCAGAGCAGCTTGCCCTGCTCGTGCGAGAGCTTCGGGTCGATGTGGAACGCGCCGGCGACGACCTCGATGCCGCCATCCATGCGCGCCGCCTTGCGGTGCACTTCGCCGATGAAAGCGCCCGGACCGCCGCCGATCATGCCCATGCGTAGTTTACGGTTCATGTTGTTTCTCCTGTTGGTTGTTCAGAGGTTGCCAAGATCGAGGGCCGGATGTCGAGGGGACGAACCACGCGTCCCCCGCCA
>CAIWHP010000044.1 GCA_903912445.1 uncultured Lentisphaerota bacterium
AGGACGAGGACGACGACGAGGACGATTCGCACATGGACGAGGACCCGCCTTCGTGAGGACACTACGGCGGGGCACGCGATGAAGAACAACCGCCTCAGCCCCGCGCGGTGCGGCGGCGCAGGCGGCGCGCGAGGAACGCCAGGCCCGCCAACGCCAGCAGCGAGGCCGTGCCGGGCTCCGGGATCGCCGCGGACAGGGTGATGACATGGCCGCCGTTGGCGAGGTCGTCGTAGTTGATCGTGAAGAAGTTCGTCGCGCCGCTGCCGCCATTCACGGCGAAGGTCACGCCGTTGGTCAGCAGCCAGCCGTTCATCGGGCCGCTGGCGTCGTTGAGCGTGAACCACTGGTTCGTGGCGTAGCCTTGCGAGCCGTCCCAATAGCCGGCGCCGTTCCAGTCCACGATCACGATCGGCGTCGCGCTGACGAAACTGTAGGTGGCGAGGTTCAGCCGCAGCTGCCCGCCCGCGGCGATGCTCAGGGTGTTGGTCACGATGACCATGTCGTGGGCGTTGGCCGCCAGCTCGATCTCCAGCAGGCCGGCGTTGGTCAGCGTCAGGCTCGCCACGGTCTGCGTCGCGATGCTGTTGCCCGGCGCGAAGACGCCGCCATCGACCAGCAGCTGGCTGATGAAGCCGGCGCCCTGGACCCTGCCGCCGGTGTAGGTCGTGATCACGCCGCCGTTGTGTACTCCGTTGACCGCATAAATGCTGCCGTTGCTGACGACCGTGCCGCCGGTGAAGCTGTTGGTGCCCGTCAGGTTCAGCAGGCCGCCGCCGGTCAGGGTCAGAGCGCCCGGACCCGTCATGCTCCCGAGGAAGGCGTTCGTCGTGCCGCTGGCAAAGCTCACGGTCAGCGTCGCCGCCGCGCCGGAATCGGTGAGCGTGCCGCGATAGCCAGGGAGCCCGGCCACCTGCTGGTGGTGGCCGTTGAGGTCGAAGATGCCGAGCGTGTCGGCGTAGAGCGTGGTGTTCGTGGGCAGCGCGTGGGCATTCGCGATCTTGACCGTGCCGTTGCTGATGACCGTCGCGCCGCGGTAACTGCTGTTGCCGGACAGCGTCAGCACGCCCGCGCCGAGCTTGGTCAGCCCGCCATCGGCGCCGCCGCCGGTGCCGTTGAGCAGCGGCTGGGCGATGCCAATGGCGAAGGTGCCGCTATCCAGCACCGCGCCACCGGCGAGCACGTTGACGGAGCTAAGGTTGCTGATGAAGGTCGCATTGTCGTTGCGCGCGCGGAGGATGCCCCCATCGAGGTTCAACTCGCCATAGCCGTCGTCCGCGTTGAAGCGCTGGACGCTGCGCATCTCGATGTCAGCGCCGGTGCGGAGATAGGCGATGCCGATACGGCCGCCATTGCCGCCGAGATAGAGGTTGCCATTGGCGGGGAGGGCGTTTGGAACGCGAATATAGCCGGCGATGTCGAGGACGTTGGTGGCGGTCGTGGAGCCGGTCATGCCGGCGCGGGGATTGGTGGTGGTGCCGTTGAGGATGATGGAGGCGTTGTTGCTGACCACGAGATACGCGGTGGTCCCGGCGGCAACGGCGTCGGCGCGCAGGCTGCCGCTGTTGGTGAGGATGCCATCGATAACAAGGGTACCAGCTTGGGCTTCAGCGTCTCCGCTCCAGACATTGGTGCCGCGGAGGATCAAGGTGCCCTCGCCGAGCTTATGGAGCCGGCCGCTGGAACTGCCGTCGTCGAAAATCGCGGTGCTGTTGCTGTTGATGGTGATATTTTGGGCGACACTGTTCAGGTTGATCGGGCCGGACAGGGTCAAGGTGCCGGTGTTGACGGCGTCGCCAAAGGACGAGCCGGCCGTGATGGTGACGGCGTTGGTGAGGGTGCGGGCGGTGGTGCTGTCGGAGGAGAGCGCGCCGCCAGCCATGGTGAGGCGGCCGTAGCCGAGCACATTATCGCCGCCGAGCTGGAGCGTGCCGGCGCCGTTGGTGGTGCCGCCGGTGTAGGTGTTGGCGCCCGCCATCTTCAGTATGCCGGCCGTGGTCTTGACCAGCGCCGCGCCGCCGTTGATCTCGGCCACGTTCTGGAGCGTGCCGGCCTGGAAGTTCAGGCTGTTGATCGGAGTGGCCCCGCTGCCGATGTTGTTGTTCAGCAGATCCAGCAGGCCGCCCGTGAGGTTGAGGGTGGTGAAGGTGGTGCCGCCGCCATCGCGGATGTCGACGCCGGAGTTGAAGGTGCCGCCGGCCACCGTGAGCGTACCGGTGGCAGCGCTGCCGCCGGTCTGGGAGGCCAGCGTGAAGGTGCCGCCGGAGTGCACGGTGAACACGCCACCGCTGACGAGCAGCGTGGCCGTGACGGGGGCGGAGCCCGCGCTGTTCTTGGTCGCCATGAGGAGGTTGCTCACCGTGAAAAGACCGCTGTCGAAATAGAGGTTGGCTGTTTCGCGGCCGGAGCCGCTGCCGCCGTTTTCGAGGCCGAGGGTCACGGTGCCGGCGGTGACATTGGCGACATGACCCCGCAGGTCGAGGAGCCCGACGGGCGTGGCCCCGGTGGAGGTTCCGTTCTTGCTCCCGATGACGAAGTCGGTCGCCGCCCCGGTCTTGCCCTGAATCGTCACGGTGCCGGGACTCCCGGGGACCTGCGAGCTAAAGGCGAGGGTGCCACTCGCTTTGGATAGGCCGATCTGGATCGTGTCCGTAACAAGGACGTTGTCGCCGGCGCCCAGGATGAGGATGCCCGAAACACTGTTAAGGCCAAGGGAATTCCCGAGGCGTATCGCCGTGGCGGTGACCAGATTGCTGGTGTCCGAGAGCGTCAAGGTGCTCGCAAGGCCGTTGCCGTAGCCGACGCGCAATTCATTGAGGGGATTGGCGGCGGTGCCCAGCGTCACGGCGCCCAAGGCAGAAAGGTCGAAGAATGCGGTCCCGGTCTGAGAGTCCGTGGGCAGCTGGGCGACGCCGACCGCCACGATCGCGCCTGCGTTGGTGACCAGCAGCGAGCCGCCGCCGGTCATCGTCAACCGGGTGGTGATGCTGGAACCCGTATTCGTCCCGACGATGAGCGCGCCCGTGACCTCCAGCGTCTGCCCGCTGCCGATGGTGACGACGTTGGTCTGGGTCGTGCCCGTGCTGGCGGCCGTGAGGCGGGCCAGGGTCTGGCTGTAGCTGAGGAGTTCCAAGCTGCCCGCGCCGTTGGGGTCGCCCAAGATCACCGTGCCCGTGATCGGCAACACATTCGCAGCACCTACCCGCAGGGTGTTGCCATTGTTGACCCAGGTGCCGCCGCTGAAGTCGCTGGCCGCCGTCAGCACCACGGTTCCGCCGCCGCCGCCACCGACGACCAGGTTGGAGGAGCCACCGATCGCCGCCGGATAGGTCAACTCGCCGCCGCCGCCGCCTAGGCGGAAGGTCGTGCCATTGAAGGTCCACACCCCGGTGTAGATGCCGTTGGTTCCGGCCGCCATACCAAGGAACAGGCTGTTGAAGCCACCCGCTGCGAAGTCAATCGTCTCGCTGTTGTCGCCGACCATGGCGATGGCGCCCGCCGAGGCGGTGTCGAGCCGGCCGGAGCCCAGCCAATCCACCACCGAGGCATAGGCGCCGGTGGCCACCAGCGCGCCGGGGCTGTTGATGAGCACATTGCCCGAGGGCGGCAAAGCGCCGGCACCGAAGCCCAGCAGGCCACCGTTGATGAACGTCCCACCACTATAGCTATTGGCGCCGGTAAGCTGCAGCACGCCTGTGCCAGCCTTGGTCAGGCTGCCGCCCTGCGAGAGCACGCCGCTGAGCATCATATCCGTGTTGTTGTTGCCGAGGGTGAGCGCCACGTTCGCGCCGGCGAGGTTGGTCAGCGCCACATTGCCCGTGCCGGTCAACCCGCCCAAGGTGTAAGCGTTGGTGGCGGCGCCGAAACCGAGGCCGCCATCCGTAACAGCGTTGGTGATCGTGGCGAGTTGCGCCGCGGTGGCGCTCAGCAACAGCAACTGGCCGCCATTGATGGTGGTGGGGCTGACGTAGCCCGTCGTATTGGACAGCGCCAACACGCCGCCATTGAGGGTGGTCGGGCCGGTGTACTTGATCGCGGTGCCGCTCAAGGCTTGCGTGTAGGTGCCGTTCATGACCAGCGCCAGGTTCCCATTCAGCGTGCTGGAGTAGAGGAAATTGGTCGGGTTGACATTGCTCAGGGTGAGCACCGACTGGACCGCGCCGAGCGTGTTGGTGATCGCGCGTGTTTGCGACGACTCCCGGATGCCGGCCAGCGTTTGATTGAAGCCGTTGAGGTCGAAGATGCCCGGACTGGAGAGCCCCATCAGGATCACGGCATTTGTGGCCAGGCCGTCGTTGGCGCCCAGCCTGGCCGTGCCGCCAAGGCCAAATTCGCTATAGGCTCCACCGCCAGCATAAATAACGGTTCCTAGCCGGTTCACCACGGTCACGGAACTGGTGATGGGGCCGGAGAGCGTCAGCGTCCCGCCACTCACGCCAGCAAAATGTCCGCCGGCTGCCGCATCGCCATGGATGACGATCGGCCCACTTACCGTGGCGTTGCCGGTCCCGCTATTTTCAATCGCGCCGTGGCCGCTTTCGCTGGTACCGGCAAAGATGATAATGCCATTGGTAAGGGTCACGCCATCGCCGACCGTCAGGCGCTTCGCCCCGTTGGTGAGGGTGACGTCGCCCGTGCCCAAGGCGTCGTTGGTGTTCATCACCAGATAACCGCCGTTGATGGTGGTGCCGCCGCTGTAGGAGTTAGCGTTATTGACGGTCAGCGTGTTTGCGCCGAGCTTAGCAAGACTCAACGCACCGGCAGGCGTATTGGCCAGCACCATGGAGTTTGTGCGATCGCCGCTGGTCGTGTTGAAGCCCAGATACGCTCCCGCGGCAAAGTTAGTGGTGCCGAGGAGGGCAGCGATGTCGGCCTCGCTCACCGCGTTATAGACGGCAAGCACGGCGCCGCTGGAAACCGCATAACGCCCCGGCGTATTCCACCCCGGCAGCGCATCGGTGGTCGCGATGGTCAGCGAACCAGCTTGGACCAACGTGTTACCACCATAGGTGTTCAAACCGGCAAGAACCGTTGCGCCGCCCGTGTTGGTCAGCGCGGTCGTGTCGCCCGCCAAGTTCGCATAAGCCGTGCCGCCGGAGAAGGCATAGGACGCGCCGACCAGCGTGCCATTGGAGATCGCGCCGGAGCTCATCGTGATCGCGCCATTGGTCACGGTGGTGAAGCCATTCAGATCATAGCCACCGCCCGCCACCAGCACGGCGCCCTGGGCGGGCAGCGCATTAAAGAGGCCCAGCCGCAACACGCCGGCGTTAATGATCGTGCCGCCTTCATAGGTGTTCACACCGGAGAGGAGTTGGATACCGGTGCCGATCTTGATCACGCCTCCGGCATCGGTCAGGGAGCCCGCGAAAGTTCCGGACGCATTGCCACCGCCGAGCGTCAGCGTGACCGCAGCGCCGGCGTTATTCGTCAGGGCCACGTTGCCGCTGCCGTTCAAGCCGCCCATGCTGAAGGCGTTGGTGTTGAGGAAACCGAGACCGTTGAGCGCCTGGTTGGTGACGCTCTTGCCGTTCAGCGCCGTGGCGCTGGCGAGGAGGAGCTGCCCGCCCGTGATGGTCACCTCGCTCGCGAAGCCGGTGGTGTTGCTCAGAATCAAGGCGCCGTTCTTGATCAGCGTCGGCTGCGTATAGGTGATCCGGGTGCCGGACAAGGTCTGCGCACCCACACCATCCTTGATCAACTGCAGCAGGCCCCCCGCCGTATTCCCATAGTCACGCAGATAGCCGGCATAGACATAATTGCCACTGTTGCTGATGATCAGCGTGGAGAGGCCCGTGTTGTCGCCGATCTGGCCCGGGTAGGCCGTATTATCATTGTTTTCAACGACGCCACGCCCGAGCAGATCGTCCAAGCCGCCCACCGTCTCCGTGTGCCCCAGCAGCAACCAGCGGTCAAAGTTGCTGGTGCCGCTGGAGAGCTGGCCGAACGAGACGACGGTAGTGTCCGCAATCTGTTCATCGGCGCCCAGGCGTAAATAGTAACTGGCATTACCATAGCCGAGCTGCAGGCTGCCGGAGATCGCCACGCCGCTCGTGTTGCTCAAGACCAAGGCGCCACTGGCGCCGCCGACCACCACGGAGCCGGCGCTGTTGCCCGTGAACACCAGATAGCCCGCACCAAAATTGGTGAAAATGCTGCCCGCCCCGAGGTTGTTGCCCACCGTGAAGACGTTGCCGCTGCTGATGTTCAGCCCGCCGTTGAACGTGGCCCAGTTGACCGTGTAGGCATCGAGGTTGGTGACCAAGGTTCCGGTCACCTGCAAAATACCGCTATTGAAATTCAAACCGCCCGCCGTCGGCAGGTTGGCGTAATCGCCGATGGAGAGCGTGCCGCCATTGAGCACCGTGCCGCCGCCATAGGTGTTCGCGCCGGTGAGCGCCAGCGTGCCCGCGCCGGCTTTGACCAGCGAACCGCTGTTGGTAATGGCGCCGCCGATGGTCAGCGTGCTGGCGTTGGCCGTCACCGTGCGCGCGCCCGTGCCCAAGTCCACCGTGCCAGCACCCAAACTCAAACTCTTGGTGCCGGTGAAGGCAAAGTCGTTGGACCAGGTCATCGCGTTGTCGTTGGCGTTGGTAAGGGCTGCTCCCGTGCTGTTATCCAGCGTGCCGCCGTTGATGGTGAACAGGCCCGTGCCGAGGGCGTTGGTGCTGTTGATGCGCAGCAAGCCGGCGTTGAGGGTCACGCCACCGCTGAAGCTGTTGCTGCCGCTCAGGGTCAGCGCACCGGTGCTGGTTCCATTCTTGATCAGGCCACCAACGCCACTGGCATTACCTGAAATGTTCATGGAACCGCTGCCCGCGCCGACGTCCACGGTCAGCGACTTGTCCAGCGTAAGCGTACCGGCATAACCCGGCGTGCTGCTGCCGTTGGCGGCGAGGATGCTGACGCCACTGCTGCCGGCGACGACGGTGAGCGCGTTGGTTAAAGTAAACGTATTGAGCGCCAACGTGGCGTCAGCGCTGCCGGAAACGTCGCCCAATTGCACCGCGCCCAAGCCATTGCCACCCAGCGCCCGCGTGTTGCCACCGATGACCGTTCCGGCCAGGATGTTCAACCCGCCAAGGAACGTGTTCGCGCCGGAGAGCGTGTTGGTTCCCGCTCCGGTTTTCGTCACCGCCAGCGTGCCGCCGCCGCCGGCGTTGTCGCCGATCGCACCCGAAAACGTGCCGCCGCCGGCGTCGCCGTTGCCGAGCGTCAAGGTGCTGGGGCTGGTGCCGCTGTTGGTCAAGCCGCCGGCGCCGGCCAAGAGGCCAACCCCTTGGGAGGTCCCATTGAGGTCCACGGTCCCGCCGCCGATGCCCAAGGTATTGGTGATATTCCCCAAGGTACCCGCGCCGGAAAGCTGCAACGTGCCGGCCGCGTTGGTCGTGGTGCCCGAGTAGGTGTTCGCCCCGGAGAGCACCAAGGTGCCCGGGCCGGCCTTGGTCAGCGTGCTGCTGATGTTGGTGATCGTGCCGGAGAGCGTCAGCGTCTTGGCGCTCAACACGCCGAAGGTGCCGTTGGAGAGCAAATTGATGTTGTTGGCCAGCGTGTGGTCGTTGATGTTGGAGAGCGCGCCACCCGCCATGGTCAGCAGCCCGGAGCCCAGGGCGGAGTCGTTATCGGCCACCAGCGTGCCGCCATCGATCGTCACGCCGCCGCTGAAGGTGTTCGCCCCGGAGAGCGTCAACGTGTTCACGCCCAGTTTGACCAGGCCCCGCGTGGACTGCGGCGTGGCGTAGGTAAAGTTCCCCGCGGTGGTGTCGAGGCCCACCCAGGACGCCAAATCCATGGTCACCCCAGGCAGCGTACCCAACCACAGGGCATCCACATCGGCGGACGTGAAGGATCCGGCGCCGCCCACGCCGAGACCAAACCCGGCACCGGCCGCCACCGTCACACCACCCACGGCGGGCTGGACCAGCGCGTCCTTATTGCCAAAAGCCAAGGTGCCTTCCAACACCGTCGTGATCCCGCTGTAGGTGTTAGAACCATTGAGCGTCAGCGCGCCGGCGCCTAGCTTGGTCAATTTTCCGATATTACCGGGAGCGGCATTCTCCAGGGGTTGCGCCACCTGGATATCCCGGCCGAAAGCCACGTCAAAGATCGCGCCGTTGGTGGTGATGAAGGCGTGGGTCAGGTTGCTCATGTAATTCGGGCTGCCGGCATAGGGACTGAGCGCGCTGCCATCGAAGGTCAGGTTCATGGTTGCACCCGCACCATGCGTGGTCGGGAACGCGGGCAGGGTGACGACGGCGCCGGTGCCGAAGTAAAGGTTGGCGATTTGACCGTTCGCCGGAGCCAGATAGTTGAAACCGTTGGCGGTGAAAATGCCATTGGTGATGAACAGGTTCATAAACTGGTTAGTGCTATCGGAGTTATTCCGACCCATCGTGAGCATGGTAACGGTCGCGGTGCCGCCGGACTGGATGAAGTAGTTCGTCGAATTTGCCGCCGAGCCGGACTGACGGCCGACTTCCAGCACGGGCGTATACAGTGCGCCGCCCGACAGATTGAAAATTGCGGTCGAATGGGCACTCAAGCCCAAGGTCAGCTTGGCCGTCGAGCCATTGCTGAGCACACCGCCGGAGAGGTTATAGACACCGGCCGCATACGCGGCGTTGCCAATCAACTGACCATAATCACTGGCGAGGCTGATGACCGTGCCCGCGGTTTGATTGACGGTGGCCGTGCAGCCCGCAGTATAGCCAATGCGGATCCGTTCACCTTCAAATAAGTACCCAGAGACATTGAGCACCGCATTACTGTAGAGCGAGAATCTTTCACCATTGGCACCCGGGATCCCGTTCGTAAGGCTGCCGGTCAGATTGACGGTGCCCTCCCAGAGCGTAATGGTGTTGGTATTGCTGTTGGCGCCGCCGAGGGTGAGCGTGCCGGCGCCGCGCTTGATGAGCGTACCCGCGCCGCCGATGCTGTTGCTGAGCGTCAGCGTGGTCCCGGCGTCGGGGCTGAACGTGCCCGCGCCCGTCAGGGCGATGGCGCGGTTGTTGGCCATGTCGCCGCTGGTTTGCAGCGTGCCGCCGTTGAACGTCAGGCCGCTGCCCGCCGCGCCCAGCGCGTTCTCGTTGGTCACGTTCAGCGTGCCGCCATAGAGGAAGGTTCCGCCGCTGTAGCTGTTCACGCCGGAGAGGATCAACGTGTTCGCGCCCAGCTTGACCAAACCCAGCGTGGACTGCGGTGTGGCATAGGTAAAATCGCCCGCCGTGGTGTCGATGCCCACCAAGGAGGCCGCATGCATGGTCACCCCAGGCAGCGCACCTGACCACAGGGCATCCACATCGGCAGAACTAAA
The DNA here is from genome assembly GCA_903912445.1 of uncultured Lentisphaerota bacterium. Classification (GTDB taxonomy): domain Bacteria; phylum Verrucomicrobiota; class Kiritimatiellia; order CAIQIC01; family CAIQIC01; genus DP16D-bin41. The sequence continues at coordinate 9,311 of CAIWHP010000044.1, forward strand.
GAACCCGGCGCCGCCCACGCCAAGGCCGAACCCGGCGCCTGCGGCCACCGTCACGCCGCCCAAGGCGGGTTGCACCAGCGCATCCTTGTTGCCAAAAGCCAAGGTGCCCTCCGACACCGTTGTGCTCCCGCTGTAGGTGTTCGAACCGGTGAGCGTCAGCACGCCGGTGCCTTGCTTCGTCAATTTTCCGATATTACCGGGAGCGGCATTCTCCAGGGGCTGCGCCACCAGGATATCCCGGCCGGGGGCCACATCAAAGATCGCGCCGTTGGTGGTGATGTAGGCGTGGGTCAGGTTGCTCATGTAGTTCAGATTCGCGGCGTAGGGACTGAGCGTGCCGCCATCGAACTTGAGTTCGGTATAGGTGCCCGAGGTGCCGCGCGCGGTCGGGAACGCGGGCAACGTCACGAGGCTGCTCTGGCCAAAATAGAGCACGCCCGTGTTGTTGGGGCTGTTCGCCAGGGCGGCAAAAGACGAAGCGCTGAAAACACCGCCGCTGACCGCGAAATAGGCGAAGGTATTGGTGCCTAGCGTGCCGCCGAGGTACAACGTTCCCACCGTGGCCGTGCCGCCGGATTGGTGATAGGAGGCTGTGATATTGGTGGCAAAGACGTTGTTCCGGCCCAGCGTCATCGTCGTGGCGGTCATCTGGCCATTGGTCATCTCGAAGACGCCTTTGGTATTGTGATTCACGCCAATGTACAGGGTGGAGCCGGCGTTCAACGTGCCACCGTAGAGGTGATACTCGCCGTAGGCGCCGGGCGTACCCCCAGCGGCACCAACTTGGAGGGACGTGCCGAGCGAGACCACGCCCCCGGTCTGAAAGATGATGCCCGTCGTTGAGACCGCGTTCCCCGCGTAGAAATTCGCGCCGCTGACCGAGCCGCCTTGGATATCCATGACCGCGAGCGTGTTGGCCACTTTGCCCACCTGGATGTTGGCGGCGCCAGCCGAGATGTTCCCCAACACGTTCACGGTGCCCTCGTTGACGTTGAAGGCACCGATGCTCGGGCTGTCGCCGGACAGGACCAAGGTGCCCGGGCCGGCCTTGGTGAGCGTGCTGACATTGGTGATCCCGCCGGAGAGCGTCAGCGTCTTGGTGGCCAACACGCCGATCGATCCGCCGACGCTCACGTTGATATTATTGGCCAGCGTGCGGTCGTTGATGTTGGAGAGCGCACCACCCGCGATGGTCAACAAACCGGAACCCAAGGCGGAGTCGTTTTCCGCCACCAGCGTGCCGCCACCAATCGTCACGCCGCCGCTGAAGGTGTTCGCGCTGGTGAGCGTCAAGGTGTTCGCGCCCAGTTTGACCAAACTCCGCGTGGACTGCGGCGTGGCATAGGTAAAATCACCCGCCGCGGTGTCGATGCCCACGAAGGAGGCCGCATTCATGGTCACCCCAGGCAGCGCACCTGACCACAGGGCATCCACATCGGCAGAACTAAAGAACCCGGCACCGCCCACGCCGAGACCAAGCCCGGCACCGGCCGCCACCGTCACGCCCCCCACGGCGGGCTGCACCAGCGCGTCTTTATTCCCAAAAACCAGGGTGCCGTCCAACACCGTCGTGATCCCGCCGTAGGTGTTCGAACCAGTGAGCGTCAGCGCGCCCGCGCCCGCCTTGGTCAGGCTGAAGCCGCTGCCGCTGTCGCCGATCGCGCCGCCCACGGTCAGCGTGTTGGAGCTGACCGTCACGAGGCGATGGCCAGCCAGCGTCACCGCCCCCGAGCCAAGGCCCAGGGACTTCGTACCCGTAAACGCGACATCGCTGTTCCACTCCATGGCATTGTTGATCAGGTTGGTCGTGCCCGTCGTGCTGTCCAGCGCGCCGCCGTTGATCTTGAGCGTGCCCGTGCCCAGCGCATTGGTGCTGTTGAGCGCCAGCGTGCCGGCGGTGAGGATCACGCCGCCCGTAAAATAATTGCTGCCGCTCAAGACCACGATGCCGCTGCCGTTGTTGGTCAGGGTAAACGCACCGGTGATAGGCTTGTTGATCGCCAACGTGCCCGTGCCGTTGTGGCCGATGGTCAGGTTTTCCGCCATGACTAAACTACCCGCGCTCGAAACCCCCAGCGTGAGATTGCCCGCCGCCCCGCCATCGGTGAAGATGCCTGCCTTGCCATCGCCAGCACCACCGATCGTGAGGTTCGCCGCGGTATTTCCGGTGCCTGAGGTGGCGAAGCGAATGGAAACAGCGCTGTCGGCGTCCGCATTCAGGTTCAGGGAATGGATGACGCGGTTCCCGCCCAGATAGGTCGTCAGTTGGAGCGCGCCAACGGTGTTGAAAAAGAAATCGTTGGTGTTACCAAATGCCGCGGTATCGTTGGTCCAGTTCGGCCCCGTACCCCAGTTAGCATTTGCGCCGCCGCCGTCCCACATATTCGTAAGGAGCACCGCCTGCGCCTGACGCAGCATACCTGCCAGCATCAGCACCGTGAGCCCACCGTGCACCAGCCGAACGAGCGTCTTTTTCATAGCGCACTCCAATCTTTCGCTTCCCTTTGCCATCAAGTTCGCACGGCACCCGAACAACACGTCGCTCGCCCTTGATTTATCACACACTCATCAACGTGGGTCTTGGTAGCAAAAACGCAGGCGAGTGTCACGACATCACTTTGCAAAAAAGGCGAGTGCAGCCCTCAGCGTCCGGTCGCCACCGCTCTCCGCACCGGCGCCCGACTGCGCGCCGTGCCCTGGGATAAGCGGCGGGACACCGCCTCCACGAGGGAAATAGCGCCGGTTGCGAACGGCGGAGGGTTATCGAGGACGAGGACCCGCCTTCGTGGGGACACTACGGAGGGCAAGCGAGGACGATGAAAACCAAGACGATGTCCGGGCGTCCCAGCGGGACGCCACGAGAGCAGCCCGGTGCTTCAGCGCCGGTTTGTGCGCCCCCCCTTCAGCCCAGTCCCGTCAGGGACGAAGGAAGCTTGCGTCCAGCCCACCGTTTCTTCGTGGGCGGGGCCCTACAGCCCCGCGAGCCCAACCCCCATCACCACGCCAACACCTACGCGCATGCTTGGAGGGCAAAAGAGACGGCAGAATCATTATCGGCAGAATCATCTTAACGTGAGGAGCAGCGCGACTCGATACCGCCCCCCCCTCCCATCCGTCCAAACCATGGTTTTCCGCCTCTTATGATGCTGCCGAAAAGCTCTGTCAGCGCCAGCAGCGAGGCCAGCGTAGTTGAGGGTGAAGAGCAGGCCGGACCCTGGCGGGCGGGCGGCCACGGGTCACTTCTGGTCTTTTTTGCCCCAGACATCGAGTTCGCGGGAGACCTCGACATCGCTGGTCTTGTCCTTGAGGTAACGCTTGAGCAGGCTCGCGAGCTTGTCCACCTTTTGCGACAGCGAGCCGACCTCGAGCTTGAGGTAGATGACCCACACCAGCAGGAACAACGCCGCGACGCACAGGATGAAAACATTCATAGGGCCTTTTCGTTTGCCGCCGACCACGATGGTGGTTCTAGCGCAGGCGGCCGCGGGGGACAAGCCGATTCGGGTGCGGCGGGGCGCACGTTTTCCGTTGCAATCGGAGGACGCCTGTGGTTTATTCCGCGCGGCTTTTTAAGTGAGGACATAGCTCAATTGGTTAGAGCGCCGCCCTGTCACGGCGGAGGTTGCGGGTTCGAGCCCCGTTGTCCTCGCCAGTTTTCCCCCGACAATTTCCACAACAAAACCCGCGCTGCGGCGTTTTCCCTGGGCAGGTTTGCCAAGGCCGGGGCACAGCGCTGCCTTGGACGGACCCCGGGAGCTGACCATGAAAAAAAGAGCCGCTTGGTTGACCTTGCTAGTGCTGGGGGCCGCGGCCACGGGCCCGGCCGGGGCGCAGCAGGGCGCGTCGGTCAGCGTTGATTTTGCCGTCACGGTGGGTCCGTTCAAGCCCGTGCACGGGGTCAACAACGGGCCTTACACCATCACCGCGGCCACGGAAAACCTGCGGCGCTTCCACCAGGCGGCGGGCTTTCCGTTTGTCCGGCTGCACGATGTGCCGCTCGCCTATGGCGCACCCTATGCGGTGGATATCTCCGCCGTCTTCCCCTGCGCGGATGCCGACCCGGAGGATCCGAAGTACTACACCTTCGCCAAGACGGATGCGGTCATCGCGGCCATTGTCACCAACGGCGCGCAGGTGATCTACCGGCTCGGGCAGAGCATCGAGCACCGCGAGAAATTTCACACCAACCCGCCCAAGGATTTCGACCGGTGGGCGCGCGTCTGCGTGAATATCGTCCGACACTACAACGCGGGCTGGGCGGATGGTTTCCACTACGGGATCAAGCGCTGGGAAATCTGGAACGAACCGGACATCCGGCCGTGCTGGACCGGCACGCAGGCGCAGTTCTTCGATTTGTATGTCAAGGCGGCCAAGGCGCTCAAGGCGCACGACGCCTCGCTGCTGGTCGGCGGGCCCGCGGTGACCGGCCCCGGCTCCAAGCTCGTCAAACCCTTCCTGGCCCATTGCCGCGCGCAGCAAGCGCCCTTGGATTTCTTCTCATGGCACTGTTACGCCACCAAGCCGGAGGCCATCAGCGGCGCCGCGCGGCAGGCGCGCCAGCTGCTCGACGAGGCGGGTTTCACGCAGGCGGAGAGCTATTGCACGGAATGGCGCGAGATGAGGGGCTGGGACTGGCGCAACTGGGGTAAGACCCGGCAGGGCGCCGCCGATACCGAGGCGCTGTTCGAAAAATTCAACGGCGCCCAAGGAATGCTGTTCTGTGCCACGGTGTTGATGCAGCTGCAGGATGCGCCGATCCACATCGCCAACTTCTACACCGGCGACACGCTGCCGCGCTGGGGCCTGTTCGACCGCTACGGCCTTCCCTGCAAGGCCTACGCCGCATTTCCCGCCTACCACGAGCTTTTCAAACTCGGCCGGCGCGTGCAGGCGCAGAGCGACCTCGCCGCCGCCCTCGTGCTCGCCGGCGTCGCCGCCGATGGCCAGTCCGCCGCGCTGATGGTGACCAGCCTGGCGCAGGACGGCGCAGCGCGGCCGGTGACCTTCGCGCTGGGAAACCTGCCGTGGCGGGGGGCCACGCGGTGCGAAGTCTTGCGGGCCGATGAGCGAACCGATTTCGCGCGCGTGGGCGAAGAAACCCTGCCGGCGGGGACGGCTCCATGGATGACGAAAATCCCGCCGCAATCCGTCACCGTTTTCATGTTCACCGCGGCCGCGGCCCTTCGATGACCGCCTGAGCCTTGGCCGCTGCCGGGGCTGGCCGCGTCCTCACGAACGCGGCTACAGAGTGCGGACTTCACAAAATCATGTCCCGGCAGCCTTCTGCCCTATGCTTTTGTTGCTGCCTAGCCGCACTCGCGGGAGTGCGGCCCGCCCGCCCCGCACCCAGCCACACCTCCGCGCGGGGCTGGAAAGCCCCACCCACAGCGGAAAGAAACTTCGCAGGCCGCCTGGCTGCACACAGTTTTCCAAAGCTTGGAAAAGAAACCGGCGGTTTTCCAGGGATTGGAAAGTCTCGCGGCAGCTTTTTCCAAGCCTTGGAAAATGTCTCGTTTTCTTTTCCAAGCTTTGGAAAACTGCGCCGCCTTGAATTTTTCCGGAGAAAAACCATGAAGAGAATGCTCGGCTTGTTGGCGTTGTGGCTGGCGGTCGCGGGTGCGGTGCGCGCGGAGGATCTGGCGGCGAATTTCGTGCAGCCGCCGCCCTCGGCGCGGGCGCATACGTGGTGGCACTGGATGAACGGCAACATCACCAAGGCCGGCATCACGGCCGACCTCGAGGCGATGGCGCGCGTGGGCGTCGGCGGGGCGCAGATTTTCAACGCGGACTGCGGCATTGTGGCCGGCCCGGTGGAATACAACACCGCTGAGTGGCGCGGGCTGGTCAAGCACGCGGCGGCCGAGGCGCAGCGGCTTGGCGTCGAGCTCTGCATCCACAACTGCGCGGGCTGGTCGAGCAGCGGCGGTCCGTGGACCACGCCGGAACAAGGTATGCAGATCGTCGTCACCAGCGAGACGCAGGTGCAGGGCCCGGCGCAGTTCGCGGGCGTGCTGCCGCAGCCGCCGACGAAGCTCGCTTGCTACCGCGACATCGCGGTGCTCGCCTTCCGCATACCGGCGACCGAGGCGGCGACCATGCGGAGCGCCGGGGTCAAGGTGACCACCAGCGCGAAGAAGGGCGAGGGCGAGAAGGTGATGGACGGCAAGGCGAGCTCCGCGCTCGCGTTTCTGCCGCCGACGGCGGCGAAGCCGCAGTTCATCCTGTTCGAGTTCGCCCAGCCCTACAGTGCGCGCACGCTGACGGTCACGCCGGTCGGCGGGATGCGCAGCTGCCACGGCAAGCTGGAAGTCTCCGACGATGGCCAGAAGTTCCGCGCCGTAGAAACAATCAGCCTCGGCCGCGGCGGCGAGCAGCGCGTCTTCACGTTTGCGCCGGTCACGGCGAAGTTCTATCGCCTCCTGTTCACCGGCCTTGACGCCAAGATGAAGCAATTCTCCATCGGCGAGGTCGAGCTGTCGCCGAAGCTGGGCATCGAAGGATTGGCCGGCAAGGTGTTCCTCGACCGCGGGAGCGAGGTTTATATGAACGCCGGCGCGCAGGCCAAGCCGGGCGAAGTCGTCGCGCGCAACCAGATCGTGGATCTTTCCGCGCAGATGGCCAAGGATGGCACGCTCGCGTGGGACGCGCCGGCAGGCCAGTGGACGGTCGTGCGCTTCGGCTACACGCCGAACGGCCGCAATAACCATCCCGCGCCGAAGAGCGGCATCGGGCTCGAAGTGGACAAGCTCTCCGCCGAGGCCGCGCAGGCGTTCTGGGATGGCGGCATGGGCAAACTGCTCAAGGAGCTCGGCCCGCTCGCCGGCAAGTCGTTCAACAACGTGCTGGTGGACAGCTACGAGGTGGGCACGCAGAACTGGACGGCGAAATTCCGCGAGGAATTCCAGCGGCGCCGCGGCTATGACTGCGTCGGCTTCCTGCCGGTGCTGACCGGCCGCGTCGTGGAAAATCCCGAGGTCACCGAGCGCTTCCTCTGGGATTTCCGGCGCACGATCGCCGACCTGTTCTCCGAGAATTATGGGCGCAAGTTCGCGGAGATGGCGCACCAGAACGGGCTGCTCTTCTCCTGCGAGCCCTACGGCAACTGCCCCTCGGACGACCTGCAGTATGGCGCCTATGCCGACATCCCGATGGGCGAGTTCTGGCCCGGCGGCGGCAGCCCCGGCAACGCGAAGTTCGCCTCGACCATCGCGCACGTCTACGGCCGCAAGTTCGTCGGCGCCGAAGCGTTCACCGCCGCACCCGAGGCCGGCAAGTGGCTCAAGGATCCCTATTCGATCAAGGCGCAGGGCGACCTCGTCTGGTGCGGCGGCATCAACCGCTACATCTTCCACCGCTACGCGCACCAGCCGTGGACCGCGCCGAACCGCTACCCCGGCATGACGATGGGCCAGTGGGGCACGCACTTCGAGCGCACGCTCACGTGGTGGGAGCAAAGCCGCGCGTGGCTCACCTATATCGCGCGCAGCCAATATCTGCTCCAGTCCGGCCGCTTCTTCGGCGACGTGCTCTTCTGCGCCGGCGAAGGCGCGCCGAACAGCGGGCGCGCCGCCGGCCTGCCGGCGGGCTACGACTTCGACATCTGCTGCGCCGATGCGCTCCTCAACCTCGTCAGCGTCAAGGATGGCCGCATCGTCCTGCCCAGCGGCATGAGCTACCGCGTGCTCGCGCTCGCCGACGAGGGCGCGATGACGCCCGCGCTGCTGCGCAAGCTCAAGCAGCTCGCCGAGGCCGGCGCGGTCATCGTCGGCAAGAAGCCCGCGAAGTCGCCGAGCCTCGCCGGCTACCCGGCGTGCGACGAGGAAGTGAAAAAGCTCGCCGACGAACTCTGGGCCAAGGGCATCAAGGATCAGTCGGCGGCCGACGCCATCGCCGCGCTCGGCCTGCCGCCCGACTTCGAGGCCGATGGCGCCTCCATCAGCGCGCCGGCTGCGAAGGCGAAGAAAACCAAAGCGCCCGCCTCGATGGCCTACATCCATCGCGTCGCGGAAGGCGCGGACATCTACTTCGTCTCGAACCAGAAGGAAGCGGCCGCGGAAGTCGCCTGCACCTTCCGCGTCAGCGGCAAGCAGCCGGAGCTGTGGCATCCCGATACCGGCGCGCTGGAGAAAGCGCCCGTGTTCGCCGAGGCCGACGGCCGCACCACGGTGCCGCTGCGCTTCGATCCGGCCGGCTCGGTCTTCGTCGTCTTCCGCGACCGCGCGCCCGCCGACCACGTCGTCGCCGTACAGCAGGCGGTGGCCGGCGAGGCGGCCGCGCAGCCGCCGCCGGAGCTGAAGATCGTCAAGGCCGAGTACGGCTTCTTCGGCGCCGCCAGCACCGACTGCGCCGACGTCACCGCGCGGGTGAAGCTGGCGGTCAAGTCCGGCAACCGGAAGATCAAGGCCTCGACCGATCTCAACGGCGGCACCGATCCCGCGCCGAACGAGGTCAAGGAGCTGCGCGTCGAATTTCTCCTGAACGGCGCGCGCAAGACGCAGACCACCGTCGAGAACGCGACGTTCGAGGTGCCCGCCGGCGCCGAGATCATCCGCGCCCTCTATGGCCTCATCGGCGACGAGGTCGAGGCGAAGTCCAGCCAGGTGGCGGATGTCACCGCCAAGCTCAACGAGCTCGCCAAGGATGGCGCGCTCGAAGTGCGCGCCGATAACAAACTCGTGGCTCGCGATCCGGCGGCGATGATCCGCAAGGAAATGCGCGTCGTCTATACCTACCGCGGCGCGACCAAGTTCGTGCGCGTGCAGGAAAACCAGACGCTCGTGCTGCCCGACGAGGGCGACCGGCCCACGCCGCCGGTGACTTTCGACCTCGCCGTCGCGCCCGACGGCAAGCCCGCCGTCTACGCCTGGCAGCCCGTCAGCCTCGAGCTGAAGACCGCCGCCGGCCAGACGCTCAAGGCCGCGACGAGCGCCGTGCCCGCGCCCATCGAAATTGCCGGCGCGTGGGACCTCGCGTTCCCGCCCAACTGGGGCGCGCCCGCCGCCGTCAAGCTCGACAAGCTCATCTCGTGGACCGACCACGCCGATACCGGAGTGAAGTATTTCTCCGGCACCGCCACGTACAGGAAGACGTTCTCCATCCCCCATCAACCATCCGCCATCAACCGTGTCTTCCTCGATCTCGGCCTGGTGAAAAACATCGCGGAGGTCAAGCTCAACGGCCAGGACCTCGGCATCCTCTGGAAGCCGCCGTTCCGCGTCGAGGTGACCCACGCCCTGCGCGACGGGAAGAACGAACTCGAGGTGCAGATCACGAACCTCTGGCCGAACCGCCTGATCGGCGACGAGCAGCTGCCCGAGGACCGCGAGTGGAACGGCATCCAGCTCAAGGCGTGGCCGCAGTGGGTGCTCGACGGCAAGCCCAGCCCGACCGGCCGCTTCACCTTCACCACCTGGCACCACTGGACGAAGGCCGACGAGCTGCTGCCCTCCGGCCTCCTCGGCCCCGTGCTGCTGCGGACCGCCGTCAAGGTGCCCGTGCAGCCGTAACGGCGCGCAACCGCCGGCGGCAACGGGTGAAGGGCGCGGATGAAACCGCGCCGAAAGCAGCCACAGATTTTCACGGATGACATTGATTCCGGAACAAAGCAGGCGCTAAAAGCAAGCAGAGGCACCACGGATCACACGAAGCACACGGAAGGAAGAGTCTGCTTTTAATCCGTGTGATACCATATTCGCATGATATAAGGTATATATACTTGCCTTCGAAGCGGCGGCTTGGCAGACTGGGGCCATGAAGAAGAAACGAGGTCGTCCGCGGTTGAAACTGGCTGTGTCCGAGGCCCAAAAGGTCGCGCTGGCAC
>CAIWHP010000045.1 GCA_903912445.1 uncultured Lentisphaerota bacterium
AAGCTGACCGACCAGGCGCCGGACAAGGAAAAGATCCTGTTCGAGAAGAACCGCGCCGACCTCAAGCAGCATCCGGAAAAATTCCGCGACAACGTCTGGTACGCCGGCGCGCTGATGCTGCTCGGCGATCTGGCGGAGTGATGCGATTCGATTTCACAAATCCCCGTTGGCTTTTGCGCCTGGCCGCCGTGGCGTCCGGCCTGTTGCTGGCGGCGGCGTTTCCGCCGCTGGACTGGAGCGGGCTGGCGTTCATAGGGCTTGTGCCGCTGCTGCTGGCGGTGCGCGGCGAGGGCGCCGGGAGCGCGTTCCGGCTTGGCTGGCTCGCGGGGGCGGCGCAATGGCTGGTACTGGTTTTCTGGCTGCATCATGTGTCCTGGCCCGCCTGGCCGGGCATGGCGGTCTACTGCGCGCTTTATACCGGTTTCTTCGCCATGATCGCCGCGCTGCTCTGGCGCACGTGCGGTGCACATCGGCTGGGCCGCTTTTTTCTTCCGCCGCTGCTGGGCGTCGTCTGGGGCGGCTTGGAGTGGATCCGCGGTAACTTTGGCACCGGGTTTGCGTGGCTGCCGCTGGCCTCCAGCCAGGCGGAGAACCTCGCCCTGCTCCAGTTGGCGGGGTGGGGCGGGGCCTACCTGGTCTCGGCCGTGGTCATGTGGGTGGACGTCGCGCTGGCGGTGACCGTTCGCGAATACGTCAGCGCACGCGCCGAGCGGCAGCGGCCGGCCAACACCACGGCGCTGGCGGCGTTCCTGGTGCTCGCACTGGCGTGGGCGCATGGCCTTCGCGAGATGCGCGCGGCGCAACCGACCGGCCCGATCCTGAAGGCCGCGCTGGTCCAGCCCGGCATCCCGCAGATGGACAAGTGGACGCCGGAGATGGTGGACACGATCTATGGCCGGCTCCGGGAGCTGACGCGCGGGGCGCTCGCGGAGGGCCGGCCGGACCTGGTCGTCTGGCCGGAGACCGCGGTGCCCGACGACATCCGCAGCAGCACGGGCAGCTACGATGTTGTGGTGGGCCTCGTCACGAACGGCGCGCCGATCCTACTCGGCTCGACCGACACGGAATATCGCGATCTCGCAAAGCCCCGGTATTTCAACAGCACCTTCCTCTTCAACACCAACGGCGTCATCGCCGGCGCCTACGACAAGCAGCACCTCGTCGCCTTCGGCGAATACATTCCGCTGCGCGACGTGTTCCCGCCGATCGGCTGGCTGACGCCGATCGAGGACAGCTTCACGCCCGGCACGAACAGCTACGTCTTCAAGCTGGCCTATCCAGCCGTGGGCTTCTCGTCGATGATCTGTTTCGAGGACACGGTGCCGGCGATCGCGCGCGGCTTCGTGCGGGCCGGCGCGCAGCTGCTGGTGAACATGAGCAACGACGCGTGGTTCGATCCTTCCGCGGCCTCGCGCCAGCACCTGCTGCACAGCGTCCTGCGGGCCGTGGAGAACCGCGTGCCGGTGCTGCGCAGCTGCAATACCGGCGTCTCCTGTTGCATCAACCGATTCGGTCGTGTATATCCCATCCTCACCGACGCACGGGGCGGCATCAGCGGGCCGGGTTTTCAGGCCGTGTGGGTGCCCGTGCCGCCGCCGGACGCGCCGCAGACCTATTTCACGCGGCACGGCGACCGGTTCGGGCCGGGCGCCGCCGCGCTCGCCGGGCTGCTGGCAGCGGGTGCGGTGTGGCGGCGGCGGAACAAACAAGAAACGGATTGAACCATGTTGGAAGAGATCAAAGAACGTCTGCTAAAGCTGAAAGGTGCCCTCGTTGAAATGCGCGGGTATCTTTGACGCCGACAACCTACAGCAGCAACTAGCCGAATTGGAAGCCCGCGCGGCCGCCCCCACGTTCTGGAACGACCAGGCCAAGGCGCGCGCGACGATTGACGAGACCAACGGCCTCCGCACCGTGGTCGAGCCCTACCTGAAGCTCGCCAAGCAGACCGAGGACCTCGGCGTGCTCATCGAGATGGCGGAAGGCGAGGGCGAGGGCGCCCAGCGCGAGCAGTTCGTGCAGGAAATCGCCGCCGAAGCCGCGCGCATCGAGGAGCTGTTCCGGAAGTTCGAGCTGCAGTCGCTGCTCGGCGGCAAGCTCGACCGCAACAACGCCTACCTGAACCTGAACGCCGGCGCCGGCGGCACCGAGGCGTGCGACTGGGCCTCGATGCTGCTGCGCATGTACGTGCGCTATGCCGAGAGCCACGGGTACCGCGTGGACTTCATGGAATACACCGCCGGCGAGGAAGCCGGCGTCAAGAGCTGCACCCTGCTGATCAGCGGCCCGTTCGCCTTCGGCTACCTCAAGAGCGAGCGCGGCGTGCACCGGCTGGTCCGCATCAGCCCGTTCGACTCGAACAAGCGCCGCCACACCTCCTTCGCCGCGCTCGACATCGTGGCCGAGGTCGATGAGACCATCGAGATCGAGGTCCTCGACAAGGACCTGCGCGTGGACACCTACCGCTCCGGCGGCGCGGGCGGCCAGAAGGTCAACAAGACCGATTCCGCCGTCCGCCTGACGCACTTGCCGACCGGCATCGTCGTCGCCTGCCAGGCCGAGCGCTCGCAGCACGCGAACCGCAACAAGGCGATGAAGCTGCTCAAGGCCAAGCTGTACGAGCTTGAGATGGATAAGAAGCGCGCGGAGCAGGAGAAGCACTACAGCGAGAAGGGCGACATCGCGTGGGGCCACCAGATCCGCTCCTACGTCCTGCAGCCCTACCAACTCGTGAAGGACCTGCGCACCGACGAAGAGACCAGCCAGACCCAGGACGTGCTCGATGGCGACCTGGACCGCTTCATCGAGGCTTTTCTGAAGATGCGGCGCGGGCAGGCCGACTGAAGCGAGGCCCATTGCACCGTCGCGGACCGCCAGCCGCTTCCCGACCATGGGGCCGTCTTTACCTTCAAGATGATGACAATATTGTTGAATGCCTCCGGCAAGGCGTTACGAATGTGTAACATGCTGGCCGGTGGTTAATATACTTTGCATTGCGGTGGAGATTGTTATGTGTGACGGCGGGACGGTTGGAATAATTCTAGCTATTCGATAGGGAGCTATTGCCATAGAAGGGCAATGCCATTAGATTAACCGCCTATGAGCACAGAGACACCAGACGACGGGCGCCCGCGGGAACACTGCGGGCTGTTCGGTATTTTTGGCGTCCCGCACGCCGCAGGCCTGATCTATAACGGCCTCTTCGCCCAGCAGCACCGCGGCCAGGAAGGCGCGGGCATTGTGGCCAGCGATGGCGAAAAGATCCGCTCGATCAAGGGTCAGGGTTTGCTCACGGAAGTCTTCTCGAAACGCTCGCCGACGGAATTGCCGGGGGCGCTCGGCATCGGCCACGTCCGCTACTCGACCACCGGGTCCTCGACCCCGCAGAACGTGCAGCCGATCGTCTTCGGCTGCCTCGACGGCATCTGGGCGCTGGCGCACAACGGCAACCTGACCAACGCGCGCAAGATGCGCCGCAATTACCAGGAGAGCGGCGCGATCTTCCAGACCAGCACCGACAGCGAAGTCTTGATGCACCTGATCGCCGACCCGGCCTATCGCACGCGGCAGCGCCGCGTCGAGCGCTCGCTCAACGAGTTGGAAGGCGCCTTTTCGTTTCTGCTGATGACCAAGGACAGCGTCATGGCGGCGCGCGACCGCTACGGTTTCCGCCCGCTCTCCATCGGCCGCCTCGGCGAGGGCTACGTCTTCGCCAGCGAGACCTGCGCGCTGGACCAGGTCGGCGCGACCTATGAGCGCGACGTGCTGCCCGGCGAGCTCGTCACCGTCGATGCCAGGGGCATCCGCAGCACGACGTTCTGCGAGCCGGTCCAGGGGCAGCTCGGCCAGTGCGTCTTCGAGCACGTCTATTTTGCGCGGCCGGACAGCATGGTGTTCGGGCAGAACGTCCACGAGACGCGCATGAAGCTCGGCCGCCGGCTCGCGCAGGAGCATCCCGTGCAGGCCGACGTGGTCATCCCGGTGCCCGATTCCGGCAACGATTCCGCGCTCGGCTTTTCGTTCGCCAGCGGCGTGCCGATGGACTATGGCTTCATCCGCAACCACTACATCGGCCGCACGTTCATCATGCCGGAGATGGGGCAGCGCCACGACAGCATCGACCTCAAGCTCGCCGTGGTCCCCGGCGTCGTGCGCGACCGGCGCGTGGTGGTGGTGGACGACTCGATCGTACGCGGCTCGACGTGCAAGAAGCGCATCGGGGCCCTGCGCCGCGCCGGCGCCAAGGAAGTCCACATGCGCATCTCGTGCCCGCCGGTGCGCCACCCGTGCTTCTTCGGCATCGATTTCCCGACGCACAAGGAGCTGATCGCGACGACGCGCAGCATCGACGAGATCTGCAAGTTCATCGAGGCCGACAGCCTCGGCTACCTCAGCCTCGAGGGCATGCTCTCGGCGTTCGAGCATCCCGGCGATTACTGCACCGGCTGCTACAGCGGCAAATACCCCTGCGAACTTTCAGAAGACATGACCAAGCTAGACCTGGAGAAGGCGTAAGACATGAATGATGGCCAGCCTGTTCAACCTGCCGTGACCGGTTTCCAACCTTTGGAAAAACCGGTAGCAACACTTTCCAACCCCCGGGACACGTCGCGCTGTCGCACCGGCAGTTTTGCCGAGCCGGCCGGCCTGTATTCGCCGGCGTTCGAGCACGACGCCTGCGGCGTGGGCATGATCTGCAACATCAAGGGCGTGCCTTCGCACAGCATCGTGCAGAACGCGCTCCAGATCCTGATGAACCTTTCCCATCGCGGCGCGGTGGGCAGCGACGAGAAGACCGGCGACGGCGCGGGCATCCTGATGCAACAGCCGGACGCGTTCCTGCGCAAGGTGGCCGGGGTCAAGCTGCCGGAGCCGGGCGCCTACGCGGCGGGCCTGGTTTTCCTCCCGCCCCAGGCGGCCCAGCGCAAGCAGGTGGGCGACTGGTTCGCGGCGATCATCCAGCGCGAGGGCCAAGAGCTGCTCGGCTGGCGCGATGTGCCGGTGAACAACGCGGTGATCGGCGACCTGGCCCGGAAGGTCGAGCCGGTGATCCGCCAGATCTTCGTCGGCCGCGGCAAGGGCGTGGCCGACCAGGCGGCGTTCGAGCGCAAGCTGCTCGTGATCCGCAAGTGCATCGAGCGCCAGGTGCGTGAATCCGACCTGCCGGAGCGCAAGTATTTCCATCTGCCCAGCCTCTCCAGCCGCACGCTGGTCTACAAGGGCCTCCTGCTCGCCGACCAGATCGAGCCGTTCTTCCCCGAGCTGACCGATCCGGACATGGTCAGCGGCCTCGCGCTGGTCCATCAGCGCTACAGCACGAACACGTCGCCGACGTGGGAGCTCGCGCACCCGTTCCGCTTCCTCTGCCACAACGGCGAGATCAACACGCTCATGGGCAACGTCAACTGGATGAACGCGCGCCAGTCGCTGTTCCGCTCGCCGCTCTTCGGCGACGACATGGCCAAGCTGTTCCCGGTCCTGACGCCCGGCGCCTCCGACTCCGCGACGCTGGACAACGCGCTCGAGCTGCTCTACCACGGCGGCCGCTCGCTGCCGCACGCCATGATGATGCTGATCCCCGAGGCGTGGGAAAACCACGAGACCATGTCGGAGGAGAAGAAGGCGTTCTACGAGTACCACGCCTGCCTGACCGAGCCGTGGGACGGCCCCGCGACCATCCCGTTCAGCGACGGCCGGGTGGTCGGCGCCGTGCTCGACCGCAACGGCCTGCGGCCCTCGCGCTACACGGTGACGAAGGACGGCTTTGTGATCATGGCGTCGGAAACCGGCGTGCTGCCGATCGACCCGGCGAATGTCCTGATGAAGGGCCGCCTCCAACCCGGCCGGATGTTCCTCGTGGACACCCAGCAGGGCCGGATCGTGGACGACGAGGAAATCAAGGGCGAGATGTGCCGGCGCCAGCCGTACCGCGCGTGGCTGCAGGGGAACCAGAGCCGCCTTGCCAACCTGCCCGCCGGCGAGCCGCTGCCCGCCCTGCCGGAGGGGCAACTGCTGGAGCGCCAGCGGCTGTTCGGCTATACGCTCGAGGACCTGAACATCCTGCTGCCGCCGATGGCCGACAAGGGCGAGGAGGCCACCGGCTCGATGGGCACCGACACGCCCTTGGCCGTGCTCTCCGAGCGCCCGCAGCTCCTCTACAACTATTTCAAACAGCTCTTTGCCCAGGTGACCAATCCGCCGCTGGACGCGATCCGCGAGGAGCTGGTGACCTCGCTGGTTTCCTATCTGGGACCGGAAGGCAATCTGCTGGCCGAGACCCCGGACCACGCCCGGCGTTTCCGCGTCAACAACCCCATCCTCAGCGACGAGGACGTGCAGAAAATCCGCGGGGTCAAGGAGGGCCACTTCAAGAGTGTCACCTTGCCCACGCTCTTCGCGGTCGGCGGCGACGGCTCCGCGCTGGAGCAGGCGCTGGACGAGCTGTGCCAGGCCGCTTCGCGGGCGATCGAGGACGGCGCCACGTTGCTGATCCTGTCCGACCGTGGTGCGGATGCGCAGCGGGCCCCGATTCCCGCGCTGCTGGCGACCTCCGGCGTCGCCCATCATCTCATCCGTAACGGGCAGCTCACCCGCTGCAGCCTGATCGTCGAGAGCGGCGAGCCGCGCGAGGTGCATCACTTCGCCCTGCTGTTCGGCTACGGCGCCGGCGCGGTCAATCCCTACCTGGCCTTCGAGTCCATCCGCGGCCTCGTGCGGCAGGACCGCCTGGAGGAGAAGGATGCCGACGCCGCGGTGGACCACTACGTCAAGGCCCTCCGCAAGGGGCTGCTGAAGGTCATGTCCAAGATGGGCATCTCGACCCTGCGCAGCTATCGCGGGGCGCAGATCTTCGAGGCGGTCGGCCTGCGCTCGGATGTGATCGAGAAGCATTTCACCGGCACCCCCTCGCGCATCGAGGGCATCGGCCTAGCCGAGATCGCGCGCGAGGCCGCGCTGCGGCACGAGCGCGCCTTCCCGCCCGTCACGATCCCCGGCAACCTGGAGCTGGATTCCGGCGGCGAGTATCAGTGGCGGCGCGACGGAGCGGCGCATCTGCTCGACCCGCTGAGCATCGCGACGCTGCAGCAGGCCGTGCGCAACAACGAGCCGAAGACCTTCGCCAAGTTTTCCGACCTGGTCTCCAGCCGCGCGCGCAAGCTGTGCACCCTGCGCGGGCTGTTCGAGTTCAAGAGCGACGGCATCGGCGTGCCGCTGGAGGAGGTCGAGCCGTGGACCGACATCGTCCGGCGCTTCAAGACCGGCGCGATGTCCTACGGCTCGATCAGCCGCGAGGCGCACGAGACGCTGGCGATGGCCATGAACCGCCTCGGCGGCTCCAGCAACAGCGGCGAGGGCGGCGAGGATGCCGAGCGCTTCGCCCCCGATCCGCAGGGTGGCTGGCGGCGCAGTGCGATCAAGCAGGTGGCCTCCGGCCGCTTCGGCGTCACCAGCAACTACCTGGTCAACGCGCGCGAGCTGCAGATCAAGATCGCCCAGGGCGCGAAGCCCGGCGAGGGCGGCCAGCTGCCCGGCTTCAAGGTCTATCCGTGGATCGCGCGCACCCGGCACTCGACGCCGTATGTGACGCTGATTTCGCCGCCGCCGCACCACGACATCTATTCCATCGAGGATCTCGCGCAGCTCATCCACGACCTCAAGTGCGCCAACCCCGCCGCGCGGGTGGATGTGAAGCTGGTCTCGGAGATCGGCGTCGGCACCGTCGCGGCCGGCGTCGCCAAGGGCAAGGCGGACCTGGTGTTGATCAGCGGCTTTGACGGGGGCACCGGCGCCTCGCCGCAGGGCTCGATCAAGCACGGCGGCCTGCCGTGGGAGCTCGGCCTGGCCGAGACGCACCAGACCCTGGTGCTCAACGACCTGCGCAGCCGCATCACGATCGAATGCGACGGCAAGCTGCTGACCGGCCGCGATGTCGCCATCGCCTGCCTGCTGGGCGCCGAGGAATTCGGCTTCTCTGCCGGCCCGCTGGTCAGCCTCGGCTGTATCATGATGCGCGTGTGCCACCTGAACACCTGCCCGGTCGGCATCGCCACGCAGGACCCGGAGCTGCGCAAGAAATTTGCCGGCAAGCCGGACCACGTGATCAACTACTTCCGCTTCGTGGCCGAGGAGCTCCGCCGGATCATGGCCCAGCTCGGCTTCCGCTCTGTCAACGAGATGGTCGGGTGCAGCGAGAAGCTGGACTACAGCCGCGCGAACGACCACTGGAAGGCCAAGGGCCTCGATTTCGGGCGGATCCTCTTCAGCCCGGACGTGCCCGCCACCGTCGGCCGCCGCTGCCTGCGCCCGCAGGATCTCGGCCTGGCCGGCGCGATCGACCACACGCTGATCGAGCAGGCCGAGCCCGCGCTCGCCCGCGGCGAGGCGGTCGAGTTTGCCCTGCCCGTGCGCAACGTCTACCGGACGTTCGGCACGATGCTCAGCAGCGAGATCTCGCGCAACTACGGCGAGGAAGGGCTGCCCGAGGACACCATCACGATCCGGGCGACCGGCTCCGGCGGCCAGAGCTTCTGCGCCTTCGGCGCCAGCGGGCTGACCGTCCGGCTGGAAGGCGACGCCAACGACTACTTCGGCAAAGGTCTTTCCGGCGCCAAGCTGGTCGTGTGCCCGCCCGCCGCCTCCACGTTCGTGCCGGAGGAGAACATCATCATCGGCAACGTCGCGCTCTACGGGGCGACCTCCGGTGCCGCCTACATCCGCGGCGTCGCCGGCGAGCGGTTCGCCGTGCGCAACAGCGGCGCGAACGCGGTCGTCGAGGGCGTCGGCGACCACGGGTGCGAGTACATGACCGGCGGCCGCGTCGCGGTGCTCGGTCCCACCGGCCGCAACTTCGCCGCCGGCATGAGCGGCGGCGTCGCCTACGTGCTCGACGCGTCCGGCGAGTTCGTCCGCACGCGCTGCAACAAGGGCATGGTGGAACTGGAGGCGGTCACCGAGGAGGCCGACGTGCTCGACCTGCGCGGCCTGATCGAAAGCCACCTGCGGCACACCGGCAGCGCGGTGGCACAACGGCTGCTCGCCGACTGGGCCGCGAGCCTGAAGCAGTTTGTGAAGATCATGCCGACCGATTACAAGCGCGCGCTGGCGATGCTCGCCTCGCAACCGTCGGACTTGTGAACCGGGGCTGACCGGGCAGGCAGAGGGCTTTGTAAGAAATGGGTGACTGACATGGGCAAGATTACAGGATTCATGGAATATCGCCGCGAGGTGCCGGAGGAACGTCCGGTCGCCGAGCGCATCCGGGATTATCGGGAACTCTACCAGGCGTTTCCCGAGGACCGCCAGCGGCAGCAGGCCGCGCGCTGCATGAACTGCGGCGTGCCCTTCTGCCATG
Organism: uncultured Lentisphaerota bacterium; assembly: GCA_903912445.1. Taxonomy (GTDB): domain Bacteria; phylum Verrucomicrobiota; class Kiritimatiellia; order CAIQIC01; family CAIQIC01; genus DP16D-bin41. The sequence goes on from CAIWHP010000045.1 coordinate 9,353, forward strand.
CGGGCTGCCCGCTGGGCAACCTCATCCCGGATTTCAACGACCTGGTCTACCGGGGCCATTGGCGCGAGGCGCTCAAGCGGTTGCTGGCGACGAACAACTTTCCCGAGTTCACCGGGCGCATCTGCCCCGCGCCGTGCGAGGAGGCGTGCGTCCTGGGCATCATCGACCCGCCGGTGGCCATCGAGCTGGTCGAGAAATCCATCGTCGAGCACGGGTTTGCGCAGGGCTGGATCGTGCCCGAGCCCCCGCCGCGGCGGAGCGGCAAGCGCGTCGCCGTCGTCGGCTCCGGCCCCTCGGGTCTCGCCTGCGCGCAGCAGCTGAACCGCGCCGGGCATGCGGTGACCGTCTACGAGCGCGCCGACCGCCCCGGCGGACTGTTGCGCTACGGCATCCCCGACTTCAAGCTCGATAAAAGCGTGATCGACCGCCGCGTCGCCTTGCTGGAGCAGGAAGGCATCCAGTTCGTGTGCGGCGCGGATGCCGGCGTACAGCCCACCTGCGAGGAGCTGCGGCAGTTCGACGCCGTCGTGCTGTGCGGCGGCGCGACCAAGCCGCGCGACCTGCCGATCCCCGGCCGCGAGCTCACGGGCATCTGCCAGGCCATGCAATACCTGCCCCAGCAGAACCGGATCGTCGCCGGCGGCGCCGTGCCGGAGCAGATCCTCGCGAAGGACAAGCACGTGATCGTCATCGGCGGCGGCGACACCGGCAGCGACTGCGTGGGCACCGCCAAGCGGCAGGGCGCGCGCCACATCGTCAACTTCGAGCTGATGCCGATGCCGTCGGAAACGCGGCCCGAGCACCAGCCCTGGCCGTTCTGGCCGATGCGCATGCGGACGAGCTCGTCGCACAAGGAAGGCGGCCAGCGGTACTGGAGCATCATCACCAAGGAGTTCATCGGCTCGGGCGGGCGCGTGCGCCGGCTCAAGACCGTGAACGTCGATGTGTCCCAGCCGCCCGGCGCCGCGCGGCCCCAGATCCGCGAGATCCCCGGGACGGAATACGAGTGGCGCGCGGACCTGGTCATGCTCGCCATGGGCTTCGTCGGCCCGGAACCGGACAGCATCGCCGGCCGCCTGGGCGCGAAGCTGGACGAGCGCGGCAACCTTCGGACCGATGCGCAGTACCGGACCTCGGTGCCGCGCGTCTATGCCGCCGGCGACATGCGGCGGGGCCAGTCGCTCGTCGTCTGGGCCATCTCCGAGGGCCGCGAGGCCGCACGCTGCGTGGACCAGGACCTGATGGGCCGCACCTTCCTGCCGACCAAGGGCGGGCAGGATCTCCCGCGCATCTAAGCTCGACGCACCGCATGTGTGCTCGCACCGCCCGCCGCCGCAGCTTACCCGCTGGCGCGCGGGCGTAAGTTTTTCCAGGGGTTGGAAAGGGGCCGGCCGGTTTTTCCAAGGCTTGGAAAACGCCGCGGCGGCTCAGGCGGGGAAGCGGTCGCGCACGACGTAGAACGGCAGGAACGAGCTGAAATCCTCCAGGCCGGCGAGCGACTGAATCTGCACCTGCGCGCCGGCCTCGTGCAGCGCGGCGAACGGGTTCATACCGCCGACGACGATCATGCCGGTCCGGCCTTCGGCCACGGGGATGTGCAGCAGCGGCTGGTTGGGGCGGCCGATGGCGAGGATGCTGGCCAGTCCCTGGCGCTCCATCTGGCGGACGATGTTTTGCACCTCCTCAAGGGCCACGGTGGGGATCTCGCGGAAGCTGGCGCCGATGATGCCGCTGCCGGTGCGCGCGCAGTCGCGCACGGTGGTCATCTTGGCGTTGATGAAGAACTCCAGCGGATCGATCGTGGTGCCACGGTATTCGAGCAATTCCAAAAAGCGCACGGGCTTGCCGTCGCGCATTTCGAGCAGGCCGCCGAAGCGGGAGGTCACGGGGATGCGCTCGGCGAGCAGGATGCCGTTGACCGTCATGCTGCAGACGGTGCCGAGCGCGACCATGCCGGGCGGGACGGCGAGGCCGCCGAGCTGGCGGCCGGCGCGCACCACGGCCAGCTTGCTGCCCATGCAGAGATGGCTCGTGAAGATGGGCTTCATGTATTCCAGGGCGCGGGCGAGAAAGCTTTCCTTGATGAAGGCGATGTTGGTGATGATCGTGCCGGCGCCCGCACCGCTGCGGTAGGTCATGCGGTACCCGAGCGCGTCGATTTTGGCGGCGACGAAGCCGACGCGCTCGATGATGTTGGCGTGGGCCAGCTCGTCGCGTCCGCGCGGCGTCAGCTCGCGCCCGCGGCGGCGGTTGATGAAGCGCGTGAGGCCCTCGCGGTCGAGCTGGAGGAGGTAGTGGCGGATCGTGCGCGGCTGGAGCGGGGCGCCGTCGGTGCTGATGTGCTGCAGCAGCCGCGCCGCGCCCGCCGGGCCGCCGAGCTCGTGCAGCGCCTGGAGAATCGCCATCCTGACTGACTGGTTTTGTTTCATCGGTCCGCGGGCGGCCGCGCCCCTGCCGTTTGGCCCTGCCGTTTGGCCGCCGCCGATGCTAGCCAATCCTGCGGAAAGCGCAACAATCAACGCGCCGCCACCGGAGAAAATAACGGCCATATAGCCATATGCGAAATGGAGCCATGCCGAGATTCCCCTTTGACGGCACGTGGATAGCCGCCATCATACGGCCACGCGTTACCCTTTTGGTGATGCAACAACAAAACAGGAAAGGGGCGGTTATGGGTTACATCCAAGAAGTGTTGGCGGTGGTGGAAAAGCGGAATGCGGGCGAGCCCGAATTTCTGCAGGCAGTGCGCGAAGTGCTCGAATCCCTGGAGCCGGTCATCAAGCGGCAGAAGAAGTACCAGGAAGGGCGCATCCTCGAGCGCATCGTGGAGCCGGAGCGGCAGATCATGTTCCGCGTGCCGTGGATGGATGACAAGGGCGTCGTCCAGGTCAACCGCGGTTTCCGTTTTGAATTCAACAGCGCCATCGGCCCCTACAAGGGCGGCCTGCGCTTCCACCCGAGCGTCAACCAGAGCATCCTGAAGTTCCTCGGCTTCGAGCAGGTGTTCAAGAACTCGCTGACGACGCTCCCGATGGGCGGCGGCAAGGGCGGCTGCGACTTCGACCCGAAGGGCAAGAGCGATAACGAAGTGATGCGTTTCTGCCAGAGCTTCATGACCGAGCTCCAGCGCCACATCGGCGCGGACACGGACGTCCCGGCCGGCGACATCGGCGTGGGTGGCCGCGAGATCGGTTTCATGTTCGGCCAGTACAAGCGCCTGCGCAACGAGTTCGTCGGCGTGCTGACGGGCAAGGGCCTGAGCTGGGGCGGTTCGCTGATCCGTCCGGAAGCGACCGGCTACGGCGCGGTCTACTTCGCCGAGGAAATGCTCAAGACCCGCGGCGAGACGTTCGAAGGCAAGGTCTGCACGGTGTCCGGCTCGGGCAACGTCGCGCAGTACACGGTCGAGAAGCTCAACCAGCTCGGCGCGAAGGTCGTCACGCTCTCCGACTCCGCCGGCACGATCTATGACAAGGACGGCATCAACTCCGACAAGCTCGCGTGGGTGCTCGACCTCAAGAACGTCAAGCGCGGCCGCATCAAGGAATACGTCGGCAAGTTCAAAGGCACGAAGTATTTCGACGGCCAGCGGCCGTGGGGCATCGCCTGCCAGTGCGCGTTCCCGAGCGCGACGCAGAACGAGGTCAGCGGCGATGACGCGAAGGCGCTGCTGAAGAACGGCTGCTACGTGGTGGCTGAAGGCGCGAACATGCCGAGCACCCCGGCGGCGGTGGATCTGTTCGTCGAGAAGAAGATCCTCTACGGCCCGGGCAAGGCGGCCAACGCCGGCGGCGTGGCCACCTCCGGCCTCGAGATGAGCCAGAACTCGATGCGGCTCTCGTGGACGCGCGAGGAAGTCGATCGCCGGTTGAACGGCATCATGGTCGCGATTCACAAGGCCGCTTCGGAAGCTGCCAAGGAATACGGCCAGCCGGGCAACTACGTCATGGGCGCGAACATCGCCGGCTTCGTCAAGGTGGCCGACGCGATGCTCGACCAGGGCCTCGTCTAAACCCGCGGTGATGGATGGCGGTCCCGCGCCGGGTGCGGGACCGCCATTTTTGTTTCCCCGCGTCGTGCGCCTGTGGCATAGTGGCGCGGCTCAAGTGGATCCCTCATGTCCCTCGCCGCGATGAAACTGAACGTGCTGGGTGCCGGCCCGCTGGGGCCGGCGGCGACCTTTTTTCAGCACGCTTTCCGCTTGGTGCAGGCCGATAAAAACGCGCCGCCATCGGTCGTCTGTCCGGCCGCCCTGCTGCTTGCGCCGGATGCCGTCGCCCGGCTGCTGGCGTCGGGCGCAGAGGCGTCGCTCCTGGCGGCGCTCGCGCCGCTCGGCACGCAGCCGCTCCGGCTGCAGCCGTGCCCGGCGGGCGAAGACGCCGACGGCACCGAGCCTCTGCCTGCTCCCGCATTTTTTGCCAACCGGGGCACACCTGCGGAGCGTGCCGCTGGATTGGTTGCCTGCGTGCGCGGGTTCGTCTCGCAGCCGGAAGCAGCCCCGGCGCTCATCGTCACCGTCCTGGCGGGCGTTCTGCAGGACCCTGTTTTCTTTCCGCTGATTTCCGGCACGGCGTGCGCCTCCAATTCTTATGCCTGGAGCGAGTATATCGATCCGCAGGCCGGTGTGACGCGACTGGCGCTGGGCCTCGACCTGCCCTTGCGCGATGGCTCGGGCGATTCGTTCGCGCGCATCGCCGGGCTCGGTGCGCCGCAACGCCGGCCCGAGGCCGATTTCGACGACATCGCCCAGCACTCCCAGCGGTACTGCTTCTATCTCAACCTGCAGACCGGCCTCGTCGAGAGCGTCGAGGCGACCGAGGTGCTGGGGAAATTGCCGCCGGAGCCGGTGGAGTTGCTGACTTCCAGCGGCCCCTCGGTGCTGACGCCCTTGCATGAAGGCGTGCGGGTCTTGACGTTCGACCGGCTGCTGACCCGCACCAGCTTCGTTGGCGATCTGCAGTGCCTGCTCCGCATCCTGAGCGCCGGCTTCAACGCGCCGGCCGAAATCGTGTTCACCTGCCAGGTGGATCCGGCGGGTGCCCACCAGATCCAACTGCAGTATGCGCAGCCGATGGCCGATCGGCCGCTGCTCGGCGATTTGCGCGAGCAGATCACGGTGGGCGGCATCCTGAACCCTGCCCGGCAAGCGGCCGGCCGGCCCCTGCCGACCGTCGCGCGCGCCACGACCGTTTCCGCGGAAATCCTGTTCGAGGCCGAAGGGGCCGTGCTGGGCTGCAGCCGCCGGCAAACGCTGAACCACCTGATCTATGTGGTGCCGGAACACTACGCGCAGCTGCCGCTCAGCTCCCGCTTCGAGGTCGCCCGCCTGCTGGGCCGGCTGAACCGGAGCCTGCCGGCCGGCCGCTGGGCGCTGTTCGGACCGGGGCGCTGGTGCACGAGCAGCCCGGAGCTCGGCCTGCCGACCACCTATGCCGAGATCAACCGCGCGACCGCGCTCGTCGAGATCGTGGAAATGCACTCCGGCCTGACGCCGGATGTTTCGCGCGGCATCCACATCTTCAACGAACTGGTCGCCACCAACATGCTTTACCTCGCCATTTTCCCGGGCAATCCGCATAATTCGCTGGCGCGGGACCGGCTCATGGGAGCGCCCAACCGGCTGGCGGTGGTGGCCCCCGACCTGGCGCGCTGGGCGGAGGTCGTCCGCGTGCTGGATGCGCGTGCGCTCGGCGGGGCGACCATCGAGTTGCATGCCGACAGCCGGCGGCAGCGGGCCATAGCCTATACGACCGGCAAGAAACGCAGCGGATGATGGCAGAGGAGCACACAGCATGAACAACAATCCGATGGATGTGGCGTGGACGCAGTTTGACGAGGCCGTGGCTTTTCTGGGCCTGGATCCGGACCTCGCCGAATACCTGCGCCGCCCGGTGCGCGAGTTTATCTTCACCGTACCCGTCCGCATGGACGACGGCCGGACGCAGGTCATGCAGGGCTACCGCATCCAGCACAACGACGCCCGCGGCCCGTGCATCGGCGGCTTCCGTTGGCATCGCGACGAAAGCCTGCAGGGCGGCCGCATCATGGCGGCGTGGAACACCTGGCGCGCGGCACTGATGGATCTCCCGCTCGGCGGCGCCAGCGGCGGCCTGATCTTCGATTCGAAGAAGCTATCCGAGGCCGAGAAGGAGCGCGCCGTCCGCGGTTGGATCCGCGCGATCGCGCCGGAGCTCGGCGGCCATCGCGACGTCGTCACGCCCGACCTCTACACCACGCCGCAAATCATGGCGTGGATGATGGACGAATTCGAGACGCTCACCGGCCGCGCGCACCCGGCGGTCATCACCGGCAAGCCGATCGTCCTGGGCGGCACCCAGGGCCACACCGACGCCCTCGCGCGCGGCGGCGTGCTCGGCGTCCGCGAGGCCTGCAAGGCCATCGGGCTGGACGCGGCCGCCGGCACCTACGCCATCCAGGGGTTCGGCCAGGCCGGCCAGCACACGGCGCTGCTGCACCAGGAAATTCTCGGCGGCGGCAAGCTGATCGCGGTGTCCGACACCAGCGGGGGCGTGGTCAGCCGCAACGGCATCAATCCCAAGGACATTGTCGAGTACAAGCGCCGGCATGGCAAAGTCACCGGCTTTCCCGGCACCGAGCCCATGCTCGGCGAGGACCTGCTGGAGCTCAACGTGGACGTCCTCTATCCGGCCGCCCTGGAGGGGGTCATCACCAGCATCAACGTCGAGCACATCAAGGCCAAGATAGTCTGCGAGCTGGCCACGGGCGCGACCACGCCGGAAGCCGACACGATCCTGTACGTCAAGGGCATCTATGTGATCCCGGATTTCCTGGCCAGCGCCGGCGGCATCACGGTGAGCTACTTCGAGCAGGTGCAGGGCAACAGCAATTACTACTGGACGCGCGACGAGGTCAATCAGCGGCTCGACGCCAAGAGCAGCGCGGCGTTGCAGGAAGTGAGCGCGCTGCAGCGCAGCCGGAAAGTCACCATGCGCTTCGCGGCGCTGCTCGTCGCGGTCGCGCGCGTCGCCGAGGCCGTCCGCCTGCGCGGCTGGGTATGAACGTTCCCCGGCTTTGACGGCGCTGGCCCAGGTCTGTTGGCCCGGCCTCCATTAAAGAAGCGCGCTGTGCGGCCAAGGTCGTTGCGGGCCGCGTGACCGCGGGCGGCGTCTGCGGCGGCTTGGGCCGGCGGGCTCCACCGCGGCACGTCAGAGGCGCCTTGCCCCCGGCTCTGGAAACCGCACCCCCTCATCTTTTCCAAGCTTTGGAAAAAAGAGGGTCCAGCCCTTCCAAGCCTTGGAAACTTTTATTCCTCGCCGGACCAGCAGTGCGTGCAGATCCTGTCGCGCGGCAGGCCGATGGCTTCGAGCAGGTCGTCGAGGCGCTGATAGCGCAGGGTGGTCAGGCCCAGCTCATTCCGGATGAAATCGACCATGGCGGCATGCTGGGGCGTGTCGGGATTCTTGTAGAGCTCGAGCTTCTGCGTGTGATCCCCTTCGAGCTGCTGCACCGCGCGCCGGCCGGCGAGATCGAGGGCGGAGCGCGAGCGCGAGAAGTTCAGGTATTTGCACGGGAACAGCAGCACCGGGCAGGCCGGGCGCATGTGGACCTCGCGGGCGCCGGCCGCGAACAGGCGGCGGACGGTGTCCTTGAGCTGGGTGCCGCGGACGATGGAGTCGTCGCAGAACAGCAGGCTCTTGCCGCGGATGAGCGCGCCGATGGGGATGAGCTTCATGCGCGCGACGAGATCCCGCTGGGACTGGTCGGCGGGCATGAAGCTCCGGGGCCAGGTGGGCGTGTACTTGGCGAACGGCCGCTCGTAGGGAATCCGCGTGGCATGGGAGTAGCCGAGCGCGTGGCCGGTGCCGGAGTCGGGGATGCCGGCCACGAGGTCGGGGGTGACGTCGTCGCGCCGCGCGAGCGCCGCGCCGCAGCGATAGCGGCAGTCCTCGACATTGATGCCCTCGTAGCTGGAGGCGGGGAAGCCGAAGTAGACGAAGAGGAAGGCGCAGATGCGCATCTTGGGGCAGGGGGCGGAAAGCACCTCGACACCCTCGGCGGTGAGGCGGACGATTTCGCCGGGGCCGAGGTCGCGCTCGACGGCAAAGTCGATGTTGGGGAAGGCGCAGGTTTCCATGGTCACGGCCCGGGCCCCGGCCTTGCGGCCGAGGATGACGGGGGTGCGCCCGAAGCGGTCGCGCGCGGCATAGAGGCCGTTGCGGGTGAGCAGCAGGATCGAGCAGGAGCCCTCGATGACGTCCTGCGCGTGACGGAGGCCGGCCTCCAGCGTGGCCTCCTGGTTGATGAGCGTGGCCACCAGCTCGGTGGCGTTGATGCCGGCGCCGCTCATCTCGGAGAAATGGGTGGAACGCTTGGCATAGGCGCGGCGGGTCAGCTCCTCCAGGTTCTTGATGACGCCGACGGTGACGATGGCATAGTCCCCGAGGTGCGAGCCGATGATGAGCGGCTGGTCCTCGGTGTCGCTGATGACGCCGATGCCGGCCTGGCCGCTCATGCGGCCGATATCGTGCTCAAACTTGGACCGGAACTGGGCGTTGCTGATGTCGTGGATGAACCGGACAATGCCCTCGCCGTTGCAGGTTGCCAGCCCGCCGCGGCGCGTGCCGAGGTGGGAGTGATAGTCGGTCCCGTAAAACAGGTCGGTCACACAATCCTGCCGGGAAACAACGCCGAAGAATCCGCCCATGGTGCTTTCCTTTCCAAAATGCGCCGTGCGGCGCGTGGTTGGTAGCTGACTTAAACTCCGATTTCCTGATGATAGCTCTGCAGTGATTTCACGCCGCTGCTGGCGCCGCGGCACGCGGCGATGCCCTTCACCGAGGCGACGGCGGCGGCGAGCGTGGTGATGTACGGGAGCTTGCACCGGATCGCCGCCTTGCGGATGTAGGAGTCGTCGGTCTGGCTCTGCCGTCCGGCGGGCGTGTTGATAACCAGCTGGATCTCCTTGTTGGCGATGGCGTCGGTGATGTTGGGCCGGCCTTCGTGCTGCTTGTTGATCACCTCGGCGGCGATGCCCTTGGCCTGCAGAAACTCCTGCGTGCCGCGGGTCGCGCGGAGCGTGAAGCCCAGCCGCTGGAATTCGCGGGCGATATACTCCAGGTCCGCATCCTTTTCGGCCACGCTGAGCAGCACGGTGCCTGTCGTGGGCAACGTGGACTTCGCGGCCTCCTGGGCCTTGCAGAAGGCGAGGCCGAACGAATCGGCCAGGCCCAGCACCTCGCCGGTGGAGCGCATTTCCGGCCCGAGGACGGGATCCACCTCGGGGAACATGTTGAACGGGAAGACGGACTCCTTGACGCCGAAGTAGGGCACCTTGCGGCGGACGAGCTGGAGGTCGGCGAGCTTCTTGCCCATCATCAGCTCGGTCGCGAGCCGGGCCATGGAGACGTTGCAGACCTTGGACACCAGCGGCACGGTGCGCGAGGCGCGCGGGTTGGCCTCCAGCACGTACACCGTGTCGTTCTCGATGGCGTACTGGATGTTGATCAGCCCGCAGACCTGCAGGTTCTCGGCGATGCGCCGCGTGTAGTCATAGATCGTGTCGAGATGCTGCTGCGGGATGTTGACCGGCGGCAGCACGCAGGCCGAGTCGCCCGAATGGATGCCCGCCAGCTCGATGTGTTCCATGACGGCCGGCACGAATGCGTCCTTGCCGTCGGACAGCGCATCGGCTTCCGTCTCGAGGGCGTGCTGCAGGAAGCGGTCGATGAGGATCGGCCGCTCGGGTGTCACGTCCACGGCCTTGGCCACGTATTCGCGCAGCATGTTCTCGTCGCGCACGATTTCCATGCCGCGTCCGCCGAGCACGTACGAGGGCCGGACCATGACCGGGTAGCCGATGCCGCCGGCGACCTGCAGCGCGTCCGCCAGCGTCGTTGCCATGCCGGACTCCGGCATGGGAATGCCCATCTTCTCCATGTGCCGGCGGAACAGGTCGCGGTCCTCGGCCAGGGCGATCGTCTCCACGGTCGTGCCGAGGATCTTCACGCCGGCGGCGGCGAGTTCCGCCGCGAGGTTGAGCGGCGTCTGCCCGCCGAACTGGACGATGACGCCCTCCGGCTGTTCCTTCTCGTAGATGCTGAGCACATCCTCGACGGTCAGCGGCTCGAAGTAGAGCTTGTCCGAGGTGTCGTAGTCGGTGGAGACCGTCTCCGGGTTGCAGTTGACCATGATGGTCTCGAAGCCGAGGTCGCGCAGGGCAAACGCGGCATGCACGCAGCAGTAGTCGAACTCGATGCCCTGCCCGATGCGGTTGGG
>CAIWHP010000046.1 GCA_903912445.1 uncultured Lentisphaerota bacterium
CCGCGGCCAACGCCGCGCTGTGGCGCGGCCTGCCGGCGCCGCACTGGATTGCCACGACGCGTGCGCTGCCCGGCGCCGAGACGCTTGCCGAGGGGCTGGTCGGCCAGCAGCGGCTGCCCGCCATCGTGCTGCGGCAGTTCGGCGCGGGCAAGGTCTTCTATCTCGCGCTCGACGAGGCGTGGCGCTGGCGCCTCAACGTCGCCGACAAATACCACGAGCCCTTCTGGCACCAGGTCGCCCACGCGATCATGGAGCCGCCCTATGCCGTGCTCGACAAGCAGGCCGCGCTCGACATCGGCGCCGCCGATTATCGCGACGGCGACACCGCGCAGATCCGCGCCCGCCTCCGCGACGTGCTCGGCCGCGCCATCACGCAGGGGCATCCGCAGGCGCTGCTCTTCCGCGACGGGCAGAAGATCGCCGCCATCCCGCTGGCCGCCGACGAAAGCAACGGCGGCATCTTCCGCGGCAAGACGCCGCCGCTGGCGCCCGGCCGCTACGCGATCCGGCTCGACCCGCAAGGGTTGATCTCGTCGCAGACGGAGCTGAGCGAGGAGTTTTTCGTGCAGGGCCGCAGCGGCGATGCCGGGCGCGAGCTGGCCGAATTGAACTGCAACGAGGAGCTGCTCCAGCAGCTGGCGCGCGCCGCCAACGGCGCCTATGTCCGCGAGGAAAACGCCGCGCAGTTGCTGGAGAAACTGGAGCCGCTGAGCAAGGGCCGCATCGATGAATCGGAGACCGTGCTGTGGCAGAGCTGGTGGTGGTTCGGCGCCGTCGTCGGCCTGCTGACCGGCGAGTGGCTGCTGCGCAAGCGCGCGGGGTTGATCTGATGAACATCGAACATCCAACAGCGAACACCGAACATCGAATTCAGCTTTCGCTGTTCGCAGCCGTTTCCAAGGCTTGGAAAATTTACCGGCGCTTTCTCCAATCCTTGGGGAAACCAGGTGTTGCACTTTCCAATCTCTGGAAAACTCCGGCGAACAGCAAACAGCGAACAGCGAACGCCCGACAGCGAAGGGCAGGCGTTCGGGTTTCGCTGTGTGGCCCGATGACCTCGATGTTCGCTGTTGAATGTTCGTTGTTCGCTGTTCGCTTTGCACCGGCCTTTGCCGAGGGAGACGTTCGATGATAACGCTGGATCCGATCATCCTGGCCAAGCTCGAGCAATTCAGCCGGCGGCGGAAAGGGCTGATCCTCACGCGCGGCTTGGCCGCTACCGGCGCGGTCTGGCTCGTGGTGATGACCCTGGTCGCGCTCTGCGATCGCGCGCTGCTCATCGAGGACGAGTGGCGCTGGCTGCTGAGCAGCTTTGCCTATGTGCTCACCGGCGTTGTGTTCTGGCGCGCCTGCGTCCGGCACCTGGCGCAGCTCCCCGGCCCGCGCGACCTCGCGCGTCTGATCGAGGTGGCCGAACCGAGCCTCCGCGAGGAACTGCTGGCGGCGATCGAGCTGGCCGAGCAGACCGCCACGGAAGCGTGGGACAGCGCCGAGTTCCGCACCGCGCTCCAGCACGCCGTGGCGGCGCGCCTGAAGGACGTGCACATGGCGGCGTTGCTCTCGCCGAAGTTGATCAAGCGCGTCCTCTTTGCCGCGCTGGCCGTGCTGGCCTTCTTCGCGGTGCTGGTCGCGCTGCCCGGCCTGCGCTTCTCGCAGTTCTTTGCGCGTGCCGCGCTGCCCGCGGCGAACCTCGCCCGGCCCTCGCATATCGCGATCGCCGTCCTTGCGCCTGCGCCGCCGGAGCAGACCATCCCGGAAGGCGAGAGCATCCCGGTCATCGTCGGCATCAGCGGCGGCGAAGTCGCCCAGGTCATCCTGGAAACCTTCCCGGCGCAGGCCGCGCGCGAGCGCGTGCCGATGACCTTGAGCGCGCCCGGCCAGTTCGCCGCGGCGGTGTCGGTGGAGCGCGACGGCGTCCTCTACCGCATCCGGGCGGGCGACGCCATCACCCGGAAATTCCTGCTGCATCCGCAGGCGCGTCCGCAGGTGGCGCGTTTCCGCAAGACCTACCAGCCGCCAGCCTACACGCACCTGGCGGCGCGCACGGTGACCGAGGAGAACGGCGACCTCGAGGCGCTGGAGGGCTCCGAGGTGGATCTGGAAATCCAGGCCGACCAGGCGGTGAAGGAGGCGACGCTGCAGCTGGAATTCGGCAAGGAAAAGAAGACCGTGCCGCTGCAGGCGGCGGGCGCCAAGCGGTTCGCGACGCGGCTGTCGCTGACGGCCACGGGCGTCTATCGCGTGCGCCTTGTGGCCGCGGCGACGGGCTTCGAGAACAAGTATGCGCCGCAATATGAGATCCGCGTGAAGCCCGACCTGCGGCCTTCGGCGAAGATAGAAAAGCCGGTGGAGGAGCAGCAGACGCTGCCGCCGGACGCGCTCCTCAACCTGGCTGGCAGCGCCGCGGACGACCTCGCGCTGACGAGCCTTGCCCAGGAGATCCAGATCAACCGCGGGCCGTGGCTCGCCGGCGCGCTGATTGCGGCCACCGGCGCGACGGCGCGGCTCGAGCGGGCCTGGGACCTGTTCGCGCTGGGCGTCCACCCCGGCGACCGCGTGACGACCCGGCTGGTCGCGACCGATCTCAAGGGGCAGCGCGGCGAGTCCGCGCCGCTGCGGATCATGATTGCCGCGGTCGGCTTCGAGCCGCAGCGGCTGCAGCGGATCCAGCGGCGGCAGGCGCTCGACAAGACGTTGCAGGCGCTGCGCGAACAGGGCGACGAACTGGAACGCAAGGTCAACGCGGCGCGCGATGCGCAGGCCAACCCGAACGCCGACGCGCTCCAGAAGAAGCAGACCCTGGTTGCCGCCCGCGCCGCCGCCGAGGCCGCCGAGCGCAAGGCGGGCGAGGCGCTGCACGAAATCCAGGAGGCCTTGCCCCACGCCGCCCGCGCGCGGGAGGCCAGCGACCTGGCCAACCTCGGCAGCGCGGTCAGCCGCGCCCGGCACAAGGGCCTGGAGCCGGTGCAGGCGCAGCTCCAGCGCGCGACCGAGGCCCTCGCGCGCAACGATCCGGCCGGCGCGAAGGACGCGCTCAAGTCGGTGCACGAGCCGCTCGGCGATGCGGTCAACAATCCGCGGCTGGCGACCGATGTCCACCGTCAATTGCTCGCCGCCGAGGAGGCGCAGGCCATCGCGCGCGACCTTGAACAGGTCAACGCCGAGCAGCGCGCGCTGGCCGAGCAGCTGCGCGAGACGCCGAACGATGCGCTGCAGGCCGAGCGCGCCACGCGCCGCCTGAGCGTGGCGGCCGACGAGCTCAAGTCGGTCGAGAAGCAGATGAAGCAGCTGGCCGCGGATACGTGGGGCGGGCCGGCGGAGAGCGCGCGGAGCCACGAGCGCGAGCTCCGGCGCGAGCGGGAGAAAATGGAAGCCACGCTCGCCGATGCGACGAACTTAGAAAAGCTCAAGCCGCAGGCCGAGACCTTGCAAAACCGGGTGGCGAGCACCGCCAGCGCGATGCGCTCTGCGGAACGCGAACTGAACCAGCGCGCCGACACCATGCGCAAGCTCCTGCAGGACAACGTGGGCCAGCCGGCCGAGGCCGTCGCCGCGCTCAAGCGGCAGATCGAGCGCCGCGACCAGCCGACGCAGCCGGAGAGCTGGAAGGCGGCCGTCGGCGAACTCAAGGACCGCGCGGCGCTCGAGGAGCGCAAACCGCACGCCGACGCGCAGTTCGCCAGCGATACGGCGCGCACTGCGGACGCCCTCGAGGCGCTCAACGCCGTCCACGGCCGGCAGGCGACCAACGCGCTCGGCGCGGTGCAGGCGCTGGAGGCGGCCTTCCGCAAGCTCGAGGCGGGGCACGTAGCCACGCAGGAGGAGCCGGCTTTGCGGCAGCTCGCCGCGCAGGAACGCTGGGATAAGGCCCAAACCCCGGCGGAGAAACAGCAGCGCGCCCAGGATTGGAAATGGGCGCATCAACAAATGGAGGCGCTGCCGCAAAAGCTGGAGCAGGCCCAGCTGCCCGCCGAGGCCACGCGCGACGCCAAGAAAATGATCAACAGCGCGCCGGTCTATCAGACCAGCGGCATCATGAACAACCGGCAGCACAAGCCGGCCGACGCCAACAGCGCGGCCGAACCGCTGAACAAGCTGGCCAACGATGCGGCCGCGGTTGCGCAGCAGCTCAAGCCGGCCCTGGAGGCCGCGCGCGCCGAGATCGAGAAGATCGCCCCGCCGCTGAGCGCGCAGCTGGCCGCGGCGGCGCAGGCCGCGGGCGCGATGAAGCAGGCGACCGCCGCGCAGGCGCAGGCGGCCGCCCAGGCCGAGCAGGCCGCCAAGGTCCGCGACGAGGCCGGCCATCTCACCGGCGACCAGCAACAGCTCGACCAGCGCGTGGACGATGTCCGCGCGGCGCTGCGGCGCGACGCCAACAAGCAGGACGTGAGCAAGGCCGAGGGCCGCGAGCGCGCCCGCGACGCCGACGATGCCCACGCGATGCTGCGCCAGCCCACCCCGGGCGCCAACGACCTGCTGCAGCAGGCGGCCAGCACGACGCAGCCGGAAGCCCAGCAGGGCGCGCTCAAGGGCGCCGCCGAGCAGCAGGGCAAGCTCGCCGACACCTTGAAGACGCTGGCGGAGCACTACAAGAACCTTGAAGCGGGCCAGCCGGACAAGACGCGCACGGCGCTGCGCGAGGCCGAAAAGGATGCCGGCCTGAAGGCTACGCTCGACACGGAATATCAGAAGGCGCAGGCGCTCGCCGGGCTGGACGGCATGACGCCGGAGCAGCAGCTGGCGACGCTCGAAAAGGCGCTGCCGGAAAGCAAGCCGATGCAGCACGAGTTGAGCGATATCGCCAAGGATGCCGTGGGCGACGCCGCGGGCAAGCTCGCGAAAAACGCCGCGCAAGAGCAGCAGCTGGCGACCAAGCTGGGTGCGCCGGCGGAGCAGGCCAGGCAGATCGCCGCCGCGGCCAAAAAACTCGCGCAGCAGGATGTGCCGGCCGTCGCACAAAAAGCCGGACAGCAGGCGGCGGCCGGCAAACCCGACCTCGACACCGCCGCGCAGAAGCTGAATGCGGTGGCGCAGAACATCCCCACGGACTTCTCGAAGCAACCCGAGCAGCTCGCGCAGGCCGTCGCCGACCAGGTCGCGCCGTTGCAGCAGGCGGCCAAGGCGCTCCAGGAGGCGGGCAACAAGCTGGGGCAGCAGCCGCCGCAGAACGGGCAGCCGGGCGACCCGAAAGCCGCGCGGCAACAGGCCCAACAAGCCGGCCAACAGGCCCAGCAGCTGGCCCAGCAGGCGGGCAACCTCGCACAGCAGCTGATGCAGTCGCGCGCCCAGTCGCAGGCGGCGGCCGCGCAGCAGCCCGCGATCCAGCAAGCGGTCCAGCAGGCGGGCAACGATCTCGAGCGCGCCGGCCGCCATGAGCAACGCCTTGGCCAGCCCGAGGCCGGCCAACAAATGCAGCAGATCGGCCAGCAGCTCGAGCAGCAGACCGGCGCGCAGATCGCGCAAGCGCAGCAGGCGCTCGCGCAGGCCGCCGCACCCGCCCAGGCGCAGCCCGCGGCGCAGGGCGCGCACGACGCGATCCAGCAGCCGCTCGACAAGCTCACGGCGATGCTGCAGCAGCCGCCGGCACCGCCCAGCGCCGCGGCCCCGGCTGCACCCAGCGCGCTGGGCAACGTGCCGCCCGAAACGGCGCAGTGGATGGCGCGCGCGCTCGACAGCCTCGACGCCGCGCTGCATCCGGCGAGTCCCGCCGCCCCGGCCAGCCCCGGCCAGCCGGCCGGCGCG
>CAIWHP010000047.1 GCA_903912445.1 uncultured Lentisphaerota bacterium
GACCGCCGTCCGACGGTTGTGGCACTTGCGGCGGTCGCAGACCGCCGCTACAGGGCACGCCCGACAGCCTGCTGATGGTGATGAACGACAACAACGTCCGCGTCCCGGAACGCATCAGCCACGACCGCTATTTCCTTTCGCTCTACTGCGCGCCGGTTTGCGATCCCGATCTGCTGCTGCCGGGCCCGGTCGTCCAGCCGCAGGGTGGCTGCGCGTATTACCCGAACGGCTTCGTGGATGGCGGCAAGCTCTACATCGCCTACACCTATCCGGGCGGCATCCACAGCAGCGTGATCGGGCCGCTGCCGGATTTCGCGCAGCCGTTCCTGCTGCCGCGCGAGGGCCGCGCCGGCTTGAAGCTGGAAGACGGCATCGCGCATTTCGGGCAGCGGCAGTCGAGCCTCGGCCTCGTGCTGACGGAGCAACTGACGCGGCAGCCGAAGCTGCGCCTCTCCTTCGATGTGAACGTGAGCAAATACAACGGTGGCGACTGGCCGCTGCTGACGCTCGGCGGGAAGACGCGCCAGGGGTCGATGGTCCGCGTCATCTATAGCGAAGAGGCCAAGACCGATGTTTTCCAGATTGCCATCGGCGGCAACAAGTGGGCCGACCTCGCGCCGTGCAAGCTGAAGACCTGGCACCACCTCGAGATCGAGCTGACGGCGGAAGGCGTGTCGGTCTCTATCAACGGCGCGCCCGCGCAGGCGTTCAAGAAACCGGTGTTGCGGAAAATTTGTTTCGGCGGCCTCTATGTGGCGCCGCCGTGGCCGCAGGGTATGTCGGGAAGCAGTGACATACAAGTGAAGCTGGATTCGATCAAGGTCGAGTGATTATGGAGGAAATATGAAGAACATATGTTGCAAGCTGATGCTGGTTGTCGTGCTGGCGTGTTCCGCCCGCGCCGCTGAAAAACCCGTGGCACCCGCTGCCGATCCACGCCTGATCTCCACCGGCCGGATCATTCCCAGCGAGGGCTACGCCGACCAGCCCTACATCGTGAAGACCGAAGACGGTGCGTGGCTGTGCGTGATGACGACCGGCGTCGGCAAGGAGGGCGCGGGCGGCCAGCACGTGGTCTCGATGCGCAGCATGGATCAGGGCCGCACGTGGGAGCAGATCGTGCCGATCGAACCGGCCGATGGCCCCGAGGCGAGCTACGCGGTGCTGCTCAAGGTACCGGGCGGGCGCATCTACGCCTTCTATAACCACAACACTGACCGCGTGCCCGAGGTGAAGCGCGAGGACAAGGGCGTCTATAAGCGCGTGGATTCGCTCGGCCACTACGTCTTCAAGTTCACCGACGATCACGGGCGCACGTGGTCGGCGAAGCGCTACGAGGTGTCGCTCCGCGAGTTCGAGTGTGACCGCAACAACGCCTACGGCGGCAAGCTGCGTTTCTTCTGGAACGTCGGGCGGCCGCTGGTCCTCGGCGACACGGCGGTCATGGTGATGCACAAGGTCGGCGCGATGGGCGACGGCTTCTTTGCGCAGTCGGAAGGCGCGTTTTTCGCGAGCAAGAACATCCTGACCGAGCGCGACCCGGAGAAGATCACCTTCGAGACGCTGCCCGATGGCGACAAGGGCCTGCGCACGCCGGCCGGCGGCGGGCGCGTCGCGGAGGAGCAGAGCATCGTCAAGTTGAGCGATGGCTCGCTCTACTGCGTCTACCGCACGATCGATGGCTGGCCGACCTGCGCCTACAGCCGGGATGGCGGCCGCACGTGGACCGCCCCGGCCTACAAGACCTACACGCCCGGCGGCCAGCGCGTGAAGCATCCGCGCGCAGCGAATTTCGCGTGGAACTGCTCCAACGGAAAATTCCTCTACTGGTTCCACAATCACGGCGGCAAGTTCGTCGGCGAACTCGGCGCGGCGGGTAAGGGTGGACGCAGCCCCTACGACGACCGCAATCCCGCGTGGCTGATGGCCGGCCAGGAAATCGCGACGCCGCAGGGCAAGATGATCGCATGGTCGCAGCCGGAAATTCTAATCTACGACGACGATCCCTATATCCGCATGAGCTACCCAGACCTCGTGGAAGACGGCGGAAAATATTTCGTCACCGAGACGCAGAAGACCATTGGCCACCTACACGAAATTTCACCCTATCTCGTGAACGGGCTGTTCAGCCAGTTCACCAATCGCAAGGTGGCGACCAACTCGCTCGCGCTCAAGGCGACCGCGGCGCAGCTCGCGGCGCACGAAGCGCCGATGCCCAAGCTGCCGGAGTTCAACAAGCGCGACAACAAGTCGGAGACGATGTGCGGGATGGATTTGCGCACCGGCTTCAGCGTGGAGCTCTGGCTGCAACTCGACGCGCTCACCGCCGGGCAGGTCATTCTCGACAGCCGCAACGCCGCGGGGCAGGGCGTGCTCGTGACGACAGCGGAGAACGGCGCGCTCAAGCTCACGCTCAACGACGGCCGGCAGGAAGCCAGCTGGGCGGGCGACGCCGGCAAGGTCGTCGCGGGCAAGCCGCAGCACGTCGTCATGACCGTGGATGGCGGCCCGAAGATCATCACCTTCGTCGTCAACGGCGTGCTCTGCGATGGCGGCGACGAGCGCCAGTTCGGCTGGGGCCGCTACAGCGCAACCTTCCGCACGCCGAACGGCGCCGCGACCGTCAAGCTCGCGACCGCCGTCCGCGCCCTGCGCATCTATACCCGCGCCATCCGCACCAGCGAAGCCGTCGGGAACTTCCGCGCCGGCTGTCCATGAAGAAGAGATCACAAAATCATGGTTACAAAATCATGCTGGCATCATGATTCTGTAGGCCATGTCTGAACCCGGAAAGGGAGACCAGATGAGAATACAGCTGTTGGCGGGTCTTCTTGCGGCGGCGGGTTTGGCAGGCGCGGCGGAGCCGCAGGTGCGCATCGTGTTGGCGGGCGATTCCACGGTCACCGACAAGGCCGGCTGGGGCCGCGCGTTCGCTGAGCGGCTCGTGCCCGGCGTGACCTGTTCCAATACGGCGCACGGCGGGGAGAGCACGAAGAGCTGTCTCGATAGCGGGCGCTGGGCGCAGGCGGTGGCGCTGCATCCGACGCACGTGCTGATCCAGTTCGGACATAACGATATGCCGGGGAAGGGGCCGAAGCGCGAGACCGATCCGAAGACGACCTACCGTGCCAATCTCATCCGGTTCGTGGAGGACGTCCGTGCCGCCGGCGCGCAGCCGATCTTGGTGACTTCGATCCCGCGCCGCACGTTCAAGGACGGCAAGCTGGTCGGCGAGCTCGCGCCCTATGTGGAGGCGGCGCGCGCGGTGGCCGCGGAGAAGAAGGTGCCGCTGGCCGACCTCTACAAGGTGAGCGTTGCGGCCATCGAGAAGCTGGGTCCGGAAGCGAGCGAGGAACTCGGGCCGATGGGCAAGGAAGGCAAACGCGATCACACGCATCTGGCCAAGCCCGGCCAGGAACTGACGGCGAAGCTGCTGGTGGAGGAGCTGCGCCGCGTCGTTCCAGAACTCGCCAGTGCTTTTCGTAAGGAGCAACCAGCAGGAGAAAAAGCAGCGCGATGAAGAAAGTGCTCCCGCTGTTCGTCGCGATGCTGTTGTTGCCGCTGGCCGCAATGAATGGCCTTGCCGACGAATGGTTCGCGCCGTTCCAGCGCGTGGCCGACTACAAACCTAAAGGGCCTGAGCATTGTTTCCGCCAGTTCAATATCGATTGGAGCTGGATTGCTCTGCGACCGGATCAACTCCCGGAGTTTCTCAGCGAGGCGGACCCGGTCGCGCTCGCGGAGTTTTGCCAGCGGACTCACATTGACGGGACCGTCGTCATGGCCGTGCCGCATCACGGCTACTGCACCTTCGAGACGCGCGTGGGCACGAAGTTTCCTGGGCTGAAGGGCGACTGGTTCGGTCGGACGATCGAGGAGCTGCACAAGCGCAAGATCGCCGCCTTCGGCTACGTCACGTTGAACTGGAACTGGAAGTTCATCCGCGAAAACCTCGGGCGTGACTTCATCCATGGCCAGCCGGACGCCGAGGGCGTTTGCGCGTCGCGGTGCGTGATCTGCCTGAATGCGCCGGGTTATCTCGAACTCGTCGAAGCCTATACGCGCGAGGTGCTGGAAAACTATCCGGTGGACGGGATGCGCTGGGATATCCTGATCTCGGCGAAGCAGGGCGGGGTGCATGGGTCGACGGATTGCACGTGCGAGGGTTGCCGCCGGTTCTTCCGCGAGCTGTACGGGCAGGAGCTGACGCGGTGGCAGGATTTCGACCAGCGGCGGCACATGGACTTCCATATTGCCACCACCACGCGGGCCGTGGAGCGGCTGCGCGCGCTATGCAAGCGCATCAAGCCTTCGGTGCCGGTCTGGCAGAACGGACTGAACAGCTACCATGAGAACGACCTGAATGTGGGGCGGCTGCTGGACATCGCCTACAATGAGTTTGGCGATCCGTTCCGGCTGTTGCTGGTCCGGGGCGCGACCGGCAAGCCTGCTGCGATCAACGGCCTGATGAACAAGGCGGGGTGGGATCCCGGCAAGCCGCTCGCGCCACTGGATCATCGCGAGTGGCGGACCTGCCTCGCGCTCGGCGGGCGTTGCTACTCCTACTATGGGCACAAGCTCACGAATCACAAAACGCTTTTGCCCAACGCAGCCATGCAAGCCTGGCATCGGGAACAGCTGACGCCGTTCTACGCGATGGTCAGCCAGATCGAGCCGTGGTTGCAGGACGCAACGCCCGTGTCGCACATGGGCATCGTGTTTTCCGAAGCCACGCGGTTTCGCTTCCCCAACTGCGACCGCGCGCCCTACATCAAAGCGCTGGAGCCGATAGCCACGAACAGCCTTCAGCGCAGCGTGCCGGTCGAGTTCGTCAACGCGCTCGACCTGGGCGACACGCAGAAGAACATCGCGCGTTTCAAGCTGCTGATCCTGCCGCGCACCTCCGGTCTCTCTGCCACCGAACTCGACAGCCTGCGGCACTACGTCCGTGGTGGCGGTTCGCTGCTGATCGGCGGCGACGCACTGCGTCACGACGCGCAGGGAAAGGAGCTGGGTTTCTTTGCGTTGGCCACGGAACTGGAGCTTGAGCACGGCGCCGCGCTGCCCTCCTCGCTGCGCGTCCGACCATATGGCAAGGGCAGGATGGCGTGCATGGCCGACATAACGCAAACAGCGATTGACCAGTTGGCCGGTCCGGCGCCGCTCACAGTCCAGCCGCCGGAGCGTCGCGTCATCCTCACGCGTCAGGAGCGTCAGCAACGTTGGGTGCTGCATCTGCTGGACGATGGCCCCTGCACCGTGGAGATTCGCCGCGAGTTTGCGGCCCCGACAAGGGTGATTGCTCAATATCCCGCATCAGGCTGGACGTATGCCGTGGAGTCGACTGGCGCGGGGCTGCGGATTCAAAGCGGTGGTCAAACTACAGAAAGAATACTGGTGCTTAAATGAAACCTTCCTTCCTGCTCCTCGCCGCCCTGTTGCTCGCGCCGCTGCTGGCGTTTGCGGCCGACACCAAGCCCGGCGCTGCGCCGCGCGATGACGCCGCGTGGTTGCGCGATAAGGGCACGCTGCTCTTTCACGATGCGTTTGAGCGCGCGGTGACCGGCAACGGCCTGAAGGGCATCGGCAACGGGTGGGAGAGCGCCACGGCCGACCGCGTGCCGAAGATCAGGCAGGCCGATATCGAGAGCGGCATTCTCAAGATCGCCAGCGCGACGAAGGAGGCGGGCCACGCCGCGCACATCCATCACGACGCCGGCTTTGCCGATGGCGGCGTGCTGGTGCGCTTCAAGTTCCCCGGCCTGAACAAAGATGAAGCGCTCCAACTCGGCTTCGTGGATCGCGAGGTGAAGGGCGTCCATGCGGGCCATCTCTGCTACGGCACCTTGTCGCGCAGCAGCCTCACGCTCATCGATCATAAGACCGGCGTGATGAATCTCGAATTCCGTAAGCGCCGGCAGGAATATGCGGACCGCAAAGAGAAGGTGCCAGCCGATCTGGATGCGCTGCTCAAAACCAAGCAGGCCACCGTGCCGTGGAAGGCGGATAATGCGTGGCACGATCTGGTGCTTGTCACCGAGGGCGATGAACTACGGTTGAGTCTTGATGGCAAGCTGCTCGCGCACCACCGCTCGGCAGGGTTTGCGCATCCAATGAAACGCTGGTTCAGCTTTCTCGTGCCCAGCACGGTGTGGATTGATGACGTGAAAATATGGAAAGTGAAATGAAAACCAGCAGCAGTGGAGGATTTGGGAAAACGTTCGCCGCGCCACCGGCGTCAGCACTATCGGTGTGAAGCGCGCCGTGCGGCGCGACTGGACATAGGTTTTTTTTTGGGGGGGGCGGTCCGTGAGTTTCGCAGGCGTGGTGCGGTGAAGCTCCGACGCACTCAAACCAGGGGAAATAAAGAGCGAGCAGTGGCGAAGTTTTCGGGTAAAATCGACGCTTGATGAAGCTACAACAGGAGATGCGTATGAATGCCAAGCGCGTGCAGACCACTGGTAACGTGAGCCGGCGGACCTTGCTGAAGGGTCTCACCGCGGTTACCGGCTCTATGCTGTTCCCGTGTTTCATCCCCGCTCCGGCGCTGGGACGCGGCGGCGCCGTGGCACCGAGCGAGAAAATCGGATTGGGCGTGATCGGGATGGGCTCGCGCTGTGCTGTGGTGCTGGACTCGATGTTGGGGGAACCGGATGTGCGGTGCCTCGCGGTTTGCGATGTGCAGGCCAGCCGCCGCGCGGGCGGGAAGGCCATGGTGGACTCCCGCAATGGCTCCAAGGACTGCGCCACCTACGGCGATTTTCGCGAGTTGCTGGCGCGGCCGGATATTGATGCCGTGCTCATCGCCACCGGTGATCGCTGGCATGCGCTGGCCTCCATCATGGCGGCGCGGGCGGGCAAGGATATTTACAGCGAGAAACCCTGCGGGATCAACATGGCCGAGTGCGCGCTCATCGAAGAGACGATGCGCCGGTGCGGCCGCGTGTATCAGGGCGGCACACAACGGCGCAGCGTGGCGAATTTCCAGAAAGCGGTCCAGCTGGCCCACAGTGGCAAGCTCGGCCGGCTGCGCACGCTGCACGCGTCCGTCTATGAACCCACCATCAACCGGGATTGGCTGCCGGCCGAACCGGAACCCCCGCGCGAGGTCTTGGATTGGGACCTGTGGCTTGGCCCGTCGCCGTGGCGTCCGTTCAATCAGCGTTACGTTAACGGCCGCGGTTGGCAGGGCTACGAGGATTTCACCGCCGGCGCCAACCTGATGGATTGGGGCGCGCACACGGTGGATCTTTGCCAATGGGCGAACCAGGCCGACGCCGCCGGTCCGGTCGAGTATGCGCTGGACCCCGACAAAATCGTGGGCCGCTACGCCAACGGCGTCATCCTCGAACTCAACTACGAGCGGCGCGTGCCGCAGCAGAGCCAGTTGAACCTCGGCACCTGTCCGGTCCGGTTCGTCGGCGACGAAGGCTGGGTGGAAACCGGCGACACGGGCGAAATCGCCGTATATCCCGCGGCCCTGAAAAGCGAATTGCACCTGGGGAAAAAAAGCATCGGCCTGGATGCAGGCGGCCATGCGCGGAATTTCTTCGACTGCGTCCGGACCCGCGCCGCGACGGTCGTCAATCCCACCGTGATGCGGCACAGCCACAACGCCTGCTTCACGGCTGCCCTCGCGTGGCAGCTCAACCGTAAAATCACATTTGACCCGGTGACGGCCGCGTTCCTCAACGACGACGAAGCCAACCGGCTCCGCTCCCGCGCCATGCGCGAGCCGTGGGTCGTGTAATCCGAAATCAGCATGCCAAAATCCGAAACGCAGTCAAAGGGCCCAAAGCCAAAAGCAACCATGAAAAACTTACACGCCTTTCTCTCCACCCTGCTGCTGGCTCCGCTAGCCGCGCTGTGCGCCACCCATGAACTCGTGCTCCAGCCACCGCGGTATGTGGGCGTGCCGCAGACCGAGCAGTCGGTCACCAACCGCGCGTTCACCGGCATTCCCAGCATGGCCGTCGCGCCGAAGGGCCGGATGTGGGCCACGTGGTATGCGGGCGTGACGCCGGCCGAGGATCACAACAACTACGTCGTGCTCACCACCAGCGGCGATGGCGGCGCGACGTGGACCGAGGTGCTTGTCGTTGACCCCGACGCGGGCGGGCCGATGCGCAGCTTCGATCCGGAGCTGTGGCTCTCGCCGGATGGAAGGCTGTTCCTCGCGTGGGCGCAGCTCGATTGCAGCAGCCGCGGTTTCGGTCCACTCGGCGTCTGGTGCATCGAGACCAGCGAGCCGGACGCGGCGCAGCCGAAGTGGAGCGCGCCGCGCCGTATCGGCGATGGCGTGATGATGTGCAAGCCGCTGGTGCTCTCCTCCGGCGAATGGGTGTTCCCGCTCTCGACCTGGCGCGAGCAGGATCATAGCGCGCAGATGATCGTCTCCACCGACGCGGGCAGAGCGTGGGCGCTGCGCGGCGGGTGCAACGTGCCCGCGGCCGACCGGAACTTCGATGAGCACATGTTCATCGAGCGCAAAGATAGCTCGCTCTGGCTGCTCGTGCGCACGAAGTACGGCATCGGCGAAAGCGTCAGCACCGACCGCGGCAAGACGTGGCCGGAACTGAAGCCCTCCTCCATCCTGCACACGCCCTCGCGGTTCTTCATCAGCCGGACCGCCTCGGGGAACCTGCTGCTGGTCAAGCACGGCCCGCTCGAAACGCGCACCGGGCGATCGCACCTCACGGCCTACATCTCCAAGGACGACGGCCGCACGTGGAGCGGCGGGCTCATGCTTGATGAGCGGCCCGGCGTTTCCTATCCCGACGGCCAGCAGACGCCTGATGGACTCATCCGTATCATCTACGACTACAACCGCGTCAGCGACCGCAACATCCTCATGGCGACCTTCCGCGAGGAGGATGTCGCCGCCGGCAAGGACGTGAGCGGCGCCGTGAAGTTGCGCCAGCTTGTCAGTCAGGCGTCCGGCGGCCAAGAGAAGCCGAAAGTCGTGAAGAAAGCCCTGCCTGACGTAGTTGAGGGTGATCTGTTGCGAGGATTCATCCATCCCCCGGTCATCTTCAACCCCGGCAAGGAATACGGGCCCGACAAGCGAAATTATCAGGGTATCCCGACGATGGAACGCGAACCCAAGGGACGCCTCTGGGCCGCTTGGTATGCCGGCAAAGTGTGGGAGGACGAATATAACTATGTCGTGGCGGCAACCAGCGGCGATGACGGCAAGACATGGAGCGACTTGAAATTCGTCATCGACCCGGACGGTGACGGCCCGAAACGCGCCGCCGATCCGTGTCTTTGGCTCGACCCCACCGGGCAACTCTGGCTGTTCTGGTGGCTGAATGGCGACGACCTCAGCACAACCATGGCCATCACCTGCCAGAACCCGGAGGCAGAGCATCCTCTATGGTCAAAGCCGAAAGCGCTTTTTCCCGGTGTGATGCTTAACAAGCCGATTGTTCTCAAGAACGGCGACTGGTTGATGCCCGCGGCCATGTGGAAGCGTGACGGCAGCGCCCGCGTCCTGATCTCGAAAGATCGTGGCCAAAGTTTCACATTGCTCGGCGCAGCCAATATTCCGCCGGCGCGACGCAACGCCGACGAACACATGCTTGTGGAGCGCAAGGATGGTTCTCTCGTGATGCTCGTGCGGACGGCGGAGCACGGCATCGGGAGGTCTGTTTCGAAGGACGGCGGACGGATGTGGACTGAAGTCTCGGACTACCTGCCACATACAACTTCACGTTTTTATTTCCGACGGCTCGCTTCCGGCAACCTGCTCCTGGTCAGACACGGACCGCTCAATCAACGCATCGGACGTTCCGCATTGACCGCCTATCTCTCGGAGGACGACGGCGAGACATGGAAAGGTGGCTTGCTGGTTGATGAACGCAACAGCGTTAGCTATCCCGATGGCACACAAGCTTCAGACGGGAAAATTTATCTCATCTACGATTGGGAGCGCGGTCGCGACAAAAACATTCTTATGGCTGCTTTCACCGAGGCCGATATTTTGGCGCGGGCATTCTCCCAAAACAGCCGCCAGCGGGTGCTGATCAATTTCGCCACAGGCATCAACCCGCGAATAGCCGCTGGAGGGAAAAAAAGCGAAGCCAAGCTCGCCACCAACGAAGATGGCGAGCCACTTCGTAAAAGCACTCCAGGTAAACTCCGGGCAGAAGGCATCAAGCCGGTGCCCCTGACCAACGGCGCGGCCTTGTTCACCGATCGCAAATACGCTGTTGCCGAACTGCCTGACGCATTGCGGGCCGCTCAGTTTCTCTGCGTCCCCATGGACGGGGCAAAGGCGCTGACCTGCGACCACGCTGGCACGGTCTGGTTTCTGACGCCTGCGCCGGCGCGCAACAAGGATTCCCAGTCAAAGACGTTGCTGGACCAAGGTTGCAAGAAGGTCGCGCTGCCGGAAATTCCCCTGTTTAATCCCGCATCAACGGGAAACTTCTGCACGCTCTACCAGAAGGACTGCGCCGCGGGCGAAGTCATCAACATCGGCAAATGGGCGGTGCCGCTATTCCTGCCATGACGTGCGACGGTTTACTGTCAAACAAAATGGCCCTTTATCCGAGGTGTTCCCCGTTGCTATGGTCCCCCTCATGAATCAAGCGCATCCGCGATCCCAGGTGGCCCGCGCCGTTTCCCCGCCGCTGGCGGGGCCAGTCCAAGCCTTGGAAAATCTTGCGCGAAAATTTCCAATGCACGGAAAAAGCAACTATCCGGCTTCCAATCCTTGGAAGACGGTGTGTGTACAAAGGTGGAACGCGACCTCCGGGCGCGTTCAGAGCGTGCGAATCCTTGGAACTGATCGGGAGACAACCACACCATGAACTCTGTTGAACGTGTCCATACCGCCCTGAAGCTTGGCCAGCCCGACCGCGTGCCGGTGCTGGAGTTTGTCGTGGATGAAAAGGTCGCGCGCGCCGCGGTGCCGGGCTGTCGCGACGTGGCCGACTGCATGGACCGGCTCGACATGGACGGCGTCGGCTGTGGCGCGTTTTTCGCGAAGGTGCGCGACAACGCGGACGGTTCCTACACCGACGAGTGGGGCGTGAGCTATCTGCCCGGCCCGGAGGCGGTGGCGCATCCGCTGCGCGGGCCGATCGCGACACTGGAGGATGCGCTCGCCTACACGACGCCCGATCCCGATGCGCCGCTTCGGCTCGGCAAGCTGCCGGACCTTGTCGCGCGCTACAAAGGCAAACGCGCGATTTGTTTTCATCACCGCGCCGCGTTCATGTGGTCGGCCTATCTGATGGGCCTCGACAACATGCTGATGAATCTGCTCGCCGAGCCGGAACTGGTGACGGTGGTGATGGAGAAGGTGCTGCGCTGCAACATGCGGATCGTCCAGCGCGCGATCCAGGCCGGCGCGGAGGTGATCATCCTTGGCGATGACTACGCCGGGAACAGCGGGCCGATGATGAGTCCAACCTTGTTCCGCGAATTTATTCTGCCGCCGCTGCAGAAGATGATCGCAATGATCCACGCCGAGGGCGCGTTCTGCATCAAGCACTCCGATGGCGACCTCTATCCGCTGCTCGACATGATCGTCGCCGCCGGCCCCGACGGCATCAACCCCATCGAGCCGGTCGCGGGCATGGAGCTGAAGAAAGTCAAAGAGCTCGTCGGCAAAAAGGTTTGTCTGACCGGAAACATTGACTGCGCGCACCTGCTGCCGCACGGCACGCCGGAACAAGTGCGCGAAGCCGTGCGCCAGGCCATCGCCGACGCCGCGCCCGGCGGCGGCTACATCCTGTGCTCCTCGAACAGCATCCACTCCTCCTGCAATCCGCAAAACTTCGTCGCGATGGTGCAGGCCTGCCATGAATTTGGGAAGTATTGAAATTCTTAACGCTCCAACCATAACATTGCCATGAAACACATCATCTACCTCCTCATCGCCGCTCATGTTGCAGTAACTGCCGCGGCGGAGACCAAGCTCCAAAGCACGACCTTTGCCGGGACCGGCGAGAAGGGTTTCAGCGGCGATGGCGGACCGGCGACGCAGGCGCAGTTGCGGGAGCCGTTCGGTATCGTGCGCGGGCCCGATGGTGCGCTCTACGTCTGCGACACGGCCAACCACGCCATCCGTCGCGTGGCCGCCGACGGTACGATCACGACCGTCGCGGGCTGCGGACGGAAAGGTTATGCGGGCGACGGTGGTCCCGCGACGAAGGCGGAACTCTTCGAACCGTATGAGATTCGCTTCGACCGCGCGGGCAACATGATTTTTGTCGAGATGCGCAACAACATCGTCCGTCGCGTGGACGCGAAGACGGGGATGATTTCGACCGTGGCGGGCATAGGCAAGGCCGGCTTCAGCGGCGATGGCGGCCCGGCCGTGAAGGCGGAGTTGAAGTCGCCGCACAGCATCCAGTTCGGGCCCGACGGTGCTCTCTACATTTGCGACATCGGAAATCACCGCATCCGCAAGGTGGACCTGAAGACGGGCCTCATCACGACGTTCGCGGGCACCGGCGAGAAAGCAGCCACGCCCGACGGCGCACAGATCGCCGGCACGCCGCTGAACGGGCCGCGCGCGATCGACTTCGACGCGCAGGGTGACCTGTGGCTCGCGTTGCGCGAGGGCAACAAGGTGTTCCGGTTCGACATGAAGGCCGGCCGCATCCATCACGTGGCAGGCACAGGCAAGAGCGGCTTCACCGGCAACGGCGGCCCGGCGAAGCTCGCGACGCTCTCCGGCCCCAAAGGCATCGCCGTCGCGCCTAACGGCAACGTTTATCTCGCGGATACCGAAAGCCACAGCATCCGCATGCTTGATGTGAAGACGGGCAAGCTGGAGCTGGTGGCCGGGACGGGCGCAAAAGGCGATGGCCCCGACGGCGACCCCCTCGCGTGCAAGATGGATCGCCTGCACGGCATCTTCGTGGATGCCGATGGCGCGATTTTCGTCGGCGATACCAACACGCATCGCGTGCGGGTGATCCGGGCATTACGATGAAACGTTTCTTTGCCATGGAGTTGCTGGTGGCGGCCTTGATGAGCTTGTCCGCTCTTGGGGAGCAGACGGTGTCAGACATGGCGCTGCGCTGGCAACGGCCCGTGGGCGCGCCGCAACACAGCGACGTATGTTTCTCCATCCGCTGGATGCGCAAGGATGTGGATCCGTTCGAGAAGATCGCGATGTTCCACGGCACGCGTTTCGACTGGGTGTATGCGACGAAGGCGTTCATCGGGCAATGCGTGCAGCGCGGCTATCCGATCTGTCACTGTACTGCGCCGATGCGGCAGGACAGCGGTCCCGGCGAAGGGGGAGCAGGTGCCACGTATAAGATTGGCCGTGGCGAGGACATCCGCGGACGGCCGCTGATTGCCAGTTGGCAAAACTGGAACCCGCCGTGGGGCTGCTACAGCAGCCCAGACTTCTTTCGCCTGATGGAGCAGGACGTGATTTTCGCAGTCAAATCGGGTGCCACGTATATGCATGTGGACGATCCCGACACGCAGCAGATGTTGAAATGGGGCGGCGATCCAAAAGACAAGGAGACGCGCGGTTGCTTCTGCGCGCACTGCCTGAAAAACTTTCGCACCTATCTGGCCGCGCTGCCGGTGGCGGAACGCCAGATGCTCGGTGTCGGCGACCCGGCGGCTTTCGACTACAAGCAGTTCATCCTCGACGGCAAACGCAACGCCGCCTTGCGGAAGCACTATGAGCGTTGCTACGAGAAAAACATCCGTGCCTTTCTGGAAAGACTGCGTGCCAGCGCCCACAAGAAAGCGGGGCGTTATTTCCCCTTCGCCTGCAACAACGGTTCATTTACGCACTGGGATCCGCCGATTGACCTGTTCGATTTTGCGGTCGGGGAACTCTCCGAATACGACCCGCCGACGCCGATTTCGATCTGGAAGAAAGCCGTGAACATCACCCGCATGAACAAGGCGCAGGTCTTCACGCTGCGCAGCAAAGATACCCACGAGAACCAGAAGGTTCTTTGTCTGGCGTACTGTTTGGGGATGAACTTTGTGGCGCCTTGGGACGTCTGGCTTGGCGGTTCGGAGCGGCTATACGGTGAACCGCAGGACTACAACCATCTGCTCGCGTTCGTGCGCGACAATGCCCGGTGGCTCGATGGCTATGAGTATGCCGCCTCCACCGGCGAGGGCATCCGCGATGAGTGGGTTGGCGAGCAGTCGCCCGTCACGCTGGCGGGGAACGAGGAGGCCGGCGCGTTTGTGCGCGCGGTACCGGGCGGGGGCGATAAGCCTGTCGTGGTGCACTTGCTGGATTGGGGCAAGGAGCCGAAGCCGTTCCGCGTCACGCTGGACAACGCGCGTTTCTTTCCTGGCAAGCGTCTCGTGTGTCGTCTGCTGACACCGATCCAACACGCCGCCGCGGAACACGCGCTCGCTGAGAAGGCGAAGGACTTCTCCAAGTTCACCTGCGCGGTGGAAGTGCCGTCTGCTGGCGACGAGCGGCAGACGGTCTTGGACCTTCCAGCCATGAACCCGTGGGCGCTATTGGTTGTATCTCCCGCCAAACAGGAGCATCCATGACCATGGTCGGCTTGTTGCCACTGGCTAGTCTGCTGTTCATCTGCCTCACGATATTTCGGTGGCGTTCGGCCACCGGAGGGCCGAGCAGTGGGCTCTACGCCTTTATGGGCGGCTCGGCGTTGTGGGCTCTTCTGTTGGTTGCTGCAACGGAGACGCTCAGCCTCTTCGAGGGGCTGACTTTTTCGTGTTTGGTGGTCTTCTGGACGGCGGCTGCGATGGTTGCTTTGATGCTCTACATCGCGATGCGGCGAAAGTATCCGCCACAGTCGGGGCAACCCCGGTCTCGCTTCTCCGTCGGCCAGCTACTGCTGCTGGCCGCCATTCTGGCCATCACCGCCACCATCGGCGTGATAGCCTTCATCGGGCCGCCGAATACCTGGGACTCGATGGATTACCACATGCCGCGGGTCCTCTACTGGATGCAGAACCGTACGGTTGAGTTCTATCCGACGCACTTCACCAGTCAGAATCAACTGGCGCCAGGAGCGGAATACATGGTGTTGCATCTCCAGCTCCTGAGCGGTTCGGATCGGCTGGCAAATTTTGTGCAATGGTATGCGCTGATTGGTTGCATGGTCGCTGCGGCGTTCCTGTGTGCGCGGTTCGGGCTTGGTCGGACGGCGGCGCTCTGCTCGGCACTTTTTATCGCGACGATTCCCATGGGTATTCTGGAGGCCTCGAGCACCTACGTTGATTATGTCATGACCTTTTGGGTTATGAGCTTCGCGTGTTTCACCTTCCGGCCTGAAGAACCTGGGCGCGCAGACGTGCTGTCTCTTTTGCTGCCCGGCTTGGCCTTGGGCCTGGCCATCTTCACGAAAGCAACGGCCTATCTCTACGCGGCCCCCTTCGTGGTGTGGTTCGCGGTACAGGCGCTCAGGCGTCACCGGCTTGCCGCCGTGGCGCCACTCGCCGCTTGCGCCGCGCTCACGTTGCTCATAAACGCCATTTATTATGCACGCTGCTACGGGCTGTGCGGGAATCCGCTGGGTATCACTGTGACGGTGGTGGACGCCGAGAAAAAGATCAACGGTGGGGCGGTGAACGAGACCTTCGCGCCCAAGGCCATGCTCTCCAACCTGATTCGTAACACGGCGACGCATTTTCACATGACCCCGTCCGTAACGGTCAATCTGGCCGTCGAGGATGTGGTTGTTCGTCTTCACGAACTGCTGGGGATGGATGTTAACGACCGTCGCATCACGTGGGCGAAGGAGCTGTTTCGCTCCGGTGCCAACAAGAACGTCCCCAAGAACCCCGGGGAACGCCGTCGCTTTCGCAGCGATGAGGGCGTCTCGAATCCGCTGCATTTTCTGCTGCTTGTTTTCGCTTTGGGCTCGATTCTGGTTCGGAAAAGCCTGCGCAAGCGGGAGGGGCTGCTCCTGTATGCACTCTGTTGCCTGCTGGGCTTTCTGCTGTTCTGTGGCTACCTGAAATGGCAGCCATACCATAGCCGGCTGCATATGTCTTTCTTCGTTCTGTCGGCGCCTTTTGTCGCGGTCGCCCTGTTCGATATGCGGGGTGGCCGTATCGGGACTTTCGGGCGGGCCTTGAGCCTGCTCGTCCTGGCGGTGATGGCTGTCCCTACGCTCCTTTATTCGTGCGAGAGGCCGCTGCTGGGCGAGCACTCGATGCTGCCGAAAAACCGGAACGAGCGTTACTTTTGGTTCCCTCACCCGAAAGAGCCGTTCACGAATGCGCAGCAGTTCTTGAAGGATCGAAAGCTGGGCGCCGTCGGCTTTGTTGGTGCGGATTGGGAGTACCCGATGATGGTCCTCCTGAAAGAGGATCATCCGGACGTGCGCTTTTTGAGCGTGAACGTTACGGACCACTCGAAGATGAAATACGAGTTGGAACGTTTTCGCGACTTCCGCCCGGATGCGGTCATCTCGCTGCGTTGGTCGAACAAGAAGAAGATTGAATCCGAGATCGTCCACAAAGGGCGTGTCTTCAAGCTGTGTTCGAAGGAGGGCCACATCGGTGTCTTCCTTCCCGTGAGTGAACAGGAGCGGAAATAACTGCATCAAGAGAAAAGGTGACCACCATGAAACATCTCCTCTGCCTGTTGCTCGCTTTGCCGCCTGGCCTGCAGGGTGCCGAGACCAACAAGAATTTCATCGCCTCGCCGGCCGAACTGAAGGCGCGGATGCCGAAACAACTCCATATCACGAAGCCTGACTTCGTCGTGTTTGTGCCGGAGGTGACCGACGAGCAGGTCAGCGATACGGGCAACGAGCACTTCCTCGTGTTCGATGGCCCCGATGGATCGCTCATGGTCATCTGGACGCAGAGCACCCACGAGGGCGAGCCGGACCAGCACATCGTTTTCGCGCAGAGCAAGGACGAGGGCCGGATGTGGTCCAAGCCGCGCATCATCGCCGGGCCGGCC
>CAIWHP010000048.1 GCA_903912445.1 uncultured Lentisphaerota bacterium
CGACTGCATTGACCAGAGCGTCGGCCGCATGGTCGCCGGCCTGAAGGAGCGCGGCTTGCTGGAGAACACGCTGATCCTGTTCATGAGCGACAATGGCGGCAACGCCGAGGGCGGACCGCGCGGCATCAGCGAGGGCGACGTGCTCGGCAGCCCCGATAGCCGCGTCTTCCTCGGCATGAGCTGGGCGACGCTCGCCAACACGCCGCTGCGCCGCTACAAGCACTTCACGCACGAAGGCGGCGTTAGCACGCCGCTGATCGCGCACTGGCCCGCCGGCATCCCCGCGGCGCGCAACGGCAAGCTGGAGCCGCAACCCGGACACCTGATCGACATCATGGCCACCGCCTGCGACGTCACCGGCGCGCTCTATCCCGCCGAGTTCAAGGGCCACCGCATCCTGCCGCGCGAGGGCCTCAGCCTCGTGCCCGCGTTCAAGGGCGAGCCGCTCCATCGCGTGAAGCCGATCTTCTGGGAGCACGAGGGTAACCGCGCCGTCCGCTGCGGCCCGTGGAAAGCGGTGATGAAGTTCAAGGGAGAGTGGGAACTCTTCAATATCGCCGAGGATCGCACCGAGCAGCACAACGTCATCACCAGATTCCCCGCGATGTCGCAGCACTTGATCCAGCAATGGAATGACTGGGCCGCAACGAGCTTCGTGGATGACTGGGAAGGCTTTGTCCGCAACGACTGGGGCGAAGAAATCCGTCCCGCAAACGCCAGAAAAGGTAAGGCGAAGAAATAAAGAGCAGACCATGAACAAAAAACTCATCGCGCTGTTGTTGGCCATAGCCCCCAGCGCCCAGGCCGACGAAGGTTGGCGGGCGTTGTTCGACGGCAAAACACTGGATGGCTGGGAGGTCAAGAGCGGTTTCGCCACCTATCGCGTCGAGGATGGCGCCATCCTCGGCAAAACCGCCGAGGGTAGTGGCAATACGTTCCTCTGCACCAAGGAGCAGTTCGCCGACTTCGAGCTGGTCTTCGAGGTCAAGCTCGACAACAACGAGTTGAACTCCGGCGTCCAGCTCCGCTCGCAGCTGCGGGAAGCGCCCTACGGCGGCCGCGTCCATGGCCCGCAGGTCGAGATCGCCGCGGGCAGCGCATCGGGTTATGTCTACGGCGAAGGCCTGGGGCACTGGCTCTCGCCCGAACCGCGCGCCAAGCATGCGCAGTTCAAGAACGGCGCGTGGAACAAGTTTCGCGTCCGCGCCGTCGGCACGCGCATCCAGACGTGGATCAACGACCAGCCCATCGCCGATCTCACGCTGGCTGCCGACGACGCCAAAAATTATCCCAAGGGCCTGATCGGTCTGCAGGTCCACGGCATCGGCAAAAAGCCCGGTGGCCCCTTCCAGGTCCGCTGGCGCAACCTCCAGTTGCGGCCCGTGGCACCCGAGACCAAAAAAGAAAAATGAAAGTCGCCGCGCGCCATGCTGTCCCGAAGCGGCGGCCTTAGCTTATCCAATATTCTGAAATCTGTGCGGCCCGGATATAACCGAGGAGGAATGATCATGAGAAAAATCATGTTGTGGTTGCTGTGCGGCGTCGCAGGCTGGCTCCCGTCTGACGCTGCGGCGTCCGCAACCAAGCCGAACGTCCTGATCATCCTCGCCGATGACGTCGGCTACGGTGATGTGCAGTGCTACAACCCGCAGCGCGGGAAAATTCCGACGCCGAACATGGATCGCCTGGCGTCCCAGGGGATGCGCTTCACCGACGGACACTCGTCGTCGGGTGTGTGTTCGCCTTCGCGCTACGCGCTGCTGACCGGCCGCTATCATTGGCGGACGCGCTTGCAGACCGGCATCGTCGGCGTCTTTGGCGAGCCGCTGATCGCGCCGGAGCGGATGACCCTCGGCACGCTCGCCAAGCAGCAGGGCTACGCGACGGCGTGCGTTGGCAAGTGGCATCTCGGCCGCGACTGGCCGATCCCGGAGAACAAGCGCGAACTGTTCCGTAAACCGCGCGGCAAGGATGACGAGGGCAAGGTGCCCGACGAGCAGCGCGCTGTCTGGAGCGAAGTTTTCTCCAAGCCGATCCCCGGCGGCCCGACGGCGCGCGGCTTCGACGAATATTTCGGCACCGATGTTCCGAACTGGCCGCCGTACTGCTTCATCGAGAACGACCGCACGGTCGGCATCCCGTCGGAATTCCTGCCGCCGAGCCAGCTGAAGAATCATCTGGCGAGCCAGAACGGGCCGGCGCTGAAGGATTGGAATATGGAAAAGATTCTGCCGACGCTCGGCGACCGCGCAGCGGATTTCATCACGCGGCAGGCCAAGGCGCAGCAGCCGTTCCTGCTCTACCTGCCGCTGACCTCGCCGCACGAGCCGCTGGCCGTCACCGACGAATGGAAGGGCAAGAGCGGCCTGCTCACCTACGCCGACTTCTTGATGGAGACCGATGCCGTGATCGGGCGCGTGCTCGACGCGCTGGAAAAATCCGGCGCGGCGGCGCATACGCTCGTGCTTTTCACCGCCGACAACGGCAAGGCGGCCTACACCGGCGCGGCCGAGTTGGAAAAGCTGGGACATTTTTCCAGCGGCCCGCTGCGCGGCTACAAGACCTCGGTCTATGAAGGCGGCCACCGCGAGCCGTTCATTGTCCGCTGGCCCGGCGTCGTGCAACCCGGCAGCGTATGCAAACAGCTCGTGCATCAAGCGGACATCCTCGCGACGCTCGCCGAGCTTTGGGGCGCGAAGCTGCCGGACAACGCAGGCGAAGACAGTTTCAGTTTCCTGTCACTGCTCAAAGGCGCGGAGAAGCCGACTCGTGAAAACGCCGTGAGCTGCGCCGCCGCCGGCACACCCGGCCTGCGCAAGGGCCCGTGGAAACTGATCTTCGCGGCCGATCCCGCCGCGAAGACCAAGGTGCAGCTCTACAACCTCGATGACGACATCGGCGAAGCGAAGAACCTCGCCGCGCAAAAGCCCGAACTCGTCGCCGAGATGTCGGCGCTGATGGAGCAACTCATCGTGCAGGGCCGCAGCACGCCCGGCGAAAAACAGAAGAACGACATGACCGTGATCCGCTATCCGCGTGAAGCACCTGCCGCGCCGAAGCGTCGTGGAAAGAAATGATGCCCACCAACCGTCGCGATTTTCTGAAGCTCGCTGGAGCGGCTGCGCTAACTTTTCCAGTGGTTGGCAGCCTAGGGCTGCCCGTCTCGCGCGGCTCGGCTGGAAATACCGCTGGTTCCGGTTTCCAATCCTTGGAAAAACGGAAACCCAACATCCTGCTGATCCTCGCCGATGATCTCGGCTGGTCGGACCTCGGCTGCTATGGTGGTGAAATCCATACGCCGCAACTTGACGCGCTTGCCGCTGGCGGCCTGCGGTTCATGCAATTCTACAATAGTGCGCGGTGCTGTCCCTCGCGCGCGTCGCTGCTGACGGGGCTCTATCCGCACGAGGTCGGCTTTGGCGGCATGAGCGGCAGCCTCCCCCCGAACTGCGCGACGATCCCGGAAGTGCTGAAGGCTGCGGGCTACCGGACGTTCATGTCCGGCAAGTGGCATCTGGGCAATCCGGGTCCGGTGCTGCGCGGCTTCGACGAATTCTACGGGATGCTCGGCGGCTACGGCAGCTTCTGGAACGAAAAGCTCTATACGCGCCGGCCGGAGGGGCGCGTGCCGCGCAGCTATCCTGAGGGGAAGTTCTATGCCACCGACGCGATCACCGACCATGCGCTCGACTTCATCGCGTCGGCGCGGCAGGCCGGCGACAAACCGTTTTTCCTCTACCTCGCCTTCAACGCGCCGCACTTCCCGCTGCACGCGCCCAAGGCGGAGATTGCCAAATACGCGCAGACCTATGAGCAGGGCTGGGACAAGATCCGCGACACGCGCTATGCACGCCAGCAACAGCTCGGCCTGCTCGCTGGCGTGAGCTCGCTGACGCCGCGCTCGGTCATCCCGCCGAACAAGGTCGCCACCGAGCACGGCTGGGCGGACAAGGCGAATCCGGCGTGGGACACGCTCGAAGCCGAGCGCCGCGCCGACCTCGCGCGGCGCATGGCGGCGTTCGCCGGCGCGGTGGACCGCATGGACCAGAACATCGGCCGTGTCGTGGCTGATTTGAAACAGCACGGCGAACTGGAGAACACGCTGCTCTTCTTCCTCTCCGACAACGGCGCCTGCGCCGAGTGGGACCCGTTCGGCTTCGACGTCGCCAAGAATGTCCACGAGATCAACCTGAGCACAACCAGCGGCAACAATGTGCTGCACACCGGCGCGGCGCTCGACGAGATCGGCGCGCCGGGCAGCTATGTGAGCTATGGCAGCGCGTGGGCCAACGCCTGCAACACGCCGTTCCGCCTCTACAAGCACTACAGCCACGAGGGCGGCATTGCGACGCCGCTGATCATCCACTGGCCCGCCGGCCTGAATCGCGTTGGCGAACTGGAGCGGCGGCCCGGCCACATCAGCGACGTGATGGCGACCTGCCTTGAGGTTGCGGGCGCCGCCTATCCCGCCGGCAAGCTGCCGCCCGCGGGCCGCAGCCTTGCGCCCGCGCTGCGGAACGAGCCGGCGGAGCCGCGCACCATCTTCTTCGAGCACGAGGGCAACCGCGCGGTGCGCAGCGGCCAGTGGAAACTGGTGGCGCTCGCCCATGGGAACTGGGAGCTTTACGACATGGATGCCGACCGTGTGGAACTGCACGACCTCGCCGCGCAGCAGCCGGACCGCGTCAGACAGATGGCCGCGCAGTGGGACGAGTGGGCCGCGCGTGTGTACGCGCATGGTCGGGAGGCACACGCAACGAAGAAAAAGAAAGGCCGGGGGTGAATTATGAGAGGATTCCGACGTTGGTTGTGGCTGGTGATGCTGGCCGGCCTGACTAATGCTATGGCCGTCGAGAGTCCGACGCCACCCCACATCATTTTCATCCTCACCGACGACATGGGCTACGGCGATGTCGGGTGCAATGGCGGAAAGTTTGTGCCGACGCCGAATATTGACCGGCTGGCGAGCGAGGGTACGCGCTTCACGCAGTTCACGGTCGCGTCGCCGATCTGTTCGCCGTCGCGCACGGGTTTCACCACCGGCATGTTCCCAGCGCGGTGGAATTTGACGAGCTATCTCCAGACGCGCGCTGGCAACCGCGCGTGCGGGCAGGCGGACTTCCTCGACACCAAGGCACCTTCGCTGGCGCGGTCGCTTAAGGCCGCGGGCTACGCGACGGGACACTTCGGCAAGTGGCACATGGGCGGCGGGCGCGATGTGACGAACATGCCCCCGATCACCGCCTATGGTTTCGACGAATACGCGAGCACATGGGAAAGCCCCGATCCGCACCCGGACATCACAGCGACCGACTGGATCTGGTCGCCGCAGGACAAGGTGAAGCGCTGGGACCGCACCGGGTTCTTCGTGGATAAGACGCTCGATTTCCTGCGCCGTCACAAAGGGCAGCCGTGCTACGTCAACCTCTGGCCCGACGACATGCACACGCCGTGGGTACCCGCCGACGATGTGCCGAAAGCCGAAGGGCCGGAAAATTTCCGGCGCGTGCTTGCCGAATACGATCGGCAGATCGGCCGCCTGCTGGCCGGCTTGAAAGAGCTGGGCTTGGAGGAGAAGACGCTGGTGATTTTCACCAGCGACAACGGCCCGCTGCCGACGTTCGGCGGCGCGCGCGCCGCCGGCCTGCGCGGGAGCAAGATGAGTCTTTATGAAGGCGGTGTGCGCGAGCCGTTCATCGTGCGCTGGCCCGGCCGCGTGCCGGCGGGGCGCGTGGATACGCAGACGGTCGCGAATGCTGTGGATTTGTTCCCGTCGGTCTGCGCCGTCGCCGGCGCGAAGCTGCCGGAAGGCGCGGCGCTCGACGGCGTGGATGTGAGCGCGGCGTGGCTGGGCAAACCTTTCACGCGCACGAAGCCGCTGTTCTGGGAATACGGGCGCAACAACAAGTCGTTCAAATATCCCGGTGGCCGCGACCGCAGCCCGAACGTCGCGGTGCGCGAGGGTAAGTGGAAGTTGCTCGTCTATGCCAACGGCACGCAGGCCCCTCGACAAAGCTCGGGGCAGGCCGAACTCTACGACTTGGAAAAAGACGCAAAAGAAACACAGAACCTGGCGGAGCAGGAAAAGGAAGTGACCGTGCGCCTACGCCAGCTCGCCCTCGACTGGCGGCGCAGCTTGCCGAAGCTGGAGAGCAAATGAAGGCGCTGTCTGTCGCCAGTTTATGCTTGGTGGTCTCGCAGTCGCTGTTGGCCGGGACAGCGCTGTCGGCCACGCAGTCAGGGCCAGGCGCTGGCGCGGGGCGGCCCAATATCCTCATCGCCATCGCCGATGACATGTCGTGGCCGCACATGTCCATCGCCGGTTGCAAGGCGTTGCGCACGCCGAACATCGACCGTGTGGCGCGGAGCGGCGTGCTGTTCCGCAATGGTTTTTGCGGCGCGCCCGGCTGCTCGCCTTCGCGCGCGGCGCTGCTCACGGGCCGCCATGTTTGGATGAATGAAGAAGCGAGCACGCACCATGGCTTGTTCCCGGCGAAATTCGTCAGCTTTCCCGACCTGCTGGCGCGCGCGGGATACGCCGTCGGCTTCACGGGCAAGCCGTGGTCGCCGGGTGCATCGGGGCCGGGGCGCAAAGGGAATCCCGTCGGGCCGGCGTTCAACAGCCATCACCTCACGCCGCCGCTCTCCGGTATCAAGGACCACGACTACACCGCGAACTTCGCCGAGCTCCTGAAGAAGCGGAGCCCGGGTGCGCCGTTCTGCTTCTGGTATGGCAGTGTGGAGCCGCATCGCGGCTACGAGCGCGGCAGCGGGCTGAAGGCGGGCAAGAAGCCCGAGGACGTGATGGTGCCCGGCTTCCTGCCGGATACGCCGGAGGTGCGCAGCGATTTCCTGGACTACTTCACCGAGATCGAGTGGTTCGACCGCCAACTCGGCCAGATGCTAGACCTGCTGGCAAAGGCGGGTGAACTGGAGAATACGCTGGTCCTCATCACCGGCGACAATGGCATGGCCTTCCTCCGCGCGAAAGCGACGTGTTACGAATACGGGCTGCATGTGCCGATGATGGTGGCCTGGCCGAAGCAGGTGCCGGGCGGCCGCGTGGTGGACGATCCCATCGGCTTCGTGGACTTGAACGCGACCCTGCTCGCTGCCGCGCAGGTGGAACATCCAGCGAAGAACGATCCCGCGCTTGCGCCCGTGGGCCGCGACTTCCTGCCGCTGCTCACCGGCGGCAAGCAGGGCCTCGTCAATCCCGAACAGGCCTTCGTCTTCGCCGGCCACGAGCGGCATACGCTCACGCGCTATAACGACATCGGCTATCCCATCCGCGTCTTGCGCACGCCGCAGTATCTCTACCTGCGCAACCTGCGGCCCGATCGCTGGCCCATCGGCGACCCGCAACGCATCAACAAGTCCAGCGGCCAACTGCTGCCGCGCCACGCCGGTTGCTACCGCGACGTTGATGACCAAGAGACGCTGCAATGGCTCATCAAGGAAGCCCACACATCCAAGAAATATGCCGCGCTACTCGAACTCATTGTTGGCCGCCATCCCGCCGAGGAACTCTACGACATCCAGCAGGACCCCGACTGCCTGCACAATCTCGCCACCGCTCCCGAGCACGCCACGGCGAAAACCAAGCTCGCCGCGCAACTGGATGCCGAGCTGAAGCGGACCCGCGATCCGCGCCTCTACGGCGCGAACCCCGACATCGCCGACACCTATCCGAACGTGAATCCGAAAAACAAGATGGGCGAAGGAAACTATCCGCCACCGAAAAAGCCATGAATTTGCCAGCCCATACCCTGAGCCGTTGCCTTTGCTCTGCCCTGCTGCTGACGCCGCTGGCCGCGCTCCACGCGGGCCGCGACTTGCCGGAAGTTCCAATCTCTGGGAAACTCCACATCGGCTTTTTCCAGTCATTGGAAAACCGCGGAGCGATGACTTCCAACGATTGGAACTAAAGAAATAAATGAAAACGAAAGGAACAACCATGAAACCCACCCTCATGTTCCTCACCGCCCTGCTGCTGGCACCGCTGGCCGCGCTGCACGCCGCTGAATCCGCCAAGCCGCCGACCGTCACTGACGTGTGGGTGGTGTTCAAAACCCATTTTGACCTTGGCTTCACCGATCTGGCCGAGAATGTCTTTGAGAAATACCGCGTCGCCATGATGGATGGTGCGCTGAAGGTCATCGAACAGAACCGCGACCAACCGCCCGAGAAGCGGTTCGTCTGGACGGTTCCCGGCTG
Source organism: uncultured Lentisphaerota bacterium (assembly GCA_903912445.1). Classification (GTDB taxonomy): domain Bacteria; phylum Verrucomicrobiota; class Kiritimatiellia; order CAIQIC01; family CAIQIC01; genus DP16D-bin41. Next base: position 8,218 of record CAIWHP010000048.1, read on the forward strand.
GCCGCTGGCACGGGTGATTCTCGGCCCCCAACAAGACCCGCAACGCAAGGAACGAATCGAGCATGCGATTCGCGAAGGATCGCTGGCGGTGCATGCGCTGCCGTTCACGATGCACACCGAATCGCTGGATTTGGAGGATCTCGTGCGCGGGCTGCATTACTCCGCGCAATTGTGCCGCGACTACGGCCGCTCCTTGCCAATCGCCGCCAAAATGACCGACGTGCCATCGCATTCGTGGGTCATGCCCACCCTTCTGGCCAACGGTGGCATCCGCTTTCTCCACCTAGGTTGCAATGCCGCCAGCCAATATCCACGCGTGCCCCCGCTCTTCTGGTGGGAAGGCCCTGACGGTTCCCGGATTCTGTGCGCCTACGCGACGAACTATGGCTCGGGCATCATCCCGCCTCAAAACTGGCCCGCCCGAAATTATCTCGCCATGATCACGAACGGCGACAATCACGGTCCGCCAACTCCCGCTGAGGTGGAGAAATTTCGGCAGCAAGCGGAACTCACACTGCCCGGCATCCGTATTCATTTCGGCACGCTCGACAATTTCGTGAACGCGATTGACGCCGAAAAACCAGAGTTGCCTGTCGTGCGCGGCGACACCCCCGACACTTGGATTCACGGCGTCATGTCCATGCCTACGGCCACCAAGATCGCCCGCAATATCCGTCCGCTTGAGCCGGTTCTGGATTCGCTCGACACCCACCTCAAGATTTACGGACTGGCGACCACGACGCTCGCGCCGGCGCTGGCCGAGGCTTACGAGAACAGCCTCCTGTATGGCGAACACACTTGGGGTTCCACTTGGAGGGAGGGCCCAAGTCGTCTATTTGGCGAAGCGTGGAAGCAATGGGTGGCGAATGCCGCCCGGGAAACCGATCCCACCTCGGGCAAGCGGAAATGGCTGAAGACTTTCGACGATCATCGGGCTTATATCGGTCGGGCCGACGAAATTGTGCAAAGAGAACTCAACATGCGCCTGCAATTGCTTGCCGAGAATGTAAACGGCAAGGGCCGGCGAGTGGTGGTTTGGAATGGCCTGCCGTGGGCTCGTTCCGGCTTGGTCGAAGTTCCCGGCCAGTCCGGTCGCTTCATTTACGCCGACAACGTGCCGCCCAGCGGCTATCGGACTTTCTCCCTGCCCGAGAAAGCGGATGCAGAAACGGCAGAACGCAGCGCGCGGAATACACTGGATACCACTTTCTACCACGTCACTTTTGACCAGCAGCGAGGCGGTCTCGCGTCATTGGTTGAAAAGAAGACAGGCCGCGAAATGGTGGATGCTGCCAGCCCTTATGTCTTGGGACAATTTCTCCACGAGCGCTTTAGCACCAACGAGGTCATGAACCGGTTCTTCAAAAACTACAGCCGGATACAAGGCAGTTGGGCCTATCAAGCCATGGCCAAACCGCGCATGCCCGGACCGGACCAATCACCTTATTGCACCCTGTCACCCTCTGGTTGGACTTTATCGGTTCGCCATACCGACCTGTCGGATACCGCCACACTCACCAGCACTGACACCAAAGGTCTGGCGAAAGGCTGTGTCCTCAAGTTCACCTTCCCTAGCCACGCGCCTTACGTGGATGTTGAATGGACGGTTACTGAGAAGACCGGTAACCCGATTCCCGAAGGCGGCTGGCTCTGTTTCCCCTTTGCCATCGCCAATCCCCGCTTCACGCTCGGACGGCTGGGCGGCCCGATTGCGCCCGAGGAGATCATCCCGGGTGCCAACCGGCACCTATATGCGGTCGCCACGGGAGTAAGCATTGCCGGCGCTGGCCAAGTTGGGGTCAGCCTGTGCCCGCTAGACTCGCCGTTGATCAGTCTCGACCAACCCGGCCTTTGGTGGTGGACGCTGGATTTCCTGCCGAAAAAGCCAACCGTGTTTGTGAATCTTTACAACAACGAATGGAATACTAATTTTCCGCTGTGGCAGGACGGATCGTGGTCTGAACGGGTCCGTCTATGGCCCACTGCGGAGTTGCTGGTACCGTCTTGGGAAGCCCGTGTGCCGCTGTTGGCTGCTCTTGCCACCAAGCCCGGCGGTAAGTTGCCAGCCGAGCAAGCCGGCCTGAGCGTCTCACGTCCCGGAGTCCTAGTTACCGCCTTCGGAAATAATCCGGACGGGGCGGGAACCTTGTTGCGGGTCTGGGATCAAACGGGCGCGACCGGTGAAATCGCGGTGAACCTGCCGAGCTGCTTCAAAGCGGCGGTGCCGGTTGATCTTCGCGGCGAGAAAACCGGCCCCCCGATCGTCATCACCAAGGCCTCGCTGAAATTCACTCTGAAACCGTTTGCTCCCGCCAGTTTCCTGCTTGAATGAGCCCGGGTTTTCCAGATCTACATGCGAATGAGCCTTCCCTGTGAACCGGATAACCCGACTTGCTCGCATGGGCGTCACCGCCGCCCTGCTGCTCGCGCCGCTGACCACGCTCCATGCCGGCCGCACCTTGCCAGAAGTTCCCATCTTTGGAAAACTCCGCGCCGGGTTTTTCCGAGCATTGGAAAACTGCGGTACGATGACTTCCAAGGATTGGAACTGACGAGAAGTGAAAACGAGAAAAGGAACAACCATGAAACGCACGCGCTTATTCACCGCCCTGCTGCTGACGCCGCTGGCCGCGCTCCACGCCGCCGCGGAGGACGTCGTGCTGGAGAATGCCTCGGTGCGATTGGTTCTGCGCGACGGGCGGATGGTGTCCTTGCAGGACAAAGGCCGTTCCCTCGAACACGTGGCAGCCGGCGCGGCGCGGTCGCCGGGGATGTTTCACGTCCAGTGGATCAAAGGCATCCAGCCGGCCGGGGAACTGGATGCGACAGAGATGACGTTGCGAGTCGCGCGTCGCACGGCCAACGAGGTCGAGCTTGAGTTCGAGCATGCGCAGGCGTCCGTTCGCGCGCGGGTCGCGCTGGCGGAGACTCCGGGCGAATCCCATTGGTCGCTCGCGGTCACGCCCAAGCATGCCGCGTTGTCCGTCGGGCAGGTGGCGTTCCCCGTTTTCGGGACACCCCTTTCCTCCGGAGACCAGGAGAAAAAATTTCTGCTTCCCGTGTTCGAGGGCCGGCTCCAGCCATTGCGGCAGACTCCGGCCTGGCGTTCGTATCCGGCCGATATGTTCGCCCAGTTGATTGCCTGCCTGGCGCCGACCGGCGGCTTTCTCTTGTGGACGGATGACGGGGAAGGAAACGGGAAGGCCTTTGGTTTTGAGAAGCGGGAGGGTGCGGCTGTTTTCGCCGTGCGCCACTTGCCGGCCTACGCGGCGGGGCGGGAATGGCGGATGAACTATCGGACGCGGCTGTCGTTCTGTGGTGCCGCATGGCAGGACGCCGCAGATATCTATCGCGATTGGGTGACGGCCCAACCTTGGTCGGGCACGGCGGTGCGGGAGCGCCGTGACTTGCCCGAGATCCTGAAACAGCCTCCGCTGTGTCTCTCCACGCAGCTCGAGAAGGAGGATATTGCCACTCTCCCCGAGCGACTGGCGGCCTGGGGCAAGCGCTTCGGCGCGCCGATCATCTACCGGCCGCTTGGTTGGGAGAAATACGACAACTGGGTGGGGATAGACTATTTCCCGCCCGCCCTCGGGGAAAAACGCTTTCACGATCTGGCCGCGCGGCTCAAGGCGCAGAACATCGCCATGGCCGGGTTCATCTCCGGCTACCGCTGGATTACGGGGCGCAGGAATGTTTTCGGCAAGGATCTGGGCAAGGAGACGAATGAGGCCTTGGCACGTTTTTTCAAAGAGCACAACGGACCGCAGGTGTGCGAGCGCACGCGCGAAGGCGAGTTGCTGAACTTCTACGGATCGTCTGGCCATCGGATTTGCCGCGGCACGCCGTTTGGCCGGCAGTTCCTGCCCACGACGGCCCGGAGCCTTTTTGACCTTGGCGTGACCATTATCCATGATGATCAGGATCATGGTCCCTATCCCGACGGGCGGGAGGGTTGTTTCGACACCACGCATGGCCATCCCGTTCCCTGTGGCCCGTGGTCAACATCCGTCACGCGGGAAAGCTTCGGCGCAATCCGCGCCGAGGCCGCCCGGCGAGGATTGAAAGAATTTTTTCTTACCAAGGAGAGTTGCTCGGAACTCCTGAACATGGATCTGCACGCCTACCAGGCGCGCTTTTTCCACGAGTCCACCAACCCCAGCTTGGTGCCCCTTGCCCAGCACCTCTTTCATGAGCGCATTCCCGCGATCTTTGGCTGGGTGACGGCGAACAACCGCAACATCTGGGACTTGGCCGCCGCACTGGTCTACGGTCAACTCCCGAGCCTGGCTTTCTGGCAAGCAGCGGCCGAGTCGCCCGGGGAAATGCCCGCCGAAGCGCAAACGTTGCTCGATGATTATTTCGCGGCGATGAAACTCCACGCCAAAGACTATCTTCTCTACGGCCGGATGCGGCGCCCCCTGATCCCAAGTATCCCGACCGCGAGGAAGGAAATCGTCTCTGACAAAGGCAACAAGAAAGGCCAGACCCAGATCGTCACACTGCCCCTCGTCATCCAAAGCGCTTGGGACGACGGGCGCGGCAATATCGGCATCTTTGCCGTGAATACCCAACGCCAGGAGGCTGTGCTCAAAGTTCCCGCGCCGGGCCGTGGCACATGGCAGGCGAAGTTCTACCTCGGAGCAACTCAGCAACAGACGCAGACGATCACGGCTGGCAATACCCTGGAATGGCGTCTGCCATCGGGCCGGCTCGCGAGCGTGCTCCTCGCGCCCATCAAATGACAGAGAGACGCTCAACAATGTTCCGTAAAACAGTTACCTGAGGTTCCCGCATGCGAAACCATTCCCTCTTGATTCTGCTCCTGACGGCGTTGCTCTGCGGCAGTTCGCTTGGTGCAGACACACGGATTCAGACCCTGTCCGCCGCAGGCAAGCGCTCGCCAATAGCAACGCACCGGTTCGCCTACAATAATATTTATCATTCTGCGGCGGTAACCGATGCCGCAGGACAGCTAAAGCTCATTCATACGACCATTGATGGACACGTGATCCAAACGGATGCCGACGGTGTGGTTGAGTGGAAACGCGCCTTAAATATCAGGCCCATCGAAGTGAGCGTGCTTAATCTACAAAATGGAGTTTATACGATTGCCATCGCCGGGGACACCAGCGTCAAAACCATCTCATCCGGCGACCTGAATGTTACCACCATACATGAAGAGAATGCTCCGCTCTGGGCGGTGACTTTATGGGCGAATCCCGACCATACCGACATGTTGGCCTGCGGGGGCATTAACGGCCTGTTGACCGTGTATCAACGCACTCAGGCAGGCTGGGTCCGGCAAAGCCGCACAGAGTTCAATAAGCCCATTCAAATTCTTAGGCATGCCACCTTCAGCAAGACAATGCCTTCCCACCGGGACGGACTTGTTATCAGCCTGATCCAAGGTTTACACGACAACATTGTAAAAATTTTCGCTTATTACACTAACGGGCTTACCCCGCTATTCGACATTGCTCCGCCACTGCGTGGTCCCATCACCGGACTGACCACCTGCGATGTCAACCAAGACGGCATTGACGACATCGCGCTGATCGGGGGCAAGTTGGGGAAAAAGGCGATGCTCTTCACCACCGCCACCAGCCTTCGCCGTGCCGAGCTCGTTGAGCAACACCCGCTGCCCGGCGGTTTCGTCGAGGCCGGTATCTGCTCGGCGGTTTGGAGCACCTCCAAGCCTCCCCAAATAATCGCAAACATTGGCACCAGAATGTACGTCTTCGATGCGGACCTAAAGTTGACCGAAAGTTTCACCGCGCCGATATGCTTTGGAAAAGTGAACACGTGTGAGCGCCAGCGCCTCTTGCTCCTCTCGTCGGACCTTTATAGTGGCGACTGCGCCTATCTGGTTCGGATTCCGGCGACTGGCTTTGGCAGGTCGGAGGCAGCCGCACTCGAAAGTCTGCCCCTGACCGGAAGGCAGCTCGAAATCCGGCAAAACTGCCTGGAGGTTATCCGCCAATTACAGTCCTACCCCAAACGCATCCCCGGGGGGAATGTCCGCCATGTCATCAATGAGTCATACAACGAGTACGACAGTCCAGATCGGCGCGCGCAAACGCTTGCCGAAATCAAGCAAAAGCTGACCCTGCTGCGGGCCGACCCTTTGACTTCCAGCACCCATATTACCTATGCGTTCAATCTCTGGTTTTCGGAGAAAAAGATATTGGCCAACACGCCAAAGTGGAACGGAAAGGAAGACCGCCTCGAGTACACGGACACGGCGGAACAGATACTTGAGGCCGTGCGGCAGCTCAAAAACGAGCGCATCTATTTCACCGCTCAGATTGCGCACGGTTCGCATATTTTTGTCAGCACCAACACGGTTCAAAAAATGGCCGAGGCCGGCGGGGCTTATTTGATTGGGTTCGAAACGTCGGAAATGGAAGGCGACAATGCCGCCACTCGGGAATTGTTTGAAACGTATTGGCGGACGGTGCAGGACATTTGCCAGGCGCATGGCCAAAAAGCGTTTATCCGAATGAAACTGGGCCAATGGGCCTACTATCCCTCACGCGAGTGGTTCTGGAAGATGGTCCTTGATGAAAAATACAAGCAGGTGGTCGTCCTGAGCGTCGAGGATTCAAGCACCCGGGCCCGCGACCTGAATTTACTCGGGCGGTTCGGGCTGGTGCTGGAGGGCTTTTCCAATCTCGATGCCAAGTTTGACGATGATTTCTTTAACAGCACAAAATCGTGGGACGAGGGAGGCGTGGTGGAAAGCCACATTCCGGTCACATCCGTCATGGCGCAGATACTATGCGGCGGCAACTACGCTCAGCTTCACGTCAGCGCGATCACCGGCGGGCAATGGAACTCGAGAAAGTATGGCGAGCGGACGTTCAAAATTATCGCCGGATTGCTCGGCAGCGGCCTCTTGTTCGCACCGAACAAGAGTCAAATGCTAAACATTTCAAAGACCTGTATCGTGGTTGAGGAGCGCAAGGCCTCGTCCTACCAAACAAGAATCGAACGCAACCACCGGCATGGCACCGATGGGATCTCCGACCTTGGGAAGCCATATGCCTTCGACCACCTGGCGCATTACTGGGGCAGAGCGTCGTCCGCCAAGGATCTGGGCAACGCCCTGTGGGGCAGACAATTCATGGCCTTGAACCACGTGCCCGGCACGCGCTACGGCATTATCCCGGTCCTCTCTCACCACAGCCGGATTCAGAAGAATTTCGCCCACATTATCTATACGGACGGCGACAAAGTGCGCGATGGCAGCGGCAATTACAGCGAGTTCAGTTCCGCGCTGTATAACCAGGTGAGAGCGGATGCGGAAGCCGCGAACGCCTGCCTGCCGTATGGCTGCCAGGAGGAAACTGTATTCACTCAGGTCGTGAAGGTTGATGAAACGACGGAACGCCTGTTTGCCATGGAAACCACGGCCTACAATCCCCAGAAAAGGACCATCCGTCTTCGGCTTCCCGCCTATATTACCGAAGCACACGATGCGTTTACCGGCGATAAGCTTAACATTACGGGCAAGCAGGAAATGGTCATAACGATACCCGCGGGGCTTTTCCGCATCGTTGACTGCAAGAAACGAAAGACTGAAAAATGAAACTTGCCATCGCCTGTGCACTCGTGTGTTCCGTTATTTTCCCGGCGGCTTGCCTTTCGGCTCCAGCGCCAGGAATGGAATGTGTTCTGGAGAATGCATCAGTCCGACTCGTCCTGAAGGACAGCCGCATTGTTTCCCTGTTGGACAAGGTGCGAGTGATCGAGCATGTCGCACCTCAGACTGGTTCCAAGGCGGGCATGTTCAATTTGCAACTGGTGAAAGGAATCGAGCCAGCTGTGAACCTCGATGCCACGCAGATGACCTCGCGCGTGGTGCGTCGCACGGCACATGAGGGTGAACTGGAGTTCACACATCCACAGGCGCTGGTTCGCACTCGGATCGCACTGGCCGCAGCCCCCGGTGAGATCGATTGCTCGCTGTCGGTCACGCCACGGAACGCCCTCTTGTCGGTGGCTCGGGTGGATTTTCCGGTAATAGAGGTGTCGAATCAGGAATCAGACAGGGAAAAACGCTGCTTGCTCCCGTATCGGGAAGGAAGACTGACGCCGTTGAGCTTGCCGCTCTCCGATGAGCCGAAGTTCGATTTTTTCACCTACCCGAAGCATCTTTTTGCCCAGATGATCGCGTGCCTTGGCACAAAGGGCGGATTCCTCTTATGGACTGATGACCAGAAAGGCTGCGTCAAAGAGTTTGGCCGGGATCATGACAAGCACAACTCCACCTTCAGAATTAAGCATTTTTTTGCCTATGAACCTGGGAAGCCATGCGAACTGGCGTATCGATCCCGGATAACCTTTACCGGGCCGGAGTGGCAGGATGCCGCCGATGTTTATAGAGACTGGGCATCGAAGCAGCCGTGGTCAGCCGTCAAATTAAAGGAGCGCAAAGATATACCCGGGATCCTCGAGGCCCCGCCTGTCTGTGTGTCGGGCCAAATTGACAAAGAAGATCTAAGCGCGCTGCCGGGCAAGCTCAAGGCATGGGGTGAGCTGTATCAGGCGCCCGTCATCTACCGGCCTCTCGGCTGGGAGAAGCACGGCAACTGGATGGGCATTGATTATTTCCCCACCTCCGTCGGCGACGAGAGCTTTGCGGCAACGGCCCAGCGCCTTAGAGATGAGGGTGTCGTGATGGCGGGCTTCATCTCGGGCTTTGCCTGGAAGACACGCCTGGGCAAAGGGGAAGGCGGGGATACAAACAGGGAGAAGACCACGCGTCTTCTTGAAAAGTATTTTCATGACCATAACGGGAATGCCTTATGCGAGCAGGATCGGGAAGGGAAAGTGAGAAGTCCTGTACGGGTTTGCAGGGGGACCGAGTTCGGCAGGAATTTTCTGCAGAATACCGCGAAACGACTGTTTGATCTGGGGGTGAGCGTTATCCATGACGATGTGGACTACGGCACCTTTCAGTTCGTAAGCGAAGGCTGTTTTAACAAAGCCCACGGCCACCCTGTCCCGTACGGGACATGGGAAATAGAGACAACGCGAAAGGCATTTCAAGACATCAGCAAGGACGCCCGACAACGCGGGATCAAGGAGTTTTTTATCACGAAGGAGTATTACACCGAGCTGTTGAATCAGGATATCCATGCCTCACAAGCCCGATTCTTCAAGGCGGTGCATGAGCCCCATCACGCACCTCTGGCCCAATATCTGTATCACGAATACGTCTTTTCAATTTTCGGCTGGGGCTGCGACAACAGACCGGTGAGCGCGCAGACCGCCATGTTGCTGGTGTCCGGGCAGATCCCCTGCTTTCCTTCTTGGGGAAAAGCCGTTGAAAAACCGGGAAAAAACAGAATGGTTGCGGATTACTATGAGGCCATGAAAACGCATGCCAAAGAATTCCTGTTATTCGGAAGGATGAGACGACCGCTCGCGATGGAAGATGCAAAGGCCCCCGCTATCATCCAAAGCGCTTGGGACGATGAGCGCGGGAAGGTCGGTGTATTCGCCGTGAACACCCGAAGCCAGGAGGCTGTGCTCAAAGTCCCCGCGCCGGGCCGTGGCACATGGCAGGCGACGTTCTACCTCGGAGCAACTCAGCAACAGACGCAGAGAATCCCCGCTGGCGCTTCACTGGAGTGGCGCCTGCCGCCGGGCCGGCTCGCGTCCATCGTGTTCAAACCGGGGGTTGCGCGATGAGCCGACTGCGCCATGATGGGCGAACCGTTCTGGCCGCAGGGGAACCTAAACCCGTGGAGACGGTGAAATGACGGACACAAAAAGAGACCTCACCTGTTGGTGTTGGGCTGCACTGTGGTTTTTGCTTTTGCCTTGTCTCGGGATTCCAAAAGCCCACGCAACTGCGCCTGTTTCTCCGACAGCCAACGCGCCGACGCACGCCAAAATTTCCGGCGACATGCCGATCGACGCGGTGAAATGGACCGGCGGCTTCTGGCAGGACCGGATGCAACGGCTGCGCAACATCCACCTGCCCGGCGTCCTGGACGGCTCGTTCATGTCCGTCGAGAACGGTTCAACTTTCCTGAACCTGCTCCGGGCCGCGAAACTGGAAAAAGGGGGCGCGCAGGGCAGCACATGGAGCGACGGCGACTGTTACCTTGTGCTGGATACCGTGGCGCGTCTGCAGGCTTACCAGCCTGATGCGTACCTGAAAGCCGCGCTCGATCGCTGGCTAGCGATTATCGCGCGGATCCAACTCGAGGATGGACTGGTGGACAGTTGGACCGTCCTTGGTGAGTTCGACGCCACCCACGGCAAGCCCTGGCGGTGGCAGATCAAGAAGGGTGGCGGGGACGGCTTCCATGGGGCCCTGCACTACAACACGGGGTCGCTTTACGCTTTCGCGTCCACCCTCCAGCGCGCCACCGGGGACGGCCGCGCACTGGCTGTCGCCGACAAGGCTGTGCGCGGGTTCATGGCGCGCAACAACACCGTGGCGGGACCGATGCAATGGGCCGTTCCCGAACTCTACGCCCGCACCGGCGACGCCGGCCTGCTTGAGGCGCTGCGCCGCGCCTCAGCGGGCCAGAACTCCGTTTTTGGCCCCCCGGTGCGCCAAGCGGAGGAGATCTTTGGCCATAACACACAGGCGGCCCACACGCTGCTCCGCGAGACCGCGTATTGCGGGCTGACCGGAGACAAGGACTTGCTGAGCGCCCTTCAGCGCTTGGCCTCAAATCAGCTGACAAAAAAGACCTTCATCACCGGCGCGGTGGCTCCCGTGCATCGGGGGCGCAGGCCGGAGCAGGTCGTCGGCGGCAAGACCTATCCCGGGGCGGACTACAACGAGGCGGTGGGTCCGGCCTACGAACTGCCGAACGATAGCGCCTACTGCGAAAGCTGCGGCCAGTGCCTCTTTGCGGAATGGTATTACCGCCTGTTCCGCCTCACCGGCGAGGCGGCCTACATGGATGCCGTGGAACGCGCGCTCTATAACACGGTGCCGGGCTGCGCCGATCTGGACCGCCCGCATTTCTTCTACTGCAACCCGCAGGAACAACTGACCGGCTCCCAGCGCAGCCATGCCAACGGTCCGGAATCCAAGTGGGAGGCCCACTACACATGGCGGCGCCAGTTCACCAAGCAGGCCGCCTGCTGCCCGCCGAAGGTGATGCGGGCACTCGCGATGTCGGTCGAAATGGCTTACAACGTCAACCGCGAAGGGTTGTGGGTGAACCTCTATGGCGACAACACGACCCGGGTCACACTGCCAGCAGGAGGGCGGTTGGCATGCCAGCAGGCCAGCGCGTATCCTTGGGACGGCAAGGTGCGGCTCGTGCTCCAGCAGGTTGAATCCGAAAAACCGTTTGGCGTTTTCCTGCGTATCCCCGGCTGGGTGAAGGGCCCCGTCCGCATCGCGGTGAATGGGCAGACGGTTGCGGGTGTGCCGTCTCGAAGCGCCTACCATCCCCTCCAGCGGAACTGGAAATCCGGCGACGTCGTGGAACTGGAGTTGCCGATGCCGGTGTGCTACATGGCTGCGCATCCAGCCGTGGCGGACGCCCGCGGCAAAGTGGCGGTGATGCGCGGGCCGATGGTCTATTGCATCGAAGGCGACGATGTGCCGGCGGACATCGCGCTGGAACATATCCGCGTTCCTGGTGGAGCGGAGTTGAAGCCTGCTTTCACGAAAGAATTGGGCGGTGTAATGAAACTTACAGGAACGCTGATCTGCAGCACGAACGCGCCGGCAACCGGCGCCAAACTGATCCGCGATGAAGCCACGGCTCTTTACCGCGAGGCGCGGTTTGCGGAGGGTGCGCAAACACTGTCGCAGGGCGACCACCGCGTCAGCGTGAGTATGGTTCCCTACTACGCGCGACTGAACCGAAAGAGCGATTGTTTTCGCATCTGGCTGCCGGTCTATTGATGGAGGACGTTGACGATCATGAAACGAACGCTCTTCTTTCTCTCACTTTTCCTCGCCACAACGCTCCGCGCCGAGGACAACGCCAGCGCCTCTGTCGCGAAACTCGACGCCAGCGCCGCCCTCGCGCTCGCCGAGACCATTCCGCTGTTGACGGTGAACCTCAACAACTACAAGCACCCCGCGAATCCCATCCTCACCGCGGGCGAGAAAGGCGCGTGGGACGAGGCCGGCATCGAGCGCGTGGCGGTCATTCGCGTCGGACGCGAGGATTGGCGGATGTGGTATGCCTGCACGGGCAAGCGGCACAGCATCGGCCTCGCGACATCGAAGGATGGCGTGTGTTGGACGAAACATCCCGGCAACCCGGTGCTGGAACCGACCGAGCCGTGGGAAGGGACGTTTCTTTCGCCCTCCAGCGTGTTGCGAGTGAACGGCAGGTTCTACCTCTACTACTGGGCGCCGGGCCACGTCTTTGCTGATCCGAAAACCGGCAAGCTGCCGCCGCCCATGATGAAATACATCGCGCTCGCCACGTCCGAAGACGGCCTTCATTGGACGCGGCAGGGCAATGTGGACGGCCGCAAAGGCGCCGTGCTTGGCCCCGAGCCGCCGGGCATCAACGAGCATCCTGCCGTCGGCGGCAGTGGCGTGGATGCGGCGAAAGTGTTCTATCTGCCCGAAGAGAAAACGCGGCCGTGGCGGATGATTTACACCGCGTTCGGCCTGCACGGCCAATGGAACGGTCTCGCGGAAAGCGACGACGGCATCGTGTGGCACCGGACGAAAGCGCCCGTCGCGAACCACAGCGGCTTCTACACGCGCGCCACCGGCGACCATCACGACAGCGGCCAGACCATCCGTTGTCCGGTGCGCATCGGCAGCGTGTGGGCCGGCTTGAGCTACGAACTCGACAGCCGCGACTCCGCGCCGATGGTCGGCCTCTCGCTCGACCGCTGGATCACGCTCGGACGGCGCACGCTCTATCGCAACCAGGATTACGAGCGCGGCAGCCTCCATCCGTGGAGCCTCGAAGCCGACGACGAATGGTTCTCCCTCTATTACAGCACGGGCCGGCAAAGCCTCGGCCTCATTCGTGCACCGAAACGCTCCACGCACCAGCCCCTCGTGCTCTGGGAGAAACAAGCCATCGAACCCGCCGGCGCCCAGAGCAAGATTCTGGAACCTGACCGGACTCCGTTTGCGTTGCACCTGGCCAGCGATCAGGACGGCGAGTTGCGACTTGTCGCCTGGCATCCCGCCACGCAGGCTTGGCTGGAACTTGATCCCATGCCCGTCCACGCCGGCAAGCTGTGCAGCATCGCGCCGCTGCCAGCCCACGCGAAGCTGCGGTTGAAATTCACACCAAAACAACCCCGCGCCACCGTCTCGGCGTGGGTGATTCCGCAATGATACAATCTCAAGCATCAACTATCATGAACCACACCCTCATACTCCTCACCGCCCTGTTGCTGGCTCCGCTGGCCGAGTCGCATGTTGCCGATGCGCCGGCAAACTTGCTGCCACCATGGCAACACCAGGATATCGGCAGCGCGCAAGTGGGCCACAAGGTTCCCTCCGTGCCCGTCGAGAAGTTCGGAAAAAACGCGCTGTTCGGGAAAAGTGGGCTGATTGCGGGCACGGCGCAGCACTCCGACAGTGTGTTCACCGTGCAAGGCACGATGGACATCTGGGGACCCATGGATGGCGGTCATTTCGTCTGGCAGCCGGTGCAGGGCGACTTCGTGTTCGTCGCGCGCGTGGCGAGTATGGACAATCCCGGGGGAAACAAGCATGCGAAGGCGGGCCTTTGTCTTCGCGAAACGCTCGAGGGCGGGTCGCGCAACATCTCGCAGTGCATCACGCCTGTGGACGGCACGCAGTTCCTCTATCGCGAAACGACGGACGGCAAAACGGTGCGTATTTCCCCCGATGCTGCCGCGCCGCGGTCCAGCGTGCCCAAGGAAACCTTCCCGTGCTGGCTCAAGCTGGTGCGCAGCGGAAATGAATTCAGCGGCTACGAATCCCTCGACGGCGAAACGTGGTGGCTCACCGGCACCCTCAAGCTCGACTTCAAGGCGGATGCGTTCATCGGCCTCTCGTCGTCGTCGCACACCACGAACACGCTCACCACGTCGGTGTTCGACCACGTGCAGCTTTCCACGTCCAAAGCGGGCGCGGGGACAAAGTCCGCAAAAAACCGGCGCGCGCAACTTATGACCATCGGGATTGATGGCTCGGACAAGCGCCTCATCTACGAGACGACCACCGGCCTCGAAGCGCCCAACTGGTCGCCCGACGGGAAGTGGCTCGTCTGCAATGGCGGCGGCGCGCTGTGGCGCATCGCGGCGGACGGCAGCGGCCAGCCGGAGAAGATTCCCACCGGCAACGTGCAGAAGGTGAACAACGACCACGTGCTCGCACCCAATGGCAGGACGATATACTTCAGCGCGGCGGGCCACCTCTACGCGGTGCCGTTTGCGGGCGGGCAGCCGCGGCGCGTTTCCAACGACCAGCCTCCGGCGCGGCAGTACAAATATTTCCTGCACGGAGTTTCGCCCGATGAGCAGACGCTCGCCTACGTGGGCGTGGAAAGCGCCAACGGCGATCCGTGGGGGCGCATGGACCTCTTCACGATTCCCGCCGCCGGCGGTGCCGACACGCGCCTGACGAACACGCCCGCGCCTGATGATGGTCCGGAATATTCATCGGACGGAAAATGGATTTATTTCAACTCCGAACTCAACGCAAAGCTACCCGGCCACGCGCAGTGTTATCGCATGAAACCCGACGGCACCGGCATTGAGCAACTCACCCACGACGAGCGCGTGAACTGGTTCCCGCACGTCTCGCCCGACGGGAGGTGGATCGTCTATATCAGCTTCCCGCCCGGCACCGTGAAACACCCGGCGGACAAGGACGTGATCCTCCGTCGCATGCGGCCCGACGGCAGCGAGCAGGCCGACATCATCGCGTTCAACGGCGGCCAGGGCACCATCAACGTCAACAGCTGGTCGCCTGACAGCCAACGCTTCGCTTTCGTGATGTATCCGAAGATCGGTGAAACACCGGCGCCAGCCTCGATGCCTGAGCCAGCAAAAAGTCATGAAATTCGCTGAACAACTTCAAGCGCCGAATCAAGTAAGAGTCATTGTGCAGCGCCTGCTTGCGGCGACGCTGCTCTGTCTCTGCGCCGATGGCGTTGCGGCTCCCGCGGCACCATCCGCCAAGTGGCATCCCGGTCATTATGTTTTTCTCAACATGGCGGACATCAATCCCAAGGAACATCTCACGGCGCAGTTCTGCGGCGTGCAGAAGTGCTATGGCTGGCCGACGCTGGAGCCGGTGGAGGGGCGCTACGATTTCTCCGTGATCAAAAAGGATCTCGCCCTGCTGAAAAAGCACGGCAAGCAGCTTGTGTTGCAGGTTCAATACAAGGCTTTCGGCAAGGGCCAGCGGCTCGTGCCCGCCTATATCCAAGGGCCGCAGTATGGCGGCGGCGTTTATCGCGCCAGCTCCGGCTCGTTCGATCCCGTGCAATGGAACAAGCAGGTGGGCGAGCGCATGGATGCCTTCTTCGCCGCGCTCGGGCGGGAGTTCGATGCCGACCCGAACGTCGAGGCCGTCGTGCTGCCGGAGACTGCGCCCTCGGCCAACTTTGGCAAGGCGTCCCAGCCCGGCGTCGAGCGTTTCACGGAGGCCGGCTATCTCGAGGCGCTCAAGCAACGGCTGACCGCGATGCGCCGCGCCTTCCCGCACACGGTCGTCATCCAGTACGTCAATTATCCCGCAGGGCTTTTGCCGGAGCTGACGGACTACATGAAGTCGGTCGGCGTGGGCATGGGGGGCCCGGATGTCTATCCGCGTCCGCACCAATACTTCGATCCCGAAAAGGGCGCGTACCGGCTCTATCCGAAAATGTCGGGCGTCGTGCCGTTGGGCGCGGCCGTGCAGTCGCCGGATTATTCCGTGGCCAGCAAGCAGCGCACGGCGGCGTTCGATAGCGGCAAGGAGCGCGGCAGCGTGCAGGTCAACTCGGAGGATGAAAAGCCAATCCCCGTCGGCGAGCACCTCGCGCTGGCGCAGGAAAAACTGAAGCTCAACTATTTGTTCTGGAGCGCGCATCCGCGCCCGTGTTTCGAGAATGTGAAGACGTTCCTCGCCAAACCTGAACTGGTCCGCGACCCGGCCGGTGGCTTGGATGCGCACCTGCCAACGAAGGCCTTCCTAAAATGAAAAAGCCAGACATCATGGAGCGCAAGCCATTAAAATGTGTTTCGCTGGCTGCGCGCGTCCTGGCCGTTGCCGGCGAGGCGGCTGAATATCGCGCAGACAGGGGAGAATCATGAGCATCAAAAAAATTCTACGGCTGCGGTTCGCGTTCGGCGCCAGCCTGGGTCTCCTTGCCGCGCCGGTCGCGGACGCGCAGGTCATGGTGTGGAGCGGTCCCGGCGGCGACGTCGCGGCGTCTCCCGACTATGACGTGACGGTGAAGAGTGGCGGCCGGGTCTACAAGCCGTTCACTTATTACTCCTACAACCGCCCCGTGGACAAGCTGCTCGATGCGGAGGGGAAGTACATCAAGCTCGGTTTTCTGGGCCTGCACTCGAACGAATACAAACGGCCGGAGGAAAATAAGGACACCTACGCCCATTCGTGGACGAGTTTCGATTTCGCGGGTGGCCCCGTCGAAGTGGAGGTCCGGATCAAGCGGTCGCTGGATGGCCTCACGTTGCCTTTGCGAAGTTGCGGCATCTTCCCCGCCGCGCTCGGGATCAAGGGCCAGATCGTGGGCGATAACACCATCCGTTTCACGTTGCTCAAACCGGCCAAAATCGCCGTGGTGCCCAATCCGGTCCAGGCGCTCGAAAAGCTCAAGGCCGCCGAATCCAAGCAGGCCTTCGAAGGCTATCGCAATCCGCTCTTCCTGTTCGCACGGGCACCCGAGACCGATGTCCCTGGCAAAAACGCGCCGGGCACACTGGTCGTCAGTCCCGGCCGCGCCGGCAGTGTTGCGGAATTCGCCAAGGCCAAGGTCATTTTCTTCGAGCCGGGCGTGCATGATTACTCGCAGTTCAACGCGGCCGATCCGGAGCACTACATCACGTTGCACCCCGGCCAGACCGCCTACCTGGCCGGCGGCGCGTATGTCTATGGGGTTTTCAGCGCGGACGAACGCCGGCCCGCCATCAGCGAAATGCCGTTGCTGCGTGGGCGCGGGACGATGTCGGGCGCCAAGCAGCGCTGGTCGGACTTGCCTTACCGCACAACGCTGGAGAAGGGCGTCCGCATGGACGGCATCCAGATCACCGACGCGCAAAACCACATCAGCCACTCCACCGCGCCCGTGCGCGATGTGGCCGTGGTCGGCGCGTGGCATGGCAACACCGATGGCTTCACCCGCGAGGTGCCGGCGTCCGAGCCGTACAAGGGCTGGCATCTCGACGACTGCTTCGTCATGGCGGCCGACACGAACTTGAAAGTGGGCGGCCCCGCCCGCGTGCGGAACTACACGATCTGGCAACTCGCCAATGCCGAGCCATTGTGGATCCGCAACCCGGACGGTTGCGTCGTGGAGGGCTTGCAGGTCATCGCCTTCAACGCCTGGCCTGCGCGGCAGACCATCAATATCTCCCGCGGCACCGTGAAAAACTCCACCTTCAGGAACATCACCATCGAGGCGCCGTTCGTGCCGCTGCTCTTCCTGATGCCGATCGGCGCCGAGGCGGGCGGTCCCGTGTACGAGAAGGTCCTCTTCGAAAACATCACGGTGAACACGCCCTTCATCGCGCGAAAATCGCTGTTCGGCGCGCAAGACGAGGGCGGCGCGCGCGCGGGCCAGGTGGTCTTCCGCAATCTGGTTGTGAACGGGAAGAAGGTTACGACCCAAAACTGCGGCGACTATTTTGAACTCCTGAAAGGCGTAACCATCGGGAAGGAGATCGTGTTCGAATGAAAACGAGAATCACCTGCGTTGTCGGGCTGCTGCTGGCGTGGCTCTCGTCCCCTGCCGGTGCCGCCGAGAAAGCGAAGGCCGCCGCCTACCAGAGCAATCGCGCCATCATCGTCGTGACCGGGCTGCGGTTGAACGAGGACCCGGAGAATTACCGCCAGGAACTGTCGGTCGCGGAAGGCTCCGTGGTCAAGGTGGTCGCGCGCGGCGGGGCCACCCGCGAGAAAAAGACCGAGGCTTTCTCCAAGAGCGGAAAGCGCGGTGGCCAAGTTTATTTCACGGCGGATTTCGAGGTGGAGCTTGATGCCACCTATGACATCACCATGACCTTCAAGGATGGCACGGTGATCCGCATCGCGGACTATCGCCTGCCGCGCGACTGGAAGACGCATTTCTATTTTCACAGCACCACAGGGACGCTCTCGCCCTCCTCGATCTTGCGGGCCGGGGAAGACCCGCGGACGAAGTTGCGCTGCCACGTTTATGCCGTGTATCCCATGGAGAGCTATCGCAAGCTGGGTGGGCGTCAGATTCAATAGGATCAACTTTATGAACGTACGCTTCGGCTTCTGTGTTATGTGTTTTATGCTGGTGGCAGGGACAAACGGCGCCCTATCTGCGCCGGGGAAAGTTAGTGCCTCGCACGCCAGAATTCCCAATACTACGCCTCTGGACGCGGTAAAATGGACCGGTGGTTTCTGGCAGGATCGCATGAAGAGACTGGGAGATATCTATCTGCCCGAAACAATGGATGGCATGTTTCAAAACCCGACGAATGGAGCCTCGTTTCGCAATTTCCCCAGGTCGTTGAAACTGGAGGAGGGTGGCGTGATTGGTCGGGTTTGGGGGGATGGGGATTGCTACTGCATACTGGATGCGGCCGCCCGCATGGTCGCTTACCGTCAGGATGAATATTGCAAGACGAAATTGAGTTATTGGATCCCTCAAATCGCCAAATGCCGGAATGAAATCGGACTGATTGATACTTGGGGAAAGCTCATCCAAACCGGCGCAGGAGGCATGGAGGAAGGGGGTAAAAAGCAAACTCACGGATGTCTCCATTATAATCACGGGTTTCTCCATGCTGCTGCCCTGTCGCATTGCCAAGCTACCGGGTCCAGATTGTTCATCGATCTGGCCAATACGACCATGGGTGCCTACCTGACTAATAAAGTCAATCAAGGCTACATGGGGGATAATATTCCTCAGGCCTATTGCGCTGAGTACGCTCGCAGTGGGAATAAACGTTTTATGGATGCCACCGTGGCGTATTACCAAAAGAAATCACCTTTTGGCCCCCCCTTGCGCGACGCTCAAGAGATTTTTGGTCATGGCACGTTTTCCCTGCAATACGTGACCGGCGCAACGCATTTGTACGGCTATACGGGTGACCAGGAACTGCTGGGTGCATTACGGCGCCTCGCCCAAAACACGATGCAGACGAAAAAGTATATTACTGGTGCCGTAGGCTCGGTGGCCATGGGGGCGCGTCCTCAACAGAGTGTCAAGGGCATCACCTATCCAGGGGCCAAACTTACGGAAGCCATTGGCATCGGCTACGATCTGCCCAACGATCATTGCTATAATGAAACCTGTACCCTGTGCCTTTTTATGGAGTGGATGTATTTCATGTTCCAGGCTACGGGCGATGCACTTTATATGGATGAAGTTGAGCGCTGCTTGTACAACAGTGTTCCTGGCTGTGTAGATCTGGAACATGGCAAATATTTTTACGCCAATCCTCAGGAACAGACGGCCTCCTCAAAACGGGTTAGGAACATGTACGAGAATGTGGCGGGGCATTGGATTCAAAAGCAGTTCACCTGGAAAAGAACCTCGCCAATGCGTGTGGCCTGCTGTCCGCCGAAAGTGTTGCGCGCCTTGGCCCGATCAGCGGGAATGGCCTACAGTGTCAATGAAGAAGGGTGCTGGGTGAACCTCTACGGGAATAACACCTTAAACGTTCAACTCCCTTGGGGTGGATTTGTGGAGTTCCAGCAGAAAACCGAATATCCATGGGATGGCAAAGTGGAATTGGTCGTTAATAAGGTGGAGAGCAAAAAAGCATTTAATTTATTTCTGCGTGTTCCCGGTTGGGTGAATGCCCCTGTTGGCCTCAGGTTGAATGGAAAAGTGATTGATGCAGCAGCTAAAAGCGGCGCCTATTGCCAAGTGAACCGAACGTGGACAAAGGGGGACAAAATAGAAATGGAGTTTCCTATGCCTGTCCGGTTTATGACTGCTGATCAGAGAATCGTGGATAACCGTGGCAAGGTTGCTGTCATGCGTGGGCCCGTCGTCTATTGTCTCGAAGGTGATGATGTACCGGAGGGGGTGCCCCTTGAAAGTGTCCGTGTTCCTGCTGCCGCAGTTCTGAAACCTGTCTATACGAAAGATCTAGGCGGACTGATGAAACTCATGGGCTCGCTGGTCTACAGCACAACCGCAACGGTATCCGCCAACAAACTGAGCTACGCCCCAACAGCAACCACGACCTACTACGAGGCGCGTTTTACGAACAGCAGTAAAACAATGGCGCAGAACGACCGGCTCATTGCGGTGAGCATGATTCCCTACTACGCAAGGCTCAATCGATCCAGTGACTATTTTAGCGTTTGGCTGCCAGTTTACTGACCATGAAACATAACCATCGATATTGTCTACCCACCATACAGCGAGGGCTCCGGATTTTATGCAAACCATAGTAACTCTTGTTGCGACACAGCTACTCAGATGGCCGCGACTTCTCCTGCAGCATATTGCATTATGTCTCGTCCTGTTTCACCCGCTCTTTGCGGCCGGGAACACAGCTCAAGCTGCCTACATTGTGGATCACAGCCGCAGTCCCCACGCGCGGCTGCGGCCGTTGCCGCTGGAGGCGGTCGAGTGGACCACGGGCTTCTGGGCCGACCGCTATCGGCAATTGTGCGAGGTGACGCTGGATGAATCATGGCGGCTGCTTGCCGACCCGGAGCAGGGTCACGTGCTGGATAATTTCCGTTTTGCGGCCAAGCCCGGTTCCGGCGCCTACGCCGGCACGACCTGGCAGGACGAATGGCTCTACAAATGGATCGAAGCCGCCGCGTGTGTCTGGCGGATGAACCACGACCCCACGCTGGCGCAGCACATGGACGAAGCCATCGCGCTCATCGCCGCCGCGCAGCAGCCCGATGGTTATCTCTCCACCCTGCCGCTGGCGTCACAGAAGCCACGCTTCCAGAATGCGCAAGACCACGAAATCTACAACATGGGCCATCTGCTCACAGCCGGCGTCATTCATCAGCGCATGACCGGAAAGGACAGTTTGCTGAACGTCGCGCGGCGCGCCGGCAATTTCCTTTGCGCGAATCTGGGTGTCATGGTGAAGCCCTACATGGCGCACAATCCGTCCGCGATCATGGGGCTGGTGGAGCTGTCACGGCTGACGGGTGAAGCCAAGTATCTGGCCTGCGCTCAACTCATCGTGGATAAGCGCGGCAGCGAGCCGCGGCGGCAACCGCTATGGGCCATGCAGCCCGGCATCGAGGGCACGGACCTGATCCAGGATCGCGTGCCGGTGCGCAGTTCCAAGGAGATCGTCGGCCACAATGTGTTCTTCACCTACCTTTATACCGGTGCGGCCGATCTGTGTGCCGAGCGGGACGACACCAGGCTTGCCGAGGCCCTCGGCGGACTGTGGACCGACCTGACCGCCCGCAAGATGTTCGTCCATGGCGGCGTCAGCGCGCATACCATCACGCTCTCGCACAGCGCCCCCGCCGTCGAAGCTGCCGGCGCGCCCTACGAGCTGCCGAACAGCGACTGCTACAATGAAACCTGCGGCCAGATCGGCGTCTTCATGTGGGGCTACCGGATGCTGGTCAACCAACCGGACGCTGCGTTCGCCGACATCATGGAGCGCGAGATGTTCAATGGCTTCCTGCCGTGCCTCGGGCTGGATGGCCGGAGCTGGTTCTACCGGGCGGTGCTCCGGCGCTACGACGAGAACTATCAGTCGAAAGGGTGGAACGACATGGCGCAGCGCGGCGTGCCCGGCCGGACGGAAATCTGTTGTCCCTCGAACCTGCTGCGCACGATGGCACAATTGACGGCCTACTTCTATAGTCGCGATGAAGAAGGACTCTGGGTGCATCAGTACGGCGGAAACAAAGTCACCTGCCGGCTCAATGACACCGAGACGTTTGCGCTGGAACAGATCACCGACTATCCGTGGAGCGGCGAGGTGAAGCTGGTCATTCGTCAAGCGCCGACGAAGCCTGTGGCCGTGCGCCTGCGCGTGCCGGGTTGGGCCGCGAAGGCGGATATCGCCGTGAACGGGAAACCGGTATCCAAGCCGCAGGTCGAACATGGTTATCTTGTGCTTGGCCAGGTCTGGCAACCCGGCGATGTCATCACGCTGTCGCTGCCGTGCAACGCGCAACTCATCGCTGCCGACCCGCGCGTGGAAGCCACCCGCAATCAGGTCGCCGTGATGCGCGGGCCGGTGCTCTATTGTGTGGAGTCGCCCGATCTGCCCGCAGGCATCCGTGTGCCGGAGGTCTATCTCCCGAAGGATATCCAGTTGGAACCAGTCCAGGGCCTGTCCTCCGCCACCGCCGCCTTGGGTTCCAAGGTGGTGAGCTTGCGGGGGCAAGCGTTGCGCCTGCCGGAAAAACCTTGGACGGGTCTCTATCGGCCACTGGGACAGGAAAGCTTTCAGCCGCTGGAGCTGCGCCTGATTCCCTATTTCGCCTGGGCCAATCGCGGACGTTCCGCCATGAGCGTCTGGATGCCGGTGGGTTTGGGGACTCGCTGAACAAGGAATGCTATGAACCGATACGCATGGTTGTTTCTGCTCGCAGGCTGGTTGCTCAACGTGAGTGCGCTGGGTGCGGCCGGGACGGGAAAGGTGAAGACCCTTGATGTCGCCGGGAGCGTGCTCGAGAAAGGCGTGCGGGGCTATCTGGCCTACGTTGATCGCGATGGTTCGGTGAGTCACACCTGCAAGGCCTGCCTGTGTCCCGGCAAAGGAACCAAGGCGGATTACAAGAATTACAGTTGGGTGCACAACGATCCTCACGCCTTTGGACCGGACGTCCTTGCCTTCGCGCAAGCCTATCGGCTGGGGATCAAGGAGGTTGAACCGTTGCCCGCGGGCGCGGGCGGGACGCCTCCAAGCAAGAGCCCTGCACTTCCCGGAAAGGAAGGATAGTCATCATGAAACCGAAAAACTCCACCATGCTGCTGTTGATGCTGTCGCTGGTGTCATCGGCCTTTCCATCTGGAGCCGCCGAGTCAGGCAAGGCCACCGCGAAGAAATGGTTCCCAGGGCACTATGTGATGCTGGAGCCCGACACCTACACGACCAACAACAAATCCTATCGCGTGCTCAAGGGAGCGGACGGCAAGCTGTTCCAAGGCTTGTTCATGTACGTCACCTGGGGACAGATCGAAACCAACAAGGGGCAGTTTTGCTGGGACAAAATCGACACGCTGCTGAACGGATTGCCGCCGGGCAAGAAGATCGGCTTCAGCCTTTCGTGGCAGGGCTGGGGCCGCGTCGCCCAGGCTTGTCCGGGTGACATGATTGACAAGCCCATCTATGACGGCGGCCAGCGGGTGCGCAGCTCACATCAGAAGGTGAGCGGCGTCCGCTTCGCCACCATCCACATGCCGGGCACGATGGAACGTTACCTGGCCTTCACCAAGGCGTTTGCTGCCCGCTACGACTCCGATCCGCGGCTGGCGTTCGTCACCACCGCCGAGATCCCCTACGAGGCCAGCCTCAAGGTCGGTCAGTACAACGAGGCCACGGCCCGGAGTTGTATGTATCGTCTGGCGGAGATGGTGAAATACTTCCCGCAGACGCCGTGCGGAGTGCTGGGCGCGTGGTGGAGTTTCGGCGGCGATGACTCCGTGAGGGAAAAGTTTGCCCGGGCGATGCTGGAGGCGGGCGGCGGCTTTGGCTTTCCCGATCTCGACGGCACAATGAAGGGCGGACATTACAACTCACACTTCCGCCCGCAGGTGTTGGCCAACGCCGGCCGGTGGCCCTGCTGGATGGGCGTCGAATGGCAGGATCTCATGCCGGAACGGGCCGGCGCCCGTTTCCCGGATGACCAGATCGTCTCCGCGAATCTGACGAAGACCCACTTCATCTGGTGGATCGCCGCCAACCGCCGCAAGGATGGCGGCCATGATTTCGATAACGAAGTGCTGCCCTATCTGCGGGCGCATCCCCACGCCGGTATCACCACCAATCATCCCAGCGCGAAAACCAAGTCATGAAAAAAACCTCCCGTCGTGATTTCCTGAAACTGGCCGGCGCCGGGTTTGCCGCCGTGGCGGCACCGGAGTGTTGCACGGCGACCGATGCCGCTGCGGTGCGGCCGAACATCATCTTTGCGTTCAGCGATGAGCACCGGTGGCAGAGCATGTCGTTCACGGAGCTGCCGGAGCTGAAGACGCCGATGATGGCGCGGCTCGCGCAGGAGGGCGCGAGCTTCGTGAACTGCATCAGCAACAATCCGATCTGCGTGCCGGCGCGCACGATGATCATGACGGGCAAGTGGTCCTACGCTACGCGCGCGCTCGAGAACAACGGCGCGGTCCTCGACGCCGCGAACCAGCCGACGCTCGGAAAAGTTTTCAGCGCGGCTGGCTACAAGACGTGTTACATCGGCAAATGGCACATCGGCATGCGTGCCGAGATGGCGGGTTTCACAGAGGCGCGGATCTGGGCCAACACCGATCATCACTGGAAGTCCTTCTATCAGGAGAACGGCAAGCGCACGTTCTACAAAGGCTACAACGCCACCGGCATGACTGACCAGGCGCTGAAGTTCGTCGAGACGTGCGCGCAGGCGCGGCAGCCGTTCTTCGTGATGGTGGGCTGGAATCCGCCGCACGCGGTCTTCACCGATCCGCCCGACGACATGAAGGCGCTTTATCCCTTGGGCTCGCTCCCGCACCGGCCGAACTTCAGCGTCAAGGACAAGCACAAGGATGACGAGGCCGCGGCCTACCAGGGCTATCACGCGCACATCAGCGCGATTGACCGCGAGCTGGGCCGGCTGCTCCAGCGGCTCGACGAGTTGAAGCTCGCGCAGAACACCATCGTGATCTACACCTCTGACCACGGCTCGATGTTTGGCTCGCAGGGCAAGGGCAGCAAGCGGCATCCCGAGGAGGAATCCATCCGCATCCCGTTCCTCGCGCGGTGGCCGGGGAAAATTCCGGCGGGCGCGCGGCCGCAGCAGTTGCTCGGGCAGATTGATTTCTTCCCGACGCTCTGCGGACTCGCGGGCCTGCCGGTGCCGGCGTCGTGCCACGGCACGAACCTCGCGCCCGCGGTGCGCGGCGAAAAAATCAGCGGCCCCGACTCGCAGTTCATCATGCACATCTCGAACAGCAAAGATGCCGACAAGGTGAAGGATGATCCCAAGGCGTCGGTGTTCCGCCCGTACTTCCGCGGCGTGCGCACGCAGCAATACACCTACACTGTCGGCGTCCACGGCCCGTGGCTGCTCTACGACAACCAGAAAGATCCCTACCAGCAGAAGAATCTCATCGGCGCTCCGGCCGCGGCGCAGGCGCAGGCCGACTGCCAGAAGCTGCTCGACGACTGGCTCTCGAAAGCCGAGTACGCGCACATGCCGCCCGAGCTGAAAACCAAGCTGCTGGCGATGAACCTGCCCGACCGCATCGCCTCCCAGAATCTCGAAGCGATGAACTTCGCCGCCAAACAAAAAGACAGCGGCGCCCCGGTCGAGAATGAATAACAGGTGACCTATGAAGAGACTGATCGTGATGATGCTGACGGCGGTAATGGTTGGCGGCCTCCGCACCGGGGCTGTCGAGGAGGATCTGGCGCATCATGGCCCGCTCGACGGCCATGCGGTAAAGGTCTTCCACCTTCTCGCGCAGATGAAGCTCTCCGACGAGACGCGGGCGAAATGTCTCAAGGTCGCCGAGGAAGCCCAGAAGGAATGGCGCGCGTGGTTTGCCAAAAACTGCGGCAAGGTCGATCGCTACCAGAAAAAGATAGAAGAGCTCCGGACGGCTGGCAACCGCGCGGAATTGAAAAAGGTGCTGGCCGAAAAGAAAAAGTTCATGCACACCGCCCCCTCGTTATTGCGCAATTCCGAGCCCGTGAAAGCCGTTCTCTCCGCGGAGGAGTATGCGGCCTTCGCCGCGAAGCTCGAGGAGCTGAAAAAAGTCCTCCACAATCCAAAAGAGGAGCAGAAGCCAGGCTCCTGACCGGACTTGAAGGGCCCGCCTCCGCAGCCGGTAACTGCGGCCGTGATTGGCTTGGCAAGTGGATGGCGCGTGCCATACTGCGCCGCGCTGGACGAAAGGGCTGGATATGAAGACAACCTCGCGTCGTGATTTTCTGAAGCTGGCGGGACTGGGCGTGGCCGCGGCGGCGTTGCCCGCGACCAGTACCGCGCCTGCGCGCCGGCCGAACGTGGTGCTCATCTACACCGACGATCACGATCTTGACGAGATCGCCTGCTTCGGCGGCAAGGTGCTGACGCCGCACATGGACAGCCTCGCGCGCGACGGCACCAAGTTCATGCGTTTCTACGTGGCCTCGGCGGTGTGCAGCCCGAGCCGCTACAACGCGCTCTCCGGCCGTTACGCGAGCCGCAGCGTCAGCCAGCAGGCGAAGACACCCGTCACCGCGCCGGCGAATCTCGGCTGGGAGGCGGGCGTCTATGCCGAGCGCGACCAGCGCACGTGCCTTGCCTTCGCCCTGCGCGAGGCGGGCTATGCGACCGGCATGGTGGGCAAGTGGCATCAAGGCAGCGGTGCGCCGCCGCCGAAGTTCGCACAGGACGCCGATCCCGCCGCGCCGGACATCCGCGCGAAACTGGAGGCGGGTTACGCGGCGGTGCAGCAGGCGGTGAAGGAGTGCGGCTTCGACTACGCGGAGAGCATCTACGCGAACAACGTCGGCGACGCCAAGCCCGGCACGAAGCACTGGCTGCCGAAACCGCTCCAGATCCACAACATGGAGTGGGTCACCGCTGGTGCGCTGAAATTCATCGAGCAAAACGCTTCGACAGGCTCAGCGCAGGGCCAAGACAAGCCGTTCTTCCTCTACATGGCGCCGACGTTGGTCCACGGCCCTTCGCCGTTCAACTCGCTCAAGTCCGCCGACCCGCGCGCGACTCCGCGCGGTTATCTCGACAAGCTGCCGCAGGTCCAGCCGCCGCGCGAAGACGTGCTGCGTCGCGTCCGGCAGGCAGGCCTCAAACTGATGGGCGCGGGCAGCACGTGGCTCGATGATGGCGTCGGCGCGGTGCTGAAGAAACTCGACGAACTTGGCCTCGCCGGCAACACGCTGGTACTGCTCGCGGGCGACAACGGCAACCCGGCCAAGTTCACCTGCTACGAGGGCGGCGCGCTGATGCCGTTCGTCGCACGCTGGCCGGGCGTCATGCCCGTCGGTCGCGTGTGCAGTGAGCTGGTCTCGAACATCGATTTCGCACCGACGATCCTCGAAGTGTGCGGCGCGGCGCCGCTGGCGAAGTCCGACGGCCAGAGCTTCGCGAAGTTGCTGCGCGGCGAGCCGGGCTATCGCCGCGACTCGCTCATGCTGGAGATCACCACCGAGCGGGCCGTGGTCACCGCCGACGGCTTCAAGTACATCGCCGTCCGCTACACGCCCGAGGTGCTCGCGGCCATGAAGACCGGGAAGCAGTTCAACCACTGGTGCGAGCCGATGGAAAAGAACACGCACTCCTACGATGCCGAGAAAAAATATCCGGCCTACTTCGACCTCGACCAGCTCTATGACCTGAAGGCCGACCCGCAGGAGCGGCGCAACCTCGCCGTCGATCCCGCCCAAGCCGCGCGCTTGAAGGCGATGCAGGCCCAACTGCGCGACTACAGCCAGCAGCTCCCGCATCCCTTCGGCGAATTCAAACCGCTGGCCGCGAAATAAACGCCGCTTGGAAGCCGGAAGCCGCACCGCGAATTTCGCGAATGCCGCGAATTTCCGAAAAAGTCTGTTTCGCCGGGTCGGTGACCCGGCCTACAACAGAAAGGGCGGTCTCTTATTGGCAATTTTGTAGGCCGCGTGACCTCACGCGGCGTCTGCATGGAACCGCAGATGATTTGAACGGGGGTAACGGGGCAAAGAAGTCGAAGGGTGGGGCGGTCTTATTTCCGCTTGCGCCGTCCAAGCTTCCACACCAACGCCCGGCCTGCGCCTTTCACCCGTACCAAGCCGATCTCGCGCTCCAAAACACCCGTCCATGCCGGGCAAGGCCGGTCATAGGGCAAAGCCAGATGGTCTCTCAACTCCGCCCATGCTCGGCCCTCAGGATGAAGGAGCAACTCGTTCTGAATGGCATCTCGAAATTCTGTGTATCTCATAAACACGTTGTACCGCTTAACGGTCACATTGAAGGTTTCAGGGACCCGTCCGCGGGTGACGCATACCTTCCGATGTGTTGTTGGACGCTCTAATTGGTTTCAGTCTGAGTTCGTCAAAGGTCTTGGGGTTCATGACCTTTAGAATCTCGTACCCGTCTGCGCGGACTAGAATGCAACTGATGAAGATCTTCTTCAATGGTTTGTTACTGATGGTGTAGCCGTCTTTCGAGATAGCCTCAATATCAGGTGGCGCGAAGGTTACGCACCCATGTGCGTCAGCAGTCCGGTGAACCGATTTCCCCCAGTAGTAACCCTGGAACCCGGACCGCCACTGGAGTTCCACCGTTGCTTCCGAGACGGGACGAAGTGTTGATGCATCCACCACGCGCATGGAGACGGGCAGACGGACTGACTGGAGCGTGGACGCACAACCCACGAGAGCGAGAACACCAAGCAATCCGATCATCCGAATCATCATTGCCTCTCTCACAGCCAACCGTGTTGTTGAACGAACTAAAAGCTGTGTCTATGCAGTCGTATTTTTCGTCACGGCGGCATGGTAGGGAGGCGGCGACGGTGTGCCAAGCTGGAAAACGGCTTGATGGGGCAGCCATTAGGCGCGGGCGACTTTGCGTGAGAGGTTTTCCATCTGCGGCCATCAAAGAATTAACCACAGAGGTCACGGAGGTCCGAAAGAGGTTCACTGAGGCTGCAACTCTGTGACCTCCGGTTTCCTCTGCGTCCTCTGTGGTGAAGTCCGCTGTCATCGCTTAGGCGGGTGTGCAACGCGCGCGGCTTGGTTGGTGAAATCTTCCCAACCGTTGTGCTTGAGCAGCGCGCGCGCCGTGCGGATGAGCTGGTCGGTGCTCTGGCTGCGCCACTGAGCGCTGATGGAGGAGTGATAGCCCTGCGCGGGGCCGCAGCGGCGGCTGTCGAACGCGTCGGGTGGTTCGCCGGTCCAGGCGTTGTTCGTGGCGGCGGCGACGTATTGCAGATCAGCACCGGTGGCACCCAGCCATTCGCTGGTGGAGGCGCGGGTGACGCGGGCTTCGTCGGTGAACAGCTTCGCGTCCTGGGCGTTGGCCCCGTCGCAGCTGACGAGGCACTGTTGGAGGGCGATCTTCGCCTCGGCGTCGCCCTTCTTGTCGGCGGCTAGCTGCTGGCTGCTGTTGTTGTGGAAGGTGCAGTGCGCCGCGTGCACGTCGCCGATGGACCACAACCCGGCGGTGATCCACGAGCCGCCGTGTTTGACCGAGTAGGCGCTCAAGCAGTTGTACATGAACGCGTGGTTCCAGATGCGGAAGTTCATCTTGTTGCGCAGGCTGGCGCAGTTGAGGTAGACGACGTTGCGGGCCTTCACGTCCCAGCCGCCGTCGGCGTTGTCGAAGGAGGAGCAGTTGATGAAGGCGAGGTTGCGCACGTCGTTCTCGGCGCAGAAGCCGTCGCCCTGCCAGTAGCGCGCCTTGGAGTAGATGGCGTTGCGCGCGACGCAGTTGATGAAGAGGATGTCGTGCTCGCCGGCCCACGTTTTCGGATCCTTGTTGGATTGCCGGCGCGGCGAGTCACCGGCGAGCTGGTAGCAGATATGGAACGCCTCCTTCATCCAGTCCTTGCCGCCGGCGTCGGCGACGCAGTTGATGAGGCGCACATCGTAGTTGCCGCCCTGCAGACGGACGGCGTTCTTGGTGAAGTGGATGAACTGGCAGTCGGCGATCTCGATATCGTGCGAGGCCAGTTCGGGTTGATCGGTGTAGGCCAGTCCGCACAGGAAGATGCCGTAGCGGAATTCAAAGAGGCCGAGGTTGCGGAAGCGCAGGCCGACGTGCTGGCCCTTCGTGCTGATGACGCCAAACTGGTAGCGGGCCAGTCGGAGCTTCTCGAACGCGCAGTGCGCCACCCCGTCTTTCAGGGAGACGAAGGTCGAGCCGCCTTCGGGCTTGGCCGGATTCCATGTGCCGACGAAACACGGCAGGTCTTGGCCGGTATCCTCGCCCGCGAGCCGTTTCATTTTGTCGGAAGCGGTGCCTCCGGTCGTGATCGCCAGCGAAACCCCCGCATAGACGCCGCTGCCGACGCGGCACGTCCGGCCCGGCGCGAGCGCATCCCACGCGGCTTGCAGCACGCCCGGCGCGTTGCCGGGCAGGGCATGCACCCAGCTTGAGCCGTCGCGCTGGCCCGCGCCGGTCGGCGTCACGTAGAGGTCGGCGTCGGTGGCCTTGAGCGGCAGCGGTGGCGGTGCGAGCGGCTTGATGGCGGCCGCCTGTGTGATCCCCTCGGTCCACGGCGTCGGGGCCGGGGCCGCGCCCACCTCGACGAGCCGCAGGCCGGCGAACCAGCCAACCTGATTCAACCAGCCGCGGCTGGCGTTCTGCTCCCAGCGGCACAGCACCTGGATTTCGTCCGCGGCGTCGGTGGCAATTTCGAATGTGGTCGGTGCCCAGTTCGTCTGCGATTTGGTCGGCAGTCCGATACGTTTCACTTCGTGGCCTTCGCGGCGCAGCTTGAGATAGAGGAACGCGAAGCCGGCCTTGGTGCTGCGCGTCTGGCCTTCGAGCCGGTAAAGCGTGCGGGGCTTGGCTTTGACGTTCTGATAGATCTGGCCGTAGGACGAGCCGCCGTCCTTCACCAACTCGATCCTCAGCGACTGGCCGGCTGTGCCCGGCGGCACATCGCGATCCACGGAAACTTTCTGCCCGTCGCCGAGGCTCCACCCTTCGGTCTGGCGGGAGAAATCTCCGTTCTGAAGCAGGGTGCTTTCGCCGGCGAGGCTGGCGATCGCCAGCAGGGCCGAGAGGCAGATGAGTCGGGTGATGGCTTTCATGGATGCACACGGTCTAATGGAAAGCGCATGCTCGGTCAATCTTCCTGTGCGGTCATCAAGGAGTGGGGCGGCTGCGTTGGGCTTGGCAAGTGTGCGGGGCATGGCATACTGCGCCGCGTTGGGAAAAAGGACACTGCATGACAACGACTTCACGGCGCGATTTTCTGAGGTTGGCCGGGGCTGGCCTGCTCGGTCTGCCCATGCTGGGCAGGAGTGCGGAGTCCGCCAGCCGCCGGTCCCTCGACTCTGCTCGGGGCAGGCCCAACATCCTCTGGCTCGTGGGCGAGAACATGGACCACGACCTTGGCTGCTACGGCCAGAAGCTCGTCAGCACGCCGAACCTCGACCGGCTTGCGGCGGAGGGCGTCCGCTATACGCGGGTCTTCGCCACCTCGCCTTCCTGCGCGCCGAGCCGCTCGGCATTCATGCTGGGGATGTATCAGACCACGACCGACACGCACAACATGCGGTCGCACCGCAGCGACGACTTCCGGCTGCCGCCCGGCGTGCGTCCGCTCACGCACCGCCTCCGCGACACGGGCTACTTCACCGCCAACATCAAGACCATCAGCGGCCGTGCCGTCGGCACGGGCAAACTCGATCTGAACTTCGCCAATGAAGGCCCCATCTTCGAGTCCGACGACTGGGGCGCGCTGAAGGCGCGCCAGCCCTTCTACGCGCAGGTGAACTCGCACGAGGTCGAATACGACATCTATGACCGCCTGTCCGCCGGCAAGTCGCGCGTCGAGTGGGTCGGCGAGCGCGAGCATCCGCAACTCGCCACGGAGCAGAACGTTGCGCCGCCGCCGTATTATCCCGACCATCCCGTGGTGCGGCAGGAGTGGGCGCGCTATCTCAACTCCGTCTCCGGCATGGATCGCCGTATCGGGTGGGTGCTGGATCAGTTGCGCGCCGACGGGCTCGAGGACGACACGGTCATCATCTTCTTCGCCGACAACGGCCGGCTCGAGGCGCGCGGCATCCACTGGTGCTACGACAGCGGCCTGCGCGTGCCGATGATCATCCGCTGGCCGAAGAACTTCCCCGCGCCGCCGCACTTCAAGCCCGGCACCGTCAACGATGCGGTCATCAGCCTGCTCGACCTCACCGCCACCACGCTCGCCATCGCCGGCGTATCCCGGCCAGCGGGGATGCAGAGCCGGATCTTCCTCGGCGCGCAGGCCGACCCGCCGCGGCGCTGCGCCTTCAGCGCGCGCGATCGCATAGACGAAACCGTCAAGCGCATCCGCTCGGTCCGCGACGCGCGCTATCGTTACATCCGGAACATGCTCCCCGGCCCGACGTTCACCTCGCTGAACCGCTACAAGGAGAAATGCTTCCTCATCATCCCGCTGATGCGCCAGCTCCACGCGGCGGGCCAGCTCTCCGGCCCGCCGCTTGCGCTGATGGCGGCGCGCGCGCCCGACGAGGAGCTCTACGATCTCGAACAGGACCCGCACGAAATCAACAACCTCGCCAGCTCCCGGCTGGGCGCACATGCGGAAGCCCTGACGCGCTTGCGTGCCGCGCTCGATGAGTGGCTGGTCGAGACGGACGATCACGGCCGGTTCCCCGAACCGCCCGCTCTCATCGCGCCCTTTGAGAAGGAAATGCACGACTGGTTCGGCACCCCCGCGCTGCCTTGAATGCTCCGCGTTTCCAAGCATTGGAAACCGGAACCGGGGTTTTTCCATACCTTGGAATAGCGCGGGCCGGGGAAGTTGGGCGCTGGCCACAATAGAGCGCGGCTGGCTGCGTTTGGCTTGGTAAGGCGACGGCGCATGGCATAGTGCGCGGCGCTGTCTGAAAGCGGAGACCATGAGCATAACAACGCGGCGCGTTTTTTTGAAACTGGCCGGGCTGGGCACGCTGGGGCTTACGTGCCTGGCGAAGAGCGCACCCGGAGCTGCCGCCGTGGCCAAGCCCAACATCCTCTTCATCATGGTCGACGAGATGAAGTGGAACGTGATGAGTTGCGCGGGGCATCCGCTGGTGAAGACGCCCAACCTCGATCGGCTCGCGCGCGAAGGCACGCGCTTCGCCACCGCCTACACCGTCGCGCCGATCTGCACGCCGTCGCGCTACAGCTTCTTTACCAGCCGCTACGCGCACGTCCACGGCGCCACCGACAACAGCACGCCGTTGCGCGAGTCGCAACTGCTGCTGCCCGCGATCCTCAAGCACCACGGCTACCAGACTGCCATCAGCGGGAAGCTGCATTTCATCCCCGACAACCTCGCTTACAACTTCGACTTCTTCTGGTCGTTCGCCGGCGAAGGGCCGCGCAAGCTGCCGACGTGGCCGGCCGACGTGGAGAAGAAGCACGGCCGCAACGCGGCGCGCAAGGTGGTGGAGCAGCCGTTCCCCAACGATCCGCTCGGGCGCGACCTCGGCCGGCTTCCCTATCCGAAGGAGGACGCGCAGACGTTCTGGATCACCGATCGCGCGACGGATTTTCTGAAGCAGCGCGACAAGTCCGCGCCGTTTTTCCTGTTCGTCAGCTACCTCGATCCGCACAGCCCCTCGCATCTCTGCGAGCCGTACTGGAAAATGTTCGACGCCGAGAAAATGCCGCTGCCGCCCTCGTTCAAGCAGGATTCCGCCAAGCCCAAGGAGACGGAGTCGAACAGGCACGTGGTCAACGATCCGCAGATTGTCAAGGCGCTGACCGCCGCCTACCTCGCGAAGGTGACGATGGTGGATGATAACGTCGGGCGTCTCTTGGAACATCTGCGCGCGCAGGGCCTTGCCGAAAACACGCTGATCGTGTTCACCGCCGACCACGGCAACATGCTTGGCGACCTCAACCGCTGGTTCAAGGGCGCGATGTATGAGGGCTCAACGCGCATTCCGCTGCTGATGAAGGCGCCGGCCACCGGCGCGTTGGCTGCGCCGTTCAATCGCGGCACAGTGGTCAATGACATCGTCGAGAACATCGACGTGATGCCGACGCTGTGCGAGCTGGCTGGCGTGCCGCTGCCGGCGCAGGGTATCCAGGGCAAGAGCCTGACGGCGCTCGTCGCCGGCAAAGATGCCGCGTGGAAGAACCGCGCGTTCGCCGAACGCAGCAGCTCGATGGTCCGCACGGCGCAGTTCAAGTACATCAAGAATGCAGCGAAGAACGAGCGGCACGGTGGCGGCGCGGCGGAGCTCTATGACCTGACCAAGGATCCGCTGGAGTTGCACAATCTTGCCGGCGACCCGGCCTATGCCGCGACGCTGAAGGATCTCGCCGCGCAGCACGACGCATGGCAGAAGGATGTGCCGCCCGTGCCCGTGCTGGCGGGCGTCGCGCCGGAGCCGCCACCGGGCGCGACGACGGATGCGGAGACGAAGCAGGGCCAAGAGCGCAAGGCCAAACGCAAGCGGAACAAGGAAATTTGAAAGGATCCCTGCCCGTCTGCGCTAGCTGGCCAGCGCTGTAAACTGCGAGTCAGGTGGCGGGTCTTCCTCGTTGCGGGGGCTGGGGTTGGGCGCGTCCTATATTTTTGCTTGGCAGTGGGCGACGGCCTTGCTAAGGAGCCTCTGTTGCGGCAAAAGCATGACCACGTTTATGCGGCAGGCATAGGCTCACAGCTGGGTGTTGAGCGACAGGAAGGGGACTAGTGTGCGCGGGACTCTTGCAACTCACGGCGAACGGATGAATGCACGGCTGAAGCCATGGGGCCTGGCGCTCGTTCACTTTGCCGGTCTCGGATTGTTGGCGACGCCGGCCCAAACGTGGACCGCCCAAGGGCCCACGGTGACCACCGCCGGCCAGGTGGCGGGGATGGCCGCCCAGACCAATCCGGTCTATGGCGCTGTTCAGCGAATCGCAATCAATCCCACCGATGCGAATACCATGTTGATCGGTACGGTCAACGGCGGCGTCTGGCGTACGACCAACGCCCTTGCTGCTAGTCCGGCTTGGGCGCCGGTCACGGATTTTCTGCCGTCGTTGTCCATCGGTGCCCTGACCTATGACAAGGCCAATGCGAACACGGTCTATGCGGGCATCGGCCGCTATAGCGCGCTGTCCAGCACCGGCGGTGCACGGGCCGGTTTGTTCACCTCCGCGGACAGCGGCCTGACCTGGGGCACGGTGGCCGGCAATAGCGCGTTCACGGCGGGCGGCGTGAACATCTCCAGCGTGGCGGCCAACGGGCAGACCATCCTGGTCTCGGCGGACACCTCCGATACGTCTTCGTATGCCTACCGCGGCCTGTTTCGGAGCACCGATGGGGGCGCGACGTTTACGCATCTTTCCTCTGCGGCGGGGGCAACCAACCTGGCCGCAACCATGGTCGTGGCCGATCCCACCAACCCCAATCGCTATTACATGGCGGCTTATAATGCCAATACGGTCACGGACCGCGGCGTTTACCGCAGCGA
Organism: uncultured Lentisphaerota bacterium; assembly: GCA_903912445.1. Taxonomy (GTDB): domain Bacteria; phylum Verrucomicrobiota; class Kiritimatiellia; order CAIQIC01; family CAIQIC01; genus DP16D-bin41. The sequence continues at coordinate 43,612 of CAIWHP010000048.1, forward strand.
CGATGCCGGGGCAACCTGGACACACATGCATGACGCCACCATGGATGCGCTCATCGGGGCGAGTACCGGCAACATGAAACTCTCGGTCAACAACAACGGTGCCTTGTTCATCGGGATTGCCAACTCCGGTCGCCTGGCCGGTGTGTTCCGTACGCAAGACCAAGGCACGTCCTTCACCAGCTTCGGCGTGCCGACGACCATCGACGGGCCGGTCGGCAACACCATCACCAACGGCATTCATCCCGGCGGCCAGGCCGGCATTCATTTTTCCCTGCTCGCCGATCCGACGAACGATAACGTGGTCTATATCGGCGGCGACCGCCAGCCCTTGGGCACCGAGATCAATGGCGTCAGCTCTCTGGGCGCGGCGAACTACACCGGCCGGTTGTTCCGCAGCGGCGGCGCCGGCAGTTGGACGGCCATCACCGACAACCAGACCGCCGGCTACAGCGGCCCGCATGCCGATTCGAGGGCCATGGCGTTTGACTCCAATGGCAACCTCATTGAGGCGGATGATGGTGGACTCTACCGGCGCAGCTCGCCGCTGGACAGCACAGGCAACTGGACCGCGCTCGGTGGCAACGGCGCGACCGGGCTGCAGGTGACCGAGATTCATTCCGTGGCCTACGACAACCACGGCGGCGTCTTGATCGCGGGTACCCAGGACACCGGCTCGATGCAGCAGAACGCACACAACTCCAAAACGTGGGCCGAGCTCAATCAGGGCGATGGTGGTGTTGTCGCTGTCTATGACCGTCCCGGCGGCAATTCCTATCGCTACAGCAGCAGCCAGAATTTGGGCAGCTTCGCCCGTCGCACCTATGACAGCAGCGGCACCAAGGTGGGCGGCACCTATTATCCGGGCTTGGTGGTCAGCAACAGCGGCGGGCTGAGCATCACCAAGTTCGAGCCGGAGGCGTTTCAAGAGGATGAAACGGCCAAGGCCTCCGTGCCCGACGCCCCTACCGAACCCGGCGTCCCCTTCTACACCAAGTTTGCGATCAACAAGGTGGATGCCGGCCGGCTGCTTTTCGGGACCAAATCATTGTACGAAACGGCGAACCACGGCGACACCCTCGAAGTTCTGGGTGGCATCACGGTCAGCAACACGCCGGCCGTGCGTTTCAGCGCCACCGTCAACGCGCTGGCCTATGGCGGTTTTGAGGGCGAGATCGGTTACGCGGATGTGCTCTACAGCGGCGCCGGCGCCGAACTGCGGATTCGCCAGGCTGGCGCCGGTTTCAATGTCCTGCCCGACGTGAATGCCGCCTACAATGCGGCGGCGGGCAGCAGCGGCTTCAGCATCACCGACCTCGTGCTGGATTACACCACGTGGGACACCGCGTTTGTGGGTAACAGCTCCCGGCGCGTCTTCTACACCTTGGACGCGGGAAGCTCGTGGGCCGAAATCCCAGGGTTGAGCGGCCTGATCGGTGGCGAGCTCAACACCTTGGAGTACATCGAGCGCGGTTCCTTTGAAGCCGTCTTTGCCGGCGGCCGCAACGGCGTTTTCTGGGCTCTGGGCACCAACGATGTGTTCGGCACGTGGTCCGAGTTTGGCGCGGCGAGCCTGCCGAACGCGCGCGTCACCGACCTGGATTATGACGTCACCGCCGACGTGCTCGCGGTCGGCGTGCAAGGCCGGGGCGCCTGGACCATTGATGCGGCCAGCCAGTTCCTGCCTATTCCGGGAGTCGGCACGGTCGGCGTGCTCGCGGTGGGCGGCCTGCTCTTGCATGCCCTGCGCCGGCGTTCCGCGTTGCGTGGCTCCGCTTGAGCTGTGGGCGGATGATGGGAGCTGGCCACGATGAGCGGCCGTGATGGGTGTGGTAACGCAGATGGATGAGGAATTCACAAGGATAGAGAGCGCATAACCAGGAGACCTATGAAGCGGACATCACGCCGTGATTTTTTGAAGCTCGCCGGACTCGGCGCGCTGGCGTTTCCCGGCCTGGAATCCGCTTTCGCCAAGGCCCCGGCGCACCGGCCCAATATCATCGTCATTCTTGCCGACGATCTCGGCTATGCCGACGTGGGCTTCAACGGGTGCAAGGACATCGCGACGCCGAACATCGACTCGCTCGCGAAAAACGGCGTGCGCTGCGCCAACGGTTACGTGTCACACCCGTTCTGCAGCCCGACGCGCGCGGGCCTGATGACCGGCCGTTACCAGCAGCGCTTCGGCCACGAGAATAATCCGACGTGGTTGCCGGAGGACAGCAAGGTCGGCCTGCCGCTGACGGAAACCTTTTTGGTGAAGCAGTTGCGTGCCGCCGGCTACGCCACCGGCGCGGTCGGCAAATGGCATCTGGGCGCGGCGCCGTGCTTCCATCCGAACGAGCGCGGCTTTGCGGAATACTTCGGCTTCCGCGGCGGCGGCCACCTGTATTTGCCGGACGAGAAAAACCCGCTGCCGACCGCCAAGACCTGGCAGGTTGAATACCGGATCCCCTTGAACCGCAATCAGGAATCTGTGGCGCATGAGGGCTACATGACCGAGATTCTCTCGCGTGAGGCCGTCGCTTTCGTCAACCGCCATAAGGCCGAGCCGTTCTTCCTCTACCTCGCCTACAACGCGGTCCACACGCCCTTGCAGGCGCCGGAGAAATATCTCGCCCGCTTCCCGCACATCGCCGACGAAAAGCGGCGCACCTACGCCGCGATGAACAGCGCGATGGATGACGGGATCGGTTTGGTGCTGGCCGCGCTGCGCGAGCACAAGCTCGAGAACGATACGCTGGTCGTCTTCCTTTCCGACAACGGCGGGCCGATCACCGTCGTGCCGTGCAGCAACGCACCGCTGCGCGGCGGCAAGGGACAGGTTTTTGAAGGGGGCATCCACGTCCCGTTCGTCGCGTGCTGGCCCGGCAAGCTGCCGGCGGGCGCAGTCTATAACGAGCCGGTGATCGCGCTCGATTTGCTCCCGACCGCGCTCGCGCTCGCGGGCGCACAGCCGCCGGAGAAGCCGCTCGATGGCGTCAACCTGATCCCGCACCTCGCCGGCGAGAACAAGGCCGCGCCGCACGAGCGCCTCTTCTGGCGCACCGGCGGCGGCGCGACATGGGCCGTACGCGAAGGCCGCTACAAGCTGGCGAGCATTGCGAAGGCCGAGAAGGCGCAGCTCTTTGACCTCGAAGCCGACATCGGCGAAACGCGCGACCTCGCCGCCGAGAAGCCCGAGGTGGTCAAGCGCCTGACCGCCGCCTTCGAGGCGTGGAACGCACAGCTCGTCGCGCCCCTCTTCGAAAGCCCGCGGCCCGGGCCGAAGAAGCAGCAACAACAGCGCAAGAAGGCCGCAGCACCGTGACGATGTGGCATAGCTACAACCGCCTGCTGACGATTTCTCTCCCCGCCAAACGTTTGGTTCGCCAAGTTCGCGGCGCGTGGCATACTGCGCTGCGGTTTGCGAAAGGGTAAAAGCGATGAATACGATTTCGAAGTCAGCGATTATTGGCGGACTATTGTTGTCGCTGCTGCCACCCGGCAGCGGGGCGGCGGAGAACGCGGCTACGTATCTCGCGGTGACGCAGTCGGTGGTGCGGCCGGTCGAGTTCAAGCAGGTGGGGCCGGGGCATGTCTTCGTGGACTTCGGGCGCGCGGCGTTCGCGGGGCTGCAGCTGCAGTTTCCGCAGGCCGACGACGGGCGGAAGGTGCTCGTGCATCTCGGCGAAAAACTTTCCGCGCCGGGCGTCGTGGATCGCAAGCCGGGCGGCTCGGTGCGCTACCTCGCTGCCGAGCTGACGCTGAAGGCGGGGCAGGGAAAATATCTCGTGCCGCTGAAGCCGGCCGATGCGCGGCTGATGCCGAAGGAAATCGGGCCGGTGATGCCCTTCCGCTACGTCGAGATCGAGAACGCACCGGCGTCGCTGGCGGCGGCGCACGTGGTGCAGCTCATGGCGCATTATCCGTTTGATGACGCGGCCGGCCAGTTCCGCTGCTCCGACGCGAAAATCAACGCGATCTGGGAGCTATGCAAGTATTCGATGAAGGCGACCAGCTTCGGCGGCGTGTTCGTGGATGGCGACCGCGAGCGCAAACCCTACGAGGCCGATGCCTATATCAACCAGCTTGGCTGGTACTACACGACCGGCGAGTTCGGCCTGCCGCGGTACACGCACGAGTATCTGATTACACATCCGACGTGGCCCACCGAGTGGATCCTCTTCTCGGTGCTCATGGCGTGGGAGGACTATCTCTTCAGCGGGGACGCCGCAAGCATGCAGAAGTTCTACGCGGATTTGCAGGCGAAGACCCTGCTCGCGCTGGCGCGGCCCGATGGCTTGATCTCCATCCCGAAGGGGCCGCTGCCCGCTGCCGTCGGGCAGGCGATTCACATCAAGACGATCCGCGACATCGTGGACTGGCCGCTCGGCGAACGCGACGGCTATGACCTGCGCCCCGTGAACACGGTGGTCAACGCGTTCCACGCCCGCGCGCTGGACCGCATGGGGCTGATCGCCACGGCGCTCGGCAAGGCCGATGACGCCAAGCGGTATCAAGACGCCGCCGCCCGCGTGACGAAGACGCTGAACGAAAAATTATGCGATCCGGCGAGCGGGCTTTATCTCGATGGCGAGGGCAGCACGCACAGCTCGCTGCACGCCAACCTGTTTCCGCTGGTGTTCGGCTTGGTGCCGCTGGAGCGCCGCGCGCGGGTGGTGGAATTTGTGCGCAGCCGCGGCATGGCGTGCAGCGTCTATGTTGCGCAGTTCCTGATGGACGCGCTCTTCGATGCCGGCGAGGCCAAGCACGCGCTCGCGCTGATGACCGCGCCGGGCGATCGCAGCTGGACGCACATGATCGAGCGCGTCGGCACGACGATCGCGCTGGAGGCGTGGGATACGAAATACAAACCCAACCAGGACTGGAATCACGCCTGGGGCGCGGCGCCGGCGAGTGTGCTGCCGCGGAAGCTCATGGGCCTCGAGCCGCTCGCACCCGGCTGGAAGAAATTCCAAATCCGCCCGCAGCTCGGAAGTTTGCAGTGGGCCGAAGCGCGCACACCGACGCCGCGCGGCAGCGTGTTCGCGCGCGCCGAAGCCGGAACGGCGTTCAAGCTGAGCGTGGAAATTCCCGCTGGCACCACCGCGACGGTTTCCCTCCCCGCGCGCGCCGCCGAGGCCGTCACAGAGTCGGGGAAGCCGCTCGCGCAGGTGCATGGCGTGACGCTCCTGCGCCTGAGCGACGGCCGCGCCGAACTCTCCGTTGCGCCCGGCCGCTATCGCTTCGAGTCGCAGTCCCCCTGACACGCCGCGCCGCCGCAGAACACGGAGGGTGGTCGGGTCGTCGGTCGGGCGCAACGTTCGCCGCTGCCGTTGCTGCTGGTGGCAGGAGCTCCCGCCTAGCAGTTCCCACGCCATGGCAACAGCGCAGCGTTTTCTTGCTGAATAGCAGAAGCGGCAGAACCATTGATGGCAGAATCATTTTAACTTAAGGAGCCTCGTGGCTTGATACCAAGGGTTAATCCTCCGACTGGCAAAGGGATTTCTGCTTCTCATGATTCTGCTCTCAGTGGTTCTGTCGAAAGGCCCTTTCCGCGCTTGGCTCACCATCAAGCATTGGAAAAAGTGGTGATTCCGGTTTCCAATGATTGGAAGAGGGAACCATGGAGGCCGCAGAGGATACGGAGGGCACGGAGGCGCTAACCCCTGTGAACCTCATTCCAACCGCTGTGACCTCTGTGGTTTCTTCTGCTGCTTGCCTGGAAAGCTTGCCGCGCGGTTCTGGCTTGGCAAGCTTGCGGCGGCGGGCATAATGCGTCGCGCTCTGCAAATCACAGGGCAAACCAAGAGGAGCAATCATGAAGTTGCAACGAGTCGCACGTTGGATGTTGGTGGGTTCACTCGCAGTCCTGCTGCCGCTATCCGGTGTCGCCGCCGATAAGGCCCCGGCGAAGAAGGCCTCCTCCAAGGCGGCCAAAGCCGTCAAGCCCCCACAACCGCCGCTGCCGAAGGCGACGCTGGAGGATGTCGCCTATGGCAAGCATCCGAAACAGGTCATGACGTTCTGGAAAGCCGAATCCGACAAGCCCACGCCGCTGCTGTTCTTTATCCATGGCGGCGGTTGGATGGGCGGCAGTCGCGCCAGCGTGGGCGGCTTGTTGAAGGAGATGCTGCAGAACGGCATCTCCGTGGTCTCGGTTGAATACCGCTTCATCCCCGAGGCGACCGCCGACAAGGTGGTGCCGCCGGTCAAGGGGCCGCTGACCGACGCGGCGCGCGCGCTGCAGTTCGTCCGCAGCAAGGCCAAGGAGTGGAACATTGATAAAGAGCGCATCGGCGCGAGCGGCGGCTCGGCCGGCGCATGTTCCAGCCTGTGGCTCGCGTTCCATCCCGACATGGCCGATTCGAAGAGCGATGACCCCATCGCGCGCGAATCCACGCGCCTCTGGTGCGCCGCGGTCAATGGTCCACAGACGACGCTCGACCCCAAGCAGATGAAGGAGTGGACGCCGAACAGCCGCTACGGCGGGCACGCCTTCGGCTTCGCCGGCGACAAGGAGAAGAAGCTGTCGCAGTTCGACGAGTTCCTCGCCAAGCGCGACACCATCCTGCCGTGGATCGCCGAATATTCGCCATACGCCCTCGTGACGGCCGATGGCGCGCCGATCCACATGACGTTCGGCGCGCCGCCTGCGCTCGGCCAGGACCAGAAGGATCCGACGCACACCGCCAACTTCGGCGTGAAGTTGCAGGAGCATTGCAAGGAATTCGGCGTGCCCTGCGAAATCGTCTATCCCGGCGCGCCTGATGTGAAGCACGCGACCGCCGCCGCCTACCTCATCGAGAAACTCAAAGCCCCGACCCAGCGCTGAGGCTGTCCCCAACTCGAATAGAAGTACTTGTCGAAAGGAAATGCATGAAGCTGCCTGGAATCACTCGCTGGGTCATGACGGGAACGCTGGCCCTCTTGCTGCCGCTGTCCGGCTGGAGCGCCGACGCGACGCCGGCGAAGAAGCCCGCCGCCAAGCCGGCCAAACCCGCGCAGCCGCCACTACAAAAGGCGACGCTGGAAGATGTCGCCTATGGCAAGCATCCGAAGCAGGTGCTCACGTTCTGGAAGGCGGACTCCGCCCAGCCCACGCCGCTGCTGTTCTTCATCCACGGCGGCGGCTGGACCCACGGCGAGCGCTCGAGCGGGCTGGGGGGGCTGCTGCCGGAGATGCTGAAGAACGGCATCTCGGTGGTGTCGATCGAGTATCGCTTCATCAACGAGGCGACCGCCGACAAGGTGGTGCCGCCGGTCAAGGGGCCGCTCACCGACGCGGCGCGCGCGCTGCAGTTTGTCCGCAGCAAGGCCACGGAATGGAACATCGACAAGGCGCGCATCGGCGCGAGCGGCGGCTCGGCCGGCGCGTGTTCCAGCCTGTGGCTCGCGTTCCATCCTGACATGGCCGACCCCAAGAGCGCCGATCCCATCGCCCGTGAATCCACGCGCCTCTGGTGCGCCGCGGTGTCCAGTCCGCAGACGACGCTCGACCCGCAGCAGATGAAGGAGTGGACGCCGAACAGCAGCTATGGCAGCCATGCCTTCGGTTTCACGGCCGACAAGCAGAAAAAGCTTTCGTCCTTCGACGTGTTCCTCGCCGGTCGCGAAAAAATCCTGCCGTGGATTGCCGAATATTCGCCCTATGCCCTCGTGACCGCCGATGATCCGCCGGTCTTCCTCCACTTCGGCGCGCCGCCTGCGCTCGGCCAGGTCCAAAAGGATCCGACGCACACGTCCAACTTCGGCGTGAAGTTGCAGGAGCATTGCAAGGAATTCGGCGTGCCCTGCGAAGTCGTCTATCCCGGCGCACCCGACATGAAGCACCCGACCATCGCCGCCTATCTGCTTGAGAAACTCAAGGCGGTGGCGAAGTGAAAAAACAAGGTATCCTGCTCCTCGCCTGCCTCTGCGCCTTGGCGTCCGTTGCTGCGGATGTGCCGGCGAAGCCAAAAGCCGCGGCCAGCCCCAAGGTGGCGGCGCTGGCGCCCACGCTGGCCGGCGTAGCCTACGGCCCGCACGAGCGGCAGGTGCTGGACTTCTACAAGGCCAAGTCGGCGCAGCCCACGCCGGTGCTGTTTTACATCCACGGTGGCGGCTGGGTGACCGGCGATAAGGGCGGCGCGGGCAGCATGCTCAAGCTCCTCGAGGCCGGCATCTCCATCGTCTCCATCAACTACCGGTACTCGTGGCAGGCGCAGCTGGCGGGTGTGAAGCCGCCGGTGGAGTGGCCGTTGCACGACGCGGCGCGGGCGCTGCAATTTGTCCGCAGCAAGGCCGGCGAGTGGAATCTCGACAAGCAGCGCATCGGCGCGAGCGGCGGCTCGGCGGGCGCGTGTTCCAGCCTGTGGCTCGCGTTCCATTCCGACCGCGCCGAGCCCAAGAGCAAGGATCCGATCGCGCGCGAGTCCACGCGGCTGTGGTGCGCCGCGGTGACCGGCGCGCAGACCTCGCTCGACCCGCTGCAGTTGAAGGAGTGGACGCCGAACAGCCGCTACGGCGGGCACGCCTTCGGCTTTATGGATCCGAAGGACCTCAAGACGCGCGACACGCGGTTCGCGGAATTCCTTGCCGCGCGCGAGCAGGTCCTGCCGTGGATCAAGGAATACTCGCCCATCGGGCTGCTCACGGCGGACGATGCGCCGGTCTACCTCATCTACAGCGCGCCGCCCGGGCTCGGCCAGCCGCAGAAGGACCCGACGCACACGGCGAACTACGGCGTGAAGTTGCAGGAGCGCTGCAAGGAACTCGGCGTGCCCTGTGAGCTCGTCTATCCCGGCGCGCCCGACGTCCAGCATGCGAGCATCCTAGCCTATCTCGTCGAGAAGCTGAAAGCCCCGACCCCACGATGAGCCGCCTACACATCTGTGCTGGCATCGTCATGGCGTTGGCGTTCGGCCATGCCGCCGCCGCCGTGCCGTACATCCTTTCGGTTTCCGATCCCGTGCGGCCCGACGAGGCGGTGCTGGTGTGCGGCGCGGGCTTCAGTCCGGGCTGCCATGTCGAACTGGGCCGGCTGGGCGAGGCGCAGCAGTACGAAACGATCCAAGCGCTCCAAGCCAGCACAGGCTCGCTGAAATTTGTTGTGCCCAAGGCGTGGATGCAAGGCCTGTGGGAGTTGCGCGTACGGCAGGCCGACGGGGTTTCCGCAGCGGTCGTGCTCAACGCGCCCGCGGCGTGGTGGTGGAACGGCGATGGCGGCGAGACGGCGGCGCCCGGCGGCTGGGTGCGCGTGTTCGGCAAGTGCCTCAACTTTGGCGGCGAGAGCCGCGCGCGGTTGCAGGCCGGCACGGGCCCGTGCCTCACGCTCACGGCCCGCGAGAGCAGCGGCTACGCTCTGACGTTTGCGCTGCCACCCACACTGGCCGCAGGCGATTACGCGCTGACGATCCACAACGGCCTCGGCGGGGAAGCCGGCTGGCGGCCTGCGGGCACCGTGAGCGTGCGGTCGCCGGTGGCGTGGAAGACCGATGTCTTCAACGTGAAGGACTTCGGGCCGAAGCCGGGGGAGGCTCTGCTGGCGGCGCTGGCCAAGGCCCAGACCAACGGTGGCGGTATCGTTTTCCTGCCCCGCGGGCGCTATCCGGTCAAGTCCACGCTCACCATCCCGCCACACACCGTGCTCAAGGGCGAGGCGATGGAACTGGTCAGTCTGTATTGGCCGGATTTCGACAAGCCGCCCACCGAACTGGTCACCGGCGCGGATTTCGGCCTCGAAGCGCTCAGCCTGTATTGCCAGCACCACCGCAATGTTGTTTCCGACACGGCGAGTTCAACACGCTTCTTTTTGCACCAGGTGCGGATCCGGGCGAACTGCTTTTTCATGATCGAGGAAGCGGGCAAGGACTTCCGCAAGCGCCACGGGCCGGCCAGCCACCGGGAATGCGGCGCGGCGGTGCTGCTGCGCGGCAGGAATTTCGAGATCACGGACTGCGACATCTACGCGAGCAACAAAGGCCTGCAGGTCATGAAGGGCAAGACGGGACTGGTGGCGCGCAACCAGATCCGGTACGGCGGCCGCGGCTACAACATCGAGAACACCGAGCGGCTGATCTTCGAGGACAACCTCGTCGCCGGCAACAACCTGCTCGCCATCGGCAATGATGTCACCACCTTCTGGAACAACTATTGCCGGCACATCTATTATGCGCGCAACCGCGTCCAGCAGATGTTCGGCGCCGACCGCGAGATGATGACGCTCGACGCCGCCGGCGGCGCGTATTTCGGGACGCTCGCCGCGGTTGAGGGTACGCAGCTCACGCTCTCTGGCGATCCGGTCTATCGGGACTATGCACCGAAGCCGCACACCAACTCGGCCGGTGCCGTCGTGCAGATCCTTGACGGCAAGGGCGCGGGGCAATACCGGTTTGTGACCGCCAACAACGGCCGCGCGTGGCAGGTGGACCGGCCGTGGACCGTGGTGCCGGATGCGGCCTCGCGCATCTCCATCGCGCCGTTTCGCGGCCAGAATCTTTTCATCGGCAACAGCTTCGAGGATGGCGGGGCGTTCCAGCTCTACGGCGCCGCGCACGACAGCATCGTCGCCGGGAACAAGGGCGCGCGCATGGACGGCTTCCTGGTCTGGGGGCTGAATCCACACGGCTGGGGCCAGCAGCCGTCGTGGAATTGCCAGTTTCTCGACAACGAGATCGTGGAAGGCAACGGCTATGGGCACCGCAGCGCGAGCTTCGGCACGGTGGGCGGCGACGACCCCAAGGTCTATGACGGGCCGCTGGTGCGCGGGACGATCTTCCGGCGCAACACCTGCCGCAACAACGCCTCCTTCCAGGTCGGTGGCGCCACCGTAGACACACTTATTGAGCACTGCACTGTGCGCGATACCGAGGTCGGCATCAAGATTGGTTCATCTGCCAAGGGCGTGCTTCTGCGGGACAACACATTCGAGCGGGTGGTGCGGCCCGAAGTCCACGGCCCCTGAAGCACGTCATCGTGCCACAAGTGAATGAACGTGCAACTCTGACCCCGGACTTGGTTGGGTCGCGTCCGAAGCTCTTGCGTGGGATGCCACGGTCGTTCAGCGATGAGGCGTGGTTATTTGATGGGCGAGAAATCGGTGGGCAACATGAACACAGATTGCACACCGTTGGTCGGCCGGGTCAGCGGGCCGCCCGCCGCCTTTTCTGAGGCCGCCTTGGCCTCGGTCCAGACGGGATCTGCCCGGAAGTTTTTGAACGATTCCGCCGCTGCTTCCTTGCTGGTGTGCGCAAGCATATAGATCAAAGTGTCGGCAGCGCCATGGCCGGCTTCGGTGGGGGTCCAGTAGCCCACGTTCGTGATGCCGTGTTTCTTGAACAACGTGAGGGTGTGATTACGGAACCGGGCCAGCAGGTTGGGCAGGTTGTTGGGCGTGCATTTGTAGGTGCGCATTTCAAAGACCCGCGTGGTGGCCCCGCCCGCGGGCTTGATGTCCGGCGAGAAATCCGTGGCCTGCAGAAACGTGACGTCGGCCGCCTGCCTGGTCAACTTGCCATTCACCTCGGAAGCCTTGCGCGCCTGCTGCCAATCCGGATCGGCACCAAAGGCTTTCCACGACTTTTCGCGCGCCTCCCGGCTGGGATAGGCGAGCATATAGACCAGTGCATTATTCGTGTTGTCCGCGGGGACCCAGTAGCCGACATTGCTCATCCCATGCTTCTCGAACAGCTTGCAGGTGTGGTCGCGAAAACGCGCCTGGAGTGCGTCCAGCTTGCCGGGTGCGGCGTAATAGACGCGCATCTCGTAGCAGCGTGTGTCTTTGGCCACCGGCACATCCGCTGCGCCAGCACCCAATGAGACGAACAGCAAGCCCCCAACCAAACCATGCAGTGTTGTTTTCATGGCGTTCTTTTAATGCCGAAAGGGTCCGGAAGCGAATACTTTTCTTGCCCGATGGAAAGTTATTGCGGTGCCCGCCTGACCGACCGCCGCCACGCTCACCGGCCCGCCATACCTCAGTAGTCGGCTGGCTTTTTGTTTACGTCAGCTTCAGCGATGACCGATGCCGCGGCGGGCCTTGACAGCGCTGCAAGGGGTGTGTAGATGAGCTTATGAAATTTCTAGGTCAGCGTGCGACCGTCAAGGGGCGCTCCGCCGGTGGGCGCGCCCAAGCAATTCCTTGCCTGGGCAGTAGCTGTGCGGGTCTTGCGGCGGAAGATACGCATGGGGGCGTTCACCATGAAACTGCCGTTCGCAACGCTGGGGCACCGCGGGCATGAGCCCTGATGACGTCAAGTTTGTAAAGGGCGGGTCATGGCGCGGCAGGCTGCCGTGGCTGTTGACGATGGTGGTTCTCGCCGTGCAGGTGCTTATCCTGTACTTGGAAGGCCGGATCTGGTGGTGCGCCTGCGGGCTGTGGAACGTCTGGGACGGCGACATCTGGAGCGTCCACAATTCGCAGCACTGGCTCGATCCCTACAGCTTCACGCATGTGCTCCATGGGGTGCTGCTGTGCGGCGTATTGGCGTGGCTGGCGCCGCGCTGGACGCTGACCTGGCGGCTGGCGCTGGCGGTCGTGCTGGAGGCCGGCTGGGAAGTGCTCGAAAACTCGGCCTTCATCATCCAGCGCTACCGCGAGGCCACGATCGGTCAGGGCTATATCGGCGATTCGATTGCCAACTCGCTGGCGGATGTGGTGTGCTGCGCATTCGGCTTCCTGTTGGCCCGGCGGCTCGGCCTGAAGGCGTCCGTCGTGCTGTTTGTGATCGTGGAGGTTGCCCTGGCGCTTGCGGTGCGCGACAACCTAAGCCTGAATGTGCTGATGCTTATTCACCCGATCGACGCGGTCAAGGCGTGGCAGATGGTGCATTGAAGGGCCGCGTCAGCGCGAGATCGCCGTGATGAACGCTGCGCCTGAATAGACATGTAATTGAATCGCAAATCCAAAGAATCCGAAAAACATCGATCCAACAAGAACACCACCATGAAAAAAATCGCTGCCGCCCTTTGCCTTGTCTGCCTGACCTTCTGCGCCACGGCTGCCCGCGCGGACGTGAAACTGCCGCCGGTCATTTCCGACCATATGGTGCTGCAGCGCGATGCCGCCGCGCCGATCTGGGGCAGCGCGACGCCGGGCGAGCAAGTGACGGTTGCGTTCGCTGGCCAGACCAAAACGGCCACGGCGGATGCCAAAGGCCATTGGATGGTGAAATTGGATCCGCTGCCCGTCTCGGCTGAACCGCGCACGATGACCATCACATCCTCCATCAACCATAAACCATTGACCATTTCTGACGTGCTCGTCGGCGAGGTCTGGCTCGGCTCCGGGCAGTCGAACATGGACATGCACGTGCCGAGCTACACCAACAGCGATGCCGTGCTGGCGCAGGCCGCGGCTGGGACCTATCCGAAATTGCGCCTGCTCCACAAGGGCCGCGCGGGCTGGGAAGAAGCCGTGCCCACCAACAACTTCAAGTTTTCCGCGCTGCTCTTCGCGTTTGGCTCCCAACTCCAGCAGAAGCTCGATGTGCCCGTCGGTATCATGGTCGGTGCCGTCGGTGGCACGCCGTCGGGCTATTGGTTGACCGAGGAGATGTATCGCAGCGATGCCGTCTGCCAGGCGCAGGCGCAGGAGTTTGCCAAGACCTATGACTTCGACGCGGCGGTGAAGAAATACGATCAGGAATTGGCCGTGTGGAAGGTGGCCGCCGGAAAAGCGAAGCTGGCCAAAGGCAAGGCCCCGCGCGGCCCGAACCGTCCCGCCAAGGCGGGCGAGTCCTCCGGCCGCATCGGCGGCCTCTATATCGCGCATGTCCAGCCCTACGCGCCCTATGCCATCCGCGGCGTGCTGTGGGACCAGGGCGAGAGCGGCACGGCGATCACCGGCGTGGACCAGTTCAACCTCATGGGCGCGCTGATCAAGGGCTGGCGGAAGGCCTGGGGCCAGGACTTCCCGTTCCTCTACGTCCAGAAGACCAGCGGCGGCGGCACCGCGTGGGACCTCGACGATCCTGTGACGAAGAACGCGAGCAAGTTCAGCCCGCTGCCCGCGCGCGAGCCCGGCAACAGCGACGGCCTCTATCGCGAACTGCACATCAAGATCCAGCAGCACCCGAAGACCGCGATGGTCATCAGCACCGATCTCGGCAGCGGCGTCCATCCCACGAACAAGGCTGCCTACGGCGAGCGCGCCGTCCGCGTCGCGCTCGGCTTCGTCTACGGCCAGAACGTCGAGATCAGCGGCCCGCTCTACGCCTCGCACAAGATCGCAGGCGGCAAGGTCACGCTCAAATTCACGCACGTCGGCCAGGGCCTCGCCGCGCGCCACAGCGACAAGCTGCAAGGCTTCATGATCGCGGGCGCCGACAAGAAGTTCCATTGGGCCGACGCCGTGATCAAAGGCGACAGCGTCGTCGTCTCCAGCGCCGCCGTGCCGCAGCCCGTCGCCGTCCGCTACGCGTGGAGCGGCAACGCGCCGTGGGCGAACCTGTTCAACAAGGACGGTCTCCCCGCGCAGACCTTCCGCAGCGACGACTGGAAATAAACGGTGAGAATCACACCCCGCCTTCCCTGCTGCGCCGAACCCCGCCGCGCGTACGCTCCTGCGCGAAAACCCGCACGGGGAAAGGGCTTGCTTTCGCTGGGTGGTCCATGAAAATGCGCGTGTGATTTTCCAGCGTCAATCTGCGGTCGAAAAGCGCCGCGCCCTCGGTGGGCGCGCCCAAGCAATTTCTTATCTAGTTGATATTCGCCGCGCTATCTTGACCGTCCTCGTTCTGGTGCTGATGGGTTGTGGTACTCATGGGCGTGAGCACTTGGCGGAAGTCATTGATCTGGGACTTATCCCCACGGAGGCAACGAATAATGCCCCATTTTCCATCCAACCGGCGACCGGTAGCACGCAGTTAGTCCTCCGCGACAACTGGCGCAGGCAATGGCTAGTGGATTTGAACAGCCCCCAGACAGCGCCAACCCGCATGACGGATCGCGAAGGCGATCTGGACCACCTCGACAAACGCGTTCGCGCATTTGCCAATACGCGAGATGGGCATGTGTTGAGTTCCGCGAGCCGGGATGACACGTGGGCCGCTGTCGTTGATGAGCGACGCGGACGATACGCTTTTGCTTGGAAGCAAACAAAAGATTCGGCTGCGCGACTGGAAGACCTCGGTCCAAATTACGATACGGATCCGCGACGGGAACTGACAAAATCTGCGGTCCAATTGGGGGGTGACGGCAGCATCGCGGCCGTCTTGGTATGGTCAAAACCAGCAGTGCCGGGCGGCGGTTCGCCGGACTGGTATGGAGTGGAACTTATCACTGTGCAGCAGGGTGCTGTGACCCGGATCCCACTGCGGGAGTGGGATTCTGTCGAATTCGTCAGTGAGCTTGTGCTGGAAGCCGGTCAAACGGGATTCTGGGCGGCGAGTGGTGGCCGTAGGTTGTTTGTTTGGTCATTTGATGCCAAAGGACACTACACCATTCCCCAAGCGATTGTCGGGGGGCGCAATCAACATCGCTCCAAATTTGATTCACCACGGCTCGTGCCAACATCCGAGGGAGCAACAGTTGCCTGGATTGACGGCCGCCACCAACGCATGATCGCGTTTTGGATTGATACAGCAAAGTACTCCGTGAACACGCAAGTGGCCGTCTGCCGAGTGAACCAGCACGGCATTGGCCCGATTGGTTTCCTTAGCCCCAAAGATGGCAACGTGGCGAACTTGGCGGCGATTCCCACGCCGCAAGGCCCGTGCATCGTCTGGACGCAGCAGCGAGTCAACCCGGACCAGCGTGACCAACTTGATCCGAAGTACCCCATGCGATTGCAAGTGTGGATTGACCGGCACTAGCGAACACAGCCGGGAGAGGCAGGGTCATGGGAGAGGCAGGGTTGAGAGGCAGGGTGTTGAGAGGCAGGGTCATTGAGAGGCAGGGTCACGTGAGAGGCAGGGTCACGTCTCTGAGAGGCAGGGTCACGTCTCGACAAGCGACAGATCAGCTCAAATGAGTGCAATCCTATGAAGAACCTTCATCTAGCCGTCGCCGCCCTGCTGCTGGCTGGCTTTGTCGCTGGCGGCGCGGAAGTGCAACGCGTCACCTTTTGCGAGGTGGATACGCTGCTGACCAATCCCGGCATGGGCTGGGTGAGCGGACATCGCAGCCCGGTGAGCAAACTGTGTTTCCCAAGCATTGGAAACTCACGGGGCTGTTTTTTCCAAGCCTTGGGAAAAGCCGCGGAAAAATATCCAAGCCTTGGAAGCGGGAAGCCAAGGTCCATGAAGCGTGGCGTCAGTTTGGTCTGGTTCGCATAAGGAATACAGTCATGAGCATGAAGCAATGGTTGGGCAGCGGGTGCCTGTTGGTCGTGCTGGCCTGCGGCGTGACACACGCGGTGGCGGCCAAGAAGGCGGAGCCGGAACTTCCGCTCACCGCCGCCGGGAATGAGCTGCTCGCAAAATATGCCGACATGCTCAAGGCACTGCAGGCGGAGATCGCCAAGTCGTTGCCGAACGCGAGCGAGCAAAATAAGACCGCCCTCCAGAAAGCCCGTGACGCGGTCAAGGTGGCGGCGGCGGCGGCGAACGCGGCGCAGCAATCCTTGGGCAAGCTTCAAGGGGCAAAAGGTTTGGTGGAGCACGCGAAGGGCAAGTGGATCGGCGGCGCCGAGAAGGGCATTGCGCAGGCGGAGGTGGCGTTAAAGAAGGCGACTACGGAGGCTGAACGCGAAGCGGCGAAGAAAGAACTGGCCAAGTGGAGGGCAAACAAGGAAGACGGAATCAAAGCCCTCAAGGAGCGTCAGGCAGCCTTGGACAAGGCGAAACTTGATGAGCCGAAGGTAACGCAGGCGAATCAGGCGGCCCAAGCGTCGTTGGCCCAGGCGCGCGCCAACGAACTCAACGCCGTCAAAGTCCTCTTGGCCGCCGTCGAGCCGTTCCTGGCGAGCGACAAGTTGGACGCGCAACTGGTCAAAGGCACCGTGCTGGCCGAGGCGACGCCGCGGGGCTTGGCGGAGTTCGCCCAGCAGGGCAAGGAGCAGGCCGCCTTGGTGGAGAAGCTCCTGGCCGACGACAAGTTGATGAAGGAAATGCTCATCGCCGGCGGTGCGAGTTCCGCCAAGTATGGCCAGGCAATGCAAATTTACGCGGCGATCCAGCAGGCCAGCCCGAAGGTCAGCGCAGGCGTCTTTCGGCGGCTGGCGCTGGCCACCAGCCTGGAACACGCCGTGCCGATCAAGCAGTCCAACGCCAAAGAACAAAGCAACGCGCCGGCCACCGTGGACCCGGTCAAACGCTACCTGCATTATGAGAAGGCGTATCTCGACGGCGAGTTGGATCCGGCGTTCAAGAATTTTTCAGCGTGGGAATACCGGATGGTCGTTGACTGCGACGCGCCGGATCAGATTCTGGCGTGGGGCCGCGAGATGCTCCGGGCCTACCGGCCCGACCACATTCTTACCCCCGACTATGGCTGGCGCTATTCGGCAACCGTCAGGACCGAGGTCCGGTACGGGTCACAAGACGTTAAGAATGATCTCCCCTCGTTGCACGAGTATCAGAACATCCCCAAGAACGGGGGCGTGTGCGGTCGGCGAGCGTTCTTTGGGCGGTTTATCGTGAAGAGTTTCGGCATCCCGACCTGGGGTGTGACCCAGCACAAGCATGCCGCCTTGAGCCATTGGACGCCCAAAGGCTGGGTGGTCAACCTCGGCGCGGGCTTCCCGTATAGCTGGTGGGACAAGGACGAGGCCCCGCGCAGCGGGACGGACTTCCTCCTGGAGACCCAGGCGCGGGAGCAGGCGCAGGCTTACTTGAAGGTGTTGCGGGCGCAGTGGGTCAGCCGCGTGCTGGGCGAGCAGGCCTACAACGATCGCAAGCAAGTGGCCGGCGGCTTCTGGAGCGGCCTGGCGCATTACCAGGCAGTGGTCCTCGCGGCCCACGCGCTTGAACTAGGCCCGCTCGGCCAAGAACTGGCCGAAGCGAATGAGCCGAAGAAAAAAGAGAAAGTAGAGCAAGCGCCCGTGACGAAGCCGGACCAGCAGATCGTTGTGAGCCCCAACGGGGTCATCACCATCCCCGCGGTGGCCCATCAAAAATCAACGGGGCCTGCCGTGGCCATGCAGAGCTTCGCTGGCGGCCTGCAGATGCACTGCAGCGGCGGTTTCAAAACCCAGTATGCGTTGGAGGCGCCGCAAGCGGGCAGGTATGCGCTGACCGCGCGGGTGGCGACGTTGCAAGAGGGCCAGAGGTGCCTGGTCACGGTGAACGATGCCAAGGTGCCGGTTGAAATCGCGGTGCCCTACACCGTCGGCCTGTGGCAGCAGACCCGGCCGGTCGAAATCTCACTCGTCAAGGGGCAGAACCTCCTCCACTTCGAGGTCCAACCAGGCAGCCGCGGGGTGACGATCAAGGATTTCACCCTCACGCGAGTGCCATAGCAGCAGAGGATTTTTTCAAACAAGGCATTCAACCACGGGAGATACCATGAAGAAAATCACCAGCAGCAGGGCGGTGATCGCAGCGGTGGCACTGGCGGCCGCCAGCCTGGCCGTTGCCGGCCAGGCCAAGCCAGCGGATCAAACGAAGAAGGTGAAGGTGTTCATCCTGTTGGGGCAGTCGAACATGGTCGGCATGGGGAACATCGCCGGCGACAAGGGCGAGAGCCTGGAGAAGGCCGTCAAGACGGAGAAGCTCTATCCGTATCTTCTGGATGCTTCCGGGAACTGGGCGGAGCGCCATGACGTGCGCTACGTGCAGGTGATGGTGGGCCGGGGCGGCGGCATGAATGTCCTGCACAACGAAGCGTTGAAGGTCGGCAAAGGCAAGCTGGGCATCGAATTTGGCCTTGGGCACGTGCTGGGCGAGTCTCTGGACGAGCCCGTCATGCTGCTCAAGAGCTGCATCGGCAACCGCGCCTTGGGCTGGGATCTGTTGCCCCCGGGCAGCAAGGGTTACGATTTCACGACCACGGACAAGAAGACGGGCAAGGCAGTCACGTACACGTACGCCGGCTACAAGGAGACGCCTGATCGCTGGGAAAAGGGCACGAAGGCAGAGCCGACGAAATACGGTTGGTACGCCGGCAAGCAGTACGACGACGACGTGGCCAATGCCAAGAAGGTCCTGTCCGAGCTCGACAAGTATTGCCCGGGAGCCGGGGGGTATGAAGTGGCCGGGTTCCTGTGGTGGCAGGGTGAGCGGGATTGCGGCAGCGAAGCGCTGTCCAGCCGCTACGAGCAGAATCTCGTCGCCGTGATCAAAGCGCTGCGGAAGGACTTCGACGCGCCCAACGCGAAGTTCATCATCGCCACGCTGGGTGAGGCGAAGCAAGGCTGCGGCGGCAACACCGAGACCGTGATGAACGCCCACCTGGCTGTGGACGGGAAGACCGGCAAGTACCCCGAGTTCAAAGGCAATGTGGCCACCGTTTATACCCACGAGATGGCGCGCGGCGGCAACGGCAACAGTCATTACGGCGGGAATGCCAAGGTGTACATGGACGTCGGTGAAGCCATGGGCAAGGCCATGGTGGAGCTGTTGAAGAAATAGTTGGTTCCTGCGCAAACAAAAAAAGCCCGTCGCCGCCCGCTACGCGTGGAGCGGCAACGCGCCGTGGGCTAACCTGTCCAACAAGGACGGCCTTCCCGCGCAGCCCTTCCGCACCGACGGCTGTAAAGGCGCCGTGGCATGGCTTGGCAGGTCGGCGCACAACCAGGTGCGCATGGTTTTTCAGTGCCAAAGTGCGGTTGCAAAGCGGCTCTTACCCGGTGGGGGCGTCGAAGCAATTTTTAATCTGGGCATTGTCTGCACGCCGCCGAGACCAGGGAAGAGTGCGGCCTGTCAAAGTCTGTTGGCAGTGTGGCGTGCGCAGCTCGGGCCGTGCCGCTTGGCTCTTATTCCCCGGCGGCAGAAGGTCTGAAGCGTTCGGCGATGCGCTCGACACCTCTGCGCGGTCCGTCAACCGGCCTGAACCCGGTTTCAGGCGCCCAGCCGGTTTTCGACGGGTAGGGATAGAGAGGTAGGTCCAGTTCGGTCTTTCCCTCTACGACGCGCTGCCCCTTGATCATCTCCGGAGCCATGTTCTTTTCCCGCCAGTTAATGACGAGGTCCAGCATGTTCGGCAATTTGTTGATGCCGGGGCCAGGTCCGTGGCTCATGCCCGGAATGATGTAGAACCTGATAAACGCCCGGGCTTTTTCGATGGATCCGCAATGCTCGGCCACGCGTTCATAATAATCAAGCGAGGCATGGTAGGGCACGCAGGAATCGGCGGAGCCGGAGATCATGATCAGCTTGCCGCTGCGTTTTTCGAACCGGCTCAGGTCGGGATTCTCCGCGTTCAGATATGGACCGAGCGCGGCGGTGTAGGTGTCGAGGTCCTTTCCAAAATCGATGGCCATAAGGTCCTTCTCCGCGCCGAACACCCAGTTGAAGAGGTAGAGGTGGCCGTGCGCAATGTTGAAGGAGCTGCCGAACGGAATGCCGCAAAAGATGCGTTCGCCGGTGAGGGCATGTCGCGGGCCGTCGAACAGCTTCCGGAGGGCGGCCGCATGGGCATCCGACAGGGTCGGATCCTTCTGCCGGGCAAGCTTGATGACCGCCTCGATATCCTGCTTGTCGCAGCGCGGGTCGGACACGAGCTTGCCGGCGGTCTGCGGTATTTCGCGCGCCGCCATGTATTCGTTGCCGGCACGGATGATGTTGTTTTGCTGCGCCTCCGTGAACGGACAGCGGCGGAATAGCTGGTCGTTCCACAGGAAATAGGCGTGCAGCGGGGTGCGGCAGTGCGCGGGGATGTTGGCGACGATGCCATCGTAGTCCCCGGGATACCGCTGCGCTTCCTGGAGTGCCTGCTGCCCGCCGGTTGAGCCGCCGCTGAAATAGGCATACTCCGGCTCCTTGCCGTAATACGCCTTGATGACCTGTTTTGCGGCAACGGTCATGAGGTGCGTGGCACGGTACCCGAAATCCTTCCAGACCTCCGGGTTTCCAATTCCGGAAGAGGAGTTCGGCGCCGTTCCCATGTCGGTGGTCGCGACCGCATAGCCACCGGAGAACATGCCCGCCAACGTGCCGGGATTGATGCTTCCCGCAGCGCCGCCATTGCCCAGGCCGACGAACCGTCCGTTCCATGTGCCGGCTTTTGGCAGCCATACTTCAACATGGATATTGGAGCGTTCGGCCGGGTTGAGAACGATCTTCACCATGGTACGCGGCGGCAGGTTGCTTAAGGAGTGCCCTTTGGCTGTTGCCATGGTCGGGGCGTCGTTGTACTCCACGAGCGCAATTCTTCCCGCGTCGATTTTCAACTCCCTGAGAACCGCGAGCCCATCCTTTTCCCCCAACGGTTCGACGACAGTCGCCGCAGTCGCCACGCCACACACCAGCGCGAGCAAAACCAACCAACAAGCGATTTGTTTCTTCATGATGTATTCCTGACCAATGACGCACACCGCGTCAGAATAGAACCCAGCGGGAACTCACTTGGCAAGCAGGATGTCACAAGCAGCACTGTTCCCTGTTCGCTCCCGCTCGAAATCGACCGGGAATGGTCTTGCTTTTGCAGGGCGCTGCGCAAAAATGCGCGCGTGCTTTTTCCACGTCATCGTGCGGTCGAAAAGCGGAACCGACCCGGTGGGTGCGTCGATGCAGTTGCTTCCCGGGAACAACGGAGAAATGAACCATGAAGCGCAGGGCTTTCTTCCAGTATTCCGGGCTGGTCGCGGCAGGCGCCGCCTTGCTCGGTGGGCCGGCGGCGGGACAGCAGGCGCCGCCTGCGCCGAAGGCCCAGGCCAAGCTGCCTCCGCCGGTTAATCCCTTTCAGCAGGAAGGCAACTGGTACAAGGCCGCGTTGCATGTCCACACCAAGACCTCGGATGGCGATGTTGATGTGGCCACCCGACTCGCACAGTATCGCAGCGCCGGGTTTCACGTTGTCGCCGTCACCGATCACTGGAAGACCAACGACCTGACCCCCTTCGCGGGGGATGGGTTCCTCGCCATCAATAGCATGGAGGCGCATCCGCTGACCGGCACGGGCGCGCCGGCGCATCATTTTGTGTGCCTCGATGTGCCGCACCCCTTCGAACTCGCCAAGGAATTACCCGCGCAACAGTTGCTCGACACCGTCAAGCGGGCCGGCGGCAAGGTGGTGTATGCGCATCCCTATTGGACCGCCCACAGCATCGAAGAGATGCAGGAAGTCAGCGGCTACGTGGCCGTCGAGGTGTACAACGGCCACTGTGACCTGGCGAGCGCCAAGGGCTTCAGCCGTGTGCATATTGACCAATTGCTCAACAAGGGACTGTACGTTGGCCTGACGGCCGTGGACGACATACACAAAAGCGCCTGGATGGGGCAGGGCTGGACGATGATCCGCGCCAAGGGACTCAACAAGGCCGACATCATGGAGGCCTTCGGGAAGGGCAGCTTCTACGCCTCGTGTGGACCAACGATCGTGGACTTCCGCGTCGAGAACGGCACGGTCAGCCTCAAGGCTTCACCCGTCATGCGGATCCGGTTTCTTTACAACGGATCCGGTGGCGGTCGGCTTTTCCAGGCAGAGAGCGGCAAGACCCTGACCGAAGCCAGGTGGAAACTTGCCGGCGGCCGGAAACCGGCCAAATGGGTGCGCGCCGAAGTTGTGGACAAGGATGGGAAGCACGCCTGGACCAATCCGCTCATGTGCGCATAGTGCGGCGCGGAGATAGACACGTTGGCGGCGCACCGCGCAAGAATGCCGGCGTGCTTTTCTATGTCAACCGGCGGTCGAAAAGCGGCGTGCTGCCGGTGGCTGCGACGCGGCAATGTCTTGTTGGGCGTACTGGTGAGAGTAGCGTCCGTGCGGTTCGGCCGTCGCTCCTCCCGGTACGCCTGACCACCGACCGACGAAAGGCTGCTGCCAACGATGAACAATGAGTGCGTGCAGCGGTTTTATGAATGAGCAAAAACCTTTGAAAGCCATGCGCCGTGGTATCAGCACTACTCACTGGCACGGGCGGGCGCGGTGACTCTGGCGTATAACCTCTGCGTCCTGCTGCAACGTGAACCGGGCAAGGCGGACAAGCACGAGTTGCAGATCCTCCGCATGCGGTTATCCCTCCATGGCGCCGTCTGGCGTCGGACCCACGGCCAACCCACGCTGCGGTTGGCGGTTCCACCCCATCTGCGCAGGTGGTGGATAGCGATTATCGACAAGCTCCGCAGCCCTCTGCCGCCCTTCAACCGCTACTGCAAGGCAGTTGAAACGCTGCGAGCATAAGGAGGCGTGCAGGCCATTATCGGAGGGTCAACTGAAGCGTTCAAGCTTAGGTTGCCACGGAGCTTATGGGCATGGCGCGGCAGCAACAAGGGGAATCCGTTGGCGGCAGCGCTGTCGATGGGGCGCTTTCCAAGGTTTGGAAAAGGGCTGGCCTTTATTTCCAATCCTTGGAAAACTCCGCCCAGCGGACTTGTTTGCAGGTACGTGGGAGAACTCAATGACAGCGCATTTTGACCATGTGGGGCTGACCGTCCGCGACCTGGACGAGGCCATCAAGTTTTTCGCCGAGCTGTTCGGTTTTGGGATACGGCAACGCTGGAACCAGCCCCGGCAGGCGTTCGTCGGGCGCGGTGCGGTCGTGCTCGGGCTGATCGAGCAGCCGGGCTTTGATGCTCGCAACATGACGGCGACACACATCGCGTTCCCCTGTGCAAAGGAAGATTTCCCGGCTTTCGCGGCGAAGGTCGTGAAGCTCGGCGCGGAGATCGTCAGCGGCCCCAAGCCACAGCGCAACGGCGAGACGATCCTCTTCCGCGATCCCTCCGGCAACGTCTTCGAGATCTGCCACCCGCCCTTCCGGAATTGACCGCTCCGTTGGCCCAAGCCTGGGGAGGCTTACACCGCTTCGACCTGGAAGCCGAAGCCGCGCAGCAGCTCGCGCAGCAGCGGCGAGGCGTTGGTGAGGCGGACGGCGTGCGCGGCGAATTCGCGGCGCTCGGGATAGTGCTTGCGGAGCTTTTCGAAGTGCTCTCCCCACGCCTTGCCTTCGCCCGACGCGCCGGCGCGCAGGGCGCGGTCGTCGGCGGGGAGGTCGTAGGCGGTCAGGAGGATGCGGGCGAGCGCGCTTTCCACGTCGAGCTGCGCGGCGTCGGTCTCGATCAGGGGCAGGGTGGGGTGGGTGATGGCGCGCGGCGGCGTCCAGTTCGGCGTCAGGCCGCAGGCGCGGCAGAGCGCCTGGTGGCACTGCACCGTGCCGTTGAGCCGGCCTTCAAACGAATAGCCGGCGATGTGCGGCGTGCCGAGCGCGGCCATGGCGAGCAGCTCGCGCGAGGTGTTCGGCTCGTCCTCCCAGACATCGAGCAGCGCATCGCAGATCGTTTTCTGCGCCAGGGCCCGCTCCACGCAGGCGGTCTCCATCACCTCGCCGCGCGAGGCGTTGATGAACAGCGCGCCGCGCTTGAGCTGCGCAAAAAACTTTTCACCGGCGAGGTGGAAGGTCGGGTGCGGACCCTTCTTTTCGAGCGGCGTGTGCAGCGTGATCACGTCGCACTGCGGCAGGATTTCCTCCAGCGGCCGATAGATCGGATCGCCGGTTTTTGCGGCAAGCGGCGGATCGTTGAGCAGCACGCGCATGCCCAGCAGGCGCGCCTTGTGCGCCACGCGGCTGCCGACCTGGCCGACGCCGACGATGCCGAGCGTCAGCCCGGCCAGCTTGCGGCCGCGCCGCTGGCCGAGCTGGAGCAGCAGTGCGGCGCTGATGTATTCGGCCACGCTGTTCGCGTTGCAGCCGGCCGCGGCGTACCACGTCAGGCCCGCCTGGGTCAGCCAGTCGGTGTCGAAATGGTCGAAGCCCGCCGTCGCGGTGCCGACGAAGCGGACGCGGCTGCCCGCGAGCAGCGCGCTGTTGCAGTCGGTCTTGGAGCGCACGATGAGCGCATCGGCGTCGTGGACGGTGGCGGCCTTGATCTCGCGGTCGGGCGCGACCACGCATTCGCCGAGCGTCGCGAACGCCTCGCGGCCGAGCAATACACTGGAAGCACAAACGATTTTCATGGGTTTTCTCCTGGTTCAAGTCTGGAGGCCAAGGGTATCAGGGGCTTGGCACTCCGGAAGGGTTCCTGTGCAGCAACAACAGCGTGCGGCGCGCGCCCATCGGCACCTGGGTCTCCTGGGCGGCCGCAAAGTCCGGCGGCAGGTGCTCGCCGCGCTTGTGGCAGACGATCAGGGCATTGAAGTGCGGGTGATGGCCGGCGAGCACGGCACTCGCGTCCGCGCTGTTCGTGAGCACCGGGAAAATCCGGCCCACATACCACTCAAAGCCGGCGCTCGTGGTCTCGTCAAAAGCCCAGGCCGCCGCGCGCAGGTCGGAGCGCACCGCCAGCTTCTGGTCGAATTCACGGAACGCGCCCCCATAGCTCTTGTACCTGTCCACCAGCGGTTCGCCGATCGTCAAGGCCAACAGATAAAGCCCGACGAGCACGCCCGCATAGCGCACCAAGGTCTGCGGGCGCAGCTCCAGCCGTTGCAGCCCTTGCGCGGCCAGCAGGGCGAAGGCGGGCAGCAGGGGGGCCAGGTAGATTTCGCGCTTGGTGGCCGAGAGCGACAGCAGCAGGGCGCCACCGAGCCCCCACGCGAGGGGCATGGCCAGCTCGCGCCACAGCGCGCGCTGGCGCACGGCACGCCAGAGCAGCCACGCGATCGGCGGGAGCCAAGGCAGGAGATAGAGCGGCAGGGCGCCGAGGTAGAACAGCGGGCCGTTGATATGGCCGAGCTGCGTCGCCGCGCCGCTGAAGCGCCCGAAGTGGTTCGTCCAGAACCATTCCATGAACAGCGCGCGCCCGCCGCTCCGCCAGAACGCGTCCGCCCACGCCGCCACCGGCAGCGCGAAGGTGATCAGCGCGGCCAGATGGTAGAGAAGCATGGCGGATGGTGAAGGGCGGATGGTGCAGGGGGGAACGCCGGTGATACGCGGCCCGGGTGTCTCGTCTCCCGCCTCGCGCCCTCCGTCACTATCCCCATGGTTTGGGAGCGCGGCGATCGGCCGCTTCCACGGCGCGGCGAGCAGCAGCAGCGGCAGTCCGCCGAACGCGATGAAGATTGGGCCGATGATGCCCTTCGTCAGAAAAGCGGCGGCGGCCAACGCCCCGGCGACGGGCAACAGCGCAGGGCGGCCGCCCAGATAGGCGCCCGCCAGCGCGGCGAGCGCGGCGGTGACGAAAAACATCAGCGCCCCATCGGTCAGCAGCCAGTGCGAGACATGGACAAAGCCGGGCAGCGTGGCGAGCACGAGCACGGCGAGCGGCGCGGCGGCGCGGCCGAGCAGGCGGCGCGCAAGCAGCCACAGCATCGCGAGCGTGCCGAGCGCATAAAACGCGCTGATCAGGCGCAGCCAGCCGGCGCTGGGCGCGGAGAACGGGCTGACGCGCAGCCAGGCGGCGGCAAGGTCATAGTAGAGCGGCGGCTTCTCGACGAAGGGCTCGCCCGCGAGGTGCGGAATGATCCCGTCGCCGCCCCGGCTCATCGCGAGCGCGAGGGCGGCCTCGCGTGGTTCGTCAGGCGTCCACAGATCGTGGAAGCCGAGGCCGGCGAGCGTGATCAGCAGCGCGGCCGCGACAAGCCAGCGCGGGATGGACAGGTTTGATGCCACGTGGCGACCCTAGCCTGCGCCGTCGGGAGCGTCAAGCCAGCCGCGGCACCCACCGCCCCGCTGCGCCACCACCACCCCAGCCTTCGCGGGCGGAGCCACCGCGCCCCTTGACTCCGGCGGGCAAAAGAGTAGTTTCGGCGCGACCTTTGATCGCTGGGGGAGCCGCGAGGCTGAGAAGCAAACCCCTTGAACCTGGACGGGTAATTCCGGCGTAGGGAAGCGACGGTTGGCGCAAGGCTCACCGTAATTCCACCCGGAATTGCGGTGTTTTTGTTTGGAGCACACGATGCAGCAGAAAAAAAACGGCGCCGTCTTCCCGGGCGCCAAGAAGATCTACCTCACCGGCAGCCGGCCCGACCTGCGCGTGCCGGTGCGCGAGCTCACGCTGACCAACGGCGAGCGCCTGCGCCTCTATGACGTGAGCGGGCCGTGGACCGACCCGGCGCAAAAGCTCAACGTCCGTCGCGGTCTGCCCGCCTTGCGTTTGCCCTGGATCGCCGAGCGCGGCGATACCACCGTCGTCCGCGAACGCGCGCCGGGCTGCCCGCACGCCCACTTTGACCATCCCGTCCGCCGCGCGTCCGCCGGCGCGGTGACCCAGCTCGCCTATGCGCGCCGCGGGCTCATCACGCCGGAGATGGAATTTGCGGCGCTGCGCGAGACGCTGGGCGCAAAGCAGCGCGGCCGCGAGGCCATCACGCCGGAAGTCGTTCGCCGCGAACTGGCCGCCGGCCGCGCCATCCTCGCCGCGAACATCAACCACCCCGAAAGCGAGCCGATGCTGATCGGCCGCCGCTTCCGCGTGAAGATCAACGCGAACATCGGCAACAGCGCGCTGGCCTCCTCGATCGAGGAGGAGGTCGAGAAGATGCAGTGGGCCACGCTCTGGGGCGCGGACACCGTGATGGACCTCTCCACCGGCGAAAACATCCGCGAGACGCGCGAGTGGATCCTGCGCAACTCCGCCGTGCCCATCGGCACCGTTCCGATTTATGAAGCGGTCCGCCGCACCGCCGGCGAGGTGACCGACCTGACGTGGGAGCTCTATCGCGACGTGCTGATCGAGCAGTGCGAACAGGGCGTGGATTATTTCACCATCCATGCCGGCGTGTTGCGCCGCACCATCCCCTTCGCCAAGCGCCGCAAGCTGGGCATCGTCAGCCGCGGCGGCGCGATCCTCGCCGCGTGGATGCAGGCGAACCGCCAAGAGAATTTCCTGTTCACGCACTTCGGCGAGATCTGCGAGATCCTCCGCGCGTACGACGTCGCCTTCTCGCTCGGCGACGGCCTGCGCCCCGGCTGCATCGCCGACGCCAACGACAAGGCGCAGTTCGCCGAGCTCGAAACGCTCGGCCAGCTTACGCGCCAGGCCTGGAAGATGGATTGCCAGGTGATGATCGAAGGCCCCGGCCACGTCCCGCTGCACCGCGTCGTGGAAAATGCCACGCGCGAGCAGCAGGCGTGCTTCGATGCCCCCTTCTACACGCTCGGGCCGCTGGTCACCGACATCGGCGCGGGCCACGACCACATCACTAGCGCCATCGGCGGCGCGCTGATCGCGGCGGCCGGCGCCTCGATGCTCTGCTATGTGACGCCCAAGGAGCACCTCGGGCTGCCGAACCGCGACGACGTCAAGGCCGGCTGCATCGCGCACAAACTCGCCGCGCACGCCGCCGATCTCGCGCGCGGCTTCCCCGGCGCGCAGGCGTGGGACGATGCCATGAGCGCGGCGCGCGGCGAGTTCCGCTGGGAGGACCAGTTCCGGCTCGCGCTCGACCCGCAAACTGCTCGCGCTTTCCACGACGAAGCACTGCCCGAGCGCGACGCCAAGACCGCCAGCTACTGCAGCATGTGCGGCCCCAAGTTCTGCTCGATGCGCCTGAGCCACCAGGTTTGCGGCAAGAAAGTTTAGCCACGGATCAACACGGATTGAACACGGACTTCAAGCCGCAGGTCTGGATCCAAGCAACTGCTGACGCCGGCCAAAAGAGCTGGCTGGAATTCCGCCAGCCAGCCAGCGTCCTGATCGCCCGCCAACCCGGCGAAGTCCTGCCCGCCCTCGAGGAGCTCGATGCCGCCGTGCAGCGCGGTTGCTGGGCCGCGGGCTTTCTGGCCTACGAAGCTGCGCCGGCCTTCGACGCCGCGCTGCACACACGCCGCCCCGGCCCGCTGCCCTTGCTGTGGTTCGGAATTTATAAGGCGAAAAATGTCCGTCGTGTAGGGGCGCAGTCTTGCTGCGCCCGCACTTCAGGCCGCCATGCACAATGGGCGCAGCAAGACTGCGCCCCTACCTTTCCAATGCTTGGAAAAATCGACCCAGCTCTTTTCCAAGCCTTGGAAAAGGCATGGAAGCCCACCGTTTCGCCCGCTGCATTTCGCCGCGCCATCGCCGCAATCCGGCGCAAAATCGCCGCCGGCGAAACGTATCAGGTGAACTATTCCTTCCGCCTGCGCGCGCCTTTTCGCGGCGACTTCGGCGCGCTTGCCGCTGCGCTGCTCGCCGATGGCCAGACGACCTATGGAGCCTACCTCGACCTGGGCGAGCACGCGCTCTGCTCGCTCTCGCCGGAGTTGTTCTTTCGCCGTGACGGGGAACGCGTCGTCTGTCGCCCGATGAAGGGCACCGCGCCCCGTGGCCTGACGCCGGCTGAGGATCAACGCATCGCCGCGGAACTGCAGCAGTCCGCCAAAAACCGCGCCGAGAACATCATGATCGTGGACATGGTCCGCAATGACCTCGGCCGCATCGCGCGCCCGGGCAGCGTGCATGCCGCCAAGCTGTTTGCCATCGAGCGGCACGCCACGCTCTGGCAGATGACCTCGACCGTGGCCGCGAAAACGTGCGCTGCCTGGCCGGACCTGTTCCGTGCGCTGTTCCCGTGCGCCTCGATCACCGGCGCGCCCAAGGTGCAGACGGCGAAGATCATCGCCGGGCTGGAGACCGCGCCGCGCGGCATCTATACCGGCGCGATCGGCTTCATCGCGCCCGATGGCCGCGCGCAGTTCAACGTGGCCATCCGCACGCTGCATCTCGACCGCCGGCGCGCGCGCCTCGCATACGGCACCGGCGCCGGCATCACGTGGGATTCGCGCGCGGCCGAGGAATGGCAGGAATGCCGGACGAAGGCGCTGGCGCTCGCGCCGGTGCCGCCGTTCGAGCTGCTGGAAACCATGCTCTGGCGGCCCAGCCGCGGCTACGCGCTGCTCGCCCGCCATCTCCGGCGCCTGTGCGGCTCGGCGGAATATTTCGGATTCCCCTTTTCGCGCCAGCAAGTGCTGCGCGAACTACACCGCGCTGCCGGACGCTTCCCCTGCCATGACCAGCGCGTGCGCCTGCTGCTCGACCGCGCCGGCCGGATCCGCGTTGAGGCCACGCGGTTGCCGGAGGCCAAGGTCTGGAACATCGCGCTGGCCCGCAAGCCGGTGAGCTCCACCGACCGGTTCCTTTTCCACAAAACGACGCACCGCGCCACGTATGACGCCGCGCTGCGCCGGCAGCCCGGCTGCGATGACATGCTCCTGTTCAACGAGCGCGGCGAACTGACCGAGTCCTGCTTTGCAAATATCGTCGTCGTGCGGCGCGGCCGCTGGCTGACGCCGCCGGTTGCCTGCGGCCTGCTCGCCGGCACCCAGCGCGCCGAACTGCTGGCGCGAGGAAAACTGAAAGAAGTCGTCATCCGCGTGAAGGATTTGCAGAAGAGCGATCGTATCTTGCTCATCAACTCTGTGCGCGGCATTATCGAAACAAGCTTGCGGGACCAATGACCCATGACAAATGACCAAGGACAATCATCTGCGCCCCTCGCTCCGCGCCCCATCGCCTGGACCATCGCCGGCAGCGACCCAAGCGGGGGCGCGGGCTTGCAGGCCGATCTCAAGACGATGCATGGGCTGGGCGTGCACGCGTGTACCGTGGTCAGCGCGCTGACCGTGCAGAACACGAACGGCGTGTTCGACATCGCACCCGTCGCGCCGGACTTCTTGCGCGCCCAGATCGAGCGGCTCGCCGAAGATCTGCCGCCGGTCGCCATCAAGCTGGGCATGCTCGGCGGCGCGGAACAGGTCCGGGCCGTCGCCGATTTTCTCGACACCACGGATGCCTTCGTTGTTTGTGACCCGGTCCTGGCCGCGACCAGCGGCACTGCGCTGCTGAATGACGAGGGGCGGCAGTTGCTCATTGAACGGATGCTGCCTCGCGCCGACCTCGTCACACCGAATATTGCGGAGCTTGGGAAACTCCTTGGCCCGGATTTCCAGGGCCTGGAAAACATCCCGCAGGCGGCCCAGGCGCTGCTGCAGCGCGGGGCGCGGGCGGTGCTGGTCAAGGGCGGGCATATCGGCGGCGAGTTTTGTCAGGATTATTTCTCGGATGGGTGTCAGCACTTTTGGCTGACCAGCGAGCGGCAACTGGTGCGCCACACGCATGGCACCGGCTGCACGCTGGCCTCCGCGATTGCCGCGGTGCGCGCGCTGGGGCATCCGCTGCCCGATGCGCTGGTCATCGCCAAGGCCTATCTGAACCAAGGCCTGCGCTGTGGCGAGGATCTCGGGCAGGGCCACGGATCGCTCGCGCATCTCGGCTGGCCCGACACGCCGGGCGATCTGCCCTGGCTGACGGCCACGCCCGGGGAGGGCCAAGCCCGCCCGCAGTTCCGCGACTGCGGGCCGCAGCCGCTCGGCCTGTATCCGCTGGTGGACCGGGCGGCGTGGCTGGAAAAGCTGGCGCCCTGCGGTGTGACGACGGTCCAGCTGCGCGTCAAGGACCTGGCCGGCGCGGCGCTGGAGAAGGAAATCGTCGCCGCGATTGAATATGCGCGCCGTCACGCGATCCGGCTGTTCATCAACGACGCCTGGGCGCTGGCGCTGCAGCACGGGGCTTACGGCGTACACCTGGGGCAGGAGGATCTGGCCGGCGCAGATTTGCCGGCGCTGGCGCGGGGCGGGCTGCGGCTCGGCGTGAGCACGCACAACTACAGCGAGCTGGCGCATGCTGCGGCGCTGCGGCCCAGCTACATCGCCTTCGGCCCGGTTTTTGCGACGACAACCAAGCTGCTTGATCATCCGCCGCTAGGTGTTGCGGGCTTCCGGCGGCTTGCGCAACTCGCGCCGGCGCCGGTGGTCGCCATCGGCGCGCTGACGCCGGAGCGCGCACCCGCCTTGCGCGCCGCTGGTGCGAGTGGTTTCGCCGTCATCGGCGATATCGTCAACGCCAGCGACTTTGCCGCGCGCGTCGGTCAATGGCAGCACGTTTTGTAGGGGCGCCGTTGGCCTGCGGTGAGCTTGTCGAACCGCCGGCGCCCCCGGCGCGCGGATTCACACTTGCCAGCACCCGTTCTTTGGTGTTGTGTTGCTGCGTGAACTTATCCCGGACCATCGTATGTGCGCTGCTGGCGGCGACCGCTGCGGGCGCTGCGCCGCTGCGGATCGTCACCACCTTTTATCCGCTGCACATTGCGGCGCTGAATATCACCAGCAATGCGCCGAATGTCAGCGTGATCAACCTGACGCCGCCGACTTCCGGCTGTCTGCACGATTATCAGCTGACGCCCGCCGACCTCGCGCGGCTGATCCACGCCGATGTGCTGATCGTCAACGGCGGCGGGCTGGAGGCTTTTCTGGACAAGGCGCGGCGGCAGGCGCCGCGCGCCAAGGTCATCGAGGCCAGCGCGGGCATCG
This sequence comes from uncultured Lentisphaerota bacterium, assembly GCA_903912445.1. Lineage (GTDB taxonomy): Bacteria > Verrucomicrobiota > Kiritimatiellia > CAIQIC01 > CAIQIC01 > DP16D-bin41. The sequence continues at coordinate 75,836 of CAIWHP010000048.1, forward strand.
AACTCCTGGAGGGCAATCCACACGTCTGGGTCAGCCCGGAACTCGCGGCGCGCCAGGCGGAGACCATCGGCGCGGGGCTGGCGCGGCTCGATGCGCCGAACGCGGAGCTCTACCGGCGCAACGCTGCGGCCTACGCGGCGCAGCTGCGGGCGCAGGCGGAAAAGATGCGCGCGGGCCTCAAGGGCATTGCCTCGCGCAACATCATCACGCTGCACGAGGCGTTCCCCTATTTTGCCCGCGAGTTTGGCTTCAACATCGCCGCCGTGGTCGAGCGCGAGCCGGGCGCGGCGCCGGGCGCCCGCGAGCTCGCGGATACCATCGCGCTGGTGCGGGAGAAAAAAGTGCGCGCGCTCTTCGTCGAGCCGCAATACCCTGCGCGCAGCGCGGAGGTCATCGCGCGCGCGACCGGCGCGCAGATCGCCGTGTTGGACCCGGCGGTGACCGGGCCGGTGGCGGCCGGGGCCTACCTTCAGATCATGGAAAAGAACCTCGCCGAGCTGCAGCGGGTGCTGAAGTGAACGGGCCGGCCCATCACCATCCGGCGTCGTGCGGCGGCTGCTGCACGCAGCTGCAGCATTTCGGCGTACGGCTCGGCGGCACACCGGTGCTGGAAGAGATCAACCTGCACGTCCATTGCGGCGAGCTGACCGCCATCATCGGGCCCAACGGCGCGGGCAAGACGACACTGCTGCGCGCGCTGCTCGGCGAAGTGCCCTTCCAGGGCGGCCTGCAATTTGTCCATTCCGGCAGCGACCAGCAATTCGGGCGGCCGCGCGTCGGCTATGTGCCGCAGCGCATGGACCTGGATGTTTCCGCGCCGGCGACCGTCAGCGACCTGTTCGCCAGCGTCAGCCAGCGGCGGCCGCTCTGGCTGGGGCTCGGCGCGCGCCAGCGCGAGGAGGCGCTGTGCGCGCTCGGCATGGTCGAGGCGCAGCCGCTGCTTGGCAAGACCATCGGCGCGCTGTCCGGCGGCGAACTGCAGCGCGTGCTGCTGGCGCTGGCGCTGCACCCGATGCCCGACCTGCTGCTGCTCGACGAGCCCGTCTCCGGCGTGGACCAGGCCGGCATCGAGCTGTTCTACCGCATGGTGTCGGAGCTGCGCCGGCGCCTCGACCTTTCGATCCTGCTTGTCTCGCATGACCTCGCGGCGGTGGCGCGCGTGGCCGACCGGATGATTTTCTTGAATCATCGGGTGCTCGCCGATGGCACGCCTGCCGAGGTGCTCGCCAGCCCGCTGGTCAAGCAGGTCTTCGGTATGGAGTTCACCGGCGCCGAGCCCGGCTTCGTCCGCCGCCTGCCGGCGCACGAGTCATGTCCGTTGCCGGCGCCGGGAGGTGTCCCGTGAGCCTCTGGCACAGCCTCCTCGGCGCGCTGCCGTGCGAGTGGGCGCAGCTGGAATTCATGCGGCTGGCGCTGGTCGCCGTGCTGCTGGCCGCGCCGCTCTACGCCGTGCTCGGCTGCCTCGTGGTCAACAGCCGCATGGCCTTTTTCTCCGAGGCGATCGGCCACGCCGCGCTGACCGGCGTGGCGCTCGGCACGCTCGCCGGCCTGGCCGACCCCACGCCCGTGGTGCTGCTGTTCTCCGCGCTGCTCGCGCTCGCCATCGCGTGGCTCCGCCGCAGCAGCGTCCTGTCCAGCGACACGATCATCGGGCTCGTCATGGCCGGCGCCGTCGCGCTCGGCGTCGTGCTGCTCTCGCGCGGCGGCGGCTTCAACCGCTACACGCATTTCCTGATCGGCGACATCCTGACCATCGCGCCCGCCGAGCTCGCGCGCCTGGCCGTGCTCGCCCTCGCGACGCTGCTCATCTGGGCCGTGCTGTTCAACCGGCTGTTTCTCGCGACGCTGCACCCCGTGCTGGCGCGCAGCCGCGGCGTGAACGTCTGGGCGGTCGAGGCGCTGTTCTCCGTGGTCATCGCGCTGGTGGTGGCGATGAGCATCGCGTGGATCGGCCTGCTGGTGATCAATTCGCTGCTGATCCTGCCGGCGGCCGCCGCGCGCAACCTGGCGCGCAGCACCGCGGCCTACCTCGGCTGGGCGCTGCTCCTGAGCTTCCTCGCCGGCGCCGCCGGGCTGCTCGTCTCCTTCTATGCCGCGACCGCGACCGGCGCGACGATCGTGCTCGTCGCGCTCGCGCTGTTCCTGCTCACCCTGCCGTTCCGGCGCCGCTGAGGCCCGCGGCGCAATTTCAATCCGCACCATTGACGTGCCCCGGTCGGGCTGCTATGTTCCGCCCGCTTTTACGCACCCGTGGCGGAACTGGCAGACGCGCTAGATTCAGGGTCTAGTGGGTAACACCGTGTGGGTTCGAGTCCCTCCGGGTGCACCAGCCTGTAAAACAAGTGTTTTAACCAATATTTGCAAGGGTTTTCTCGCTGTACCATCTTCCGGTTGTGCCTTTGCTGGCGTTTCTTCAACCTTCACTGCTAGGGGCACGAACCCGTACCATAAACGTATCACCTGAATCCCGTGTTTTCTGACCCACCAACCGGGCGGGTGATACGTTTATGGTACTGATTGAAACCCGGCGCGGTTTTTTTTTATGCCCTAGACCGCACGATAGCGGCAGAATTCAGGCGCGCCGTGGGTGTGGTGAATAGCAACGCTTGGGGATGTAAGGTGCCCGGCTGTCACGTTTCGCGGATGCCAGCGACCGGGAAAGTCGTCAACGACTTGTGAGATTGGCCCCGGCGTCGTGGCAACGCGACGGCGAGGAAAAGTAGCCACACCTCACGCGCGGGAGAGGCACAACCGGCCCGCGTCAGATGACGGTGAGTTGACGATCATCAACGAATCAACGACACAGCAGAAGACAGGACAGAAGAAAACAGGAAAAAGAAGCAGAGAGAGGGCGTCTTTTCGCTTTTTGATTTGTTTCTTCAAGGGAAGCAGCCGAGCAAGAGAAAAGCGCCGGGGCCAGCAGATGGGTTTGACTGGCCTTGGGCGCGGAACAATGGCGGCTGCCGCCGCGCGGTAGTCGCCCGGCGCTGGCAACGGATTCCCTATCCGATGCCGCCGAGGAACCGCCCAAGACGCCAAGGAACTGGACAGAGCCCCGGATGGAAACGTTGAACAGGCTGCAAGGCTTGTAGCAATAACTGTAGCAGCGTAGCCCGCCGAGGCTCGCCGCCCTGTCATGCGGTTGCCCCGTTGCGCGCAAAGTGTCCTCACCTATACGCATGATTCATCCGCCGCCGTGCGTGCCTGCCCCGTACCAGCGCGTTCCATCGCTGGGATGATGGAAGACCCGGACGCAGTCAAGATCGCCACGCCTTGCCCCTGCCGCTTTCGCCAGCCCCGCGTCCACACCGCCGCCAGTTACCCGGTCGAGACACATAAGCAGCCGGGTGGGGGGGGGGAGGGGGGCGGCACGCACCAGCGTGGCGAAGTGAACCGATGGAACCCACGAGCAAGAATTTTTACAATGTGACTTTGCGTGTGTCCTGCCGCTGTTCATGTCCAACGCGTGAGTCGTCTGCGCGCGTGAATAATCTGAATTGCCCAAAAAACGCCGCACCCTTTGCTTGACGTTGCCGCTGTCGCCTACGGCGGCGCGGGATCGCATCCAAAGTTGACCGACTGGCAAAAATCACGCAACCGCCGCACAATACAAGCTGCGGTGTCGGCAAACTGTTCATCCCACCCGGCCAACTTGTGCGCCAATCGGTCGCCATCCATCTGCACGGAGACGATCAACGGCTTGGCTCGCGCAACGCGATGTTCCACGAGAGCGAAAAGCCGTTCCGCGTAGTAACCCGTCATTTTCGTCTGGCTCAAATCGTCAATGAAAACGATGTCGGCGGCGCGGAGCTTGCCTTCAAATGTCGAAGGCTCGCGGCGTAGTGACGGCAAATGGTCCCCGCGATATTCATACGTGGCCTCATGTTCGACTTCACCATTGTGCGCGGCCACGATCACGCCTTGCTTTAATTCATCCGCAGTCAGCGCATAAAATTGTGTGCCGTTCTCGCGGTACAAGGTTGCAAGTCGGTTGTAGATGGCGCGGGTCTTGCCGTAACCCGTGGCACCGAAGACGATCAGGCCGGGTTTCTTGCCGCCGGGTGCCCAGAGTTGTACGCGGTCGAAGGCGGCGGGGTTCTTCAACATATCACGGACGATAGGTTGGCGATATTCCAGCGGGACAACCTGTGTGATGTGTGCCTCACGGTATCTGGCAAGGTCACTGACCTTGCGTTTGCCGGATGCCGCAATCCATGCATCAAGCTGCGCTTGGTATTCAGCGCGCAACGCCTCAAGTGTTACTGCGCTTGCCTCCCAGCGCCGGGCAGCGTCGGTAATCCAAGCCCGCCCCAAGTCCCGCGCCTCGTTGTGAAGATTATTAGGGAACCACACCCGAAGAAA